>NZ_JBEXQJ010000020.1:0-152820 GCF_040612515.1 Streptomyces sp. NPDC006372 | reverse complement strand
ACGTCGCGCCGCGTTTCCCGCTCGCGCCGCGTTTCCCGCTCGCGCCGCGTTTCCCGCTCGCGCCGCGTTTCCCGCTCGCGCCGCGTTTCCCGCTCGCGCCGCGTTTCCCGCTCGCGCAGGTGGGTGAACGCCGCGACGCTGAACCCCTGGGCGTCGTGACGGCCCGCTCGACCGGCGGAGCTCACCCCCCGCGGTACTTCGCCGCCGCGGCCTGGGCCAGGTCCTGGGACTTGTCCAGGGCCTTGTCCACCGACTGGTGGCCCGCGATGGCCGCGGCGATCTGCTCGGAGACCGCGGTGCCGAGTACGGCGAACTCGGGAATGCCCAGGAAGCCGATGCCGGTGTAGGGGCGCTTGGCGACGCCGGGGTTCTTCGGGTCGGCGGAGTCCGTGGCCGCCGTGTACTCCTGCCGGTACCAGGCGCCGGCCGCCTGCTGGTACTCGGGGTTGGCGTAGAGCGACTTGCGGTTCCCGGCGGGTGCCGAGGTCCAGCCCAGCTCCTGGCCGACCTGCTCCTGGTACTGCTTGGAGGAGGCCCAGGAGATGAACTTCCAGGCGGCGTCCTTGTTGTCGGAGGCCTGCTGGACGCCCCACGCCCAGGTCCACAGCCAGCCGGCCCGCTGGGTCCTGTCGTGCGGGGCCGGTACGTAACCCACCTTGCCCTTGACCGAGGACCCGTCGGCCTCCACCGACTGGGCCAGCGACGTGGCGTCGTACATCATCGCGCACTTGCCCGCGACGAAGCTGTCCAGTATCTCCAGCACCCCCATCCGGTCGGCGCCGGGCTGGCCGTGGGAGCGGAGCAGGTCGACGTAGAAACCGACGGCCTTCCTGAACTCCGGCGAGGTCAGGCGCGCGTTCCAGTTCATGTCGTACCAGGCGCCGCCGAAGGTGTTGACGACCGTGTTGATCGGGGCGAGGTTCTGGCCCCAGCCGGGCAGGCCACGCAGGCAGATGCCGCTGGCGCCGTCCGCCCCGTCGACCCGGGCGGCGAGGTCGGCGACCTGCTCCCAGGTCGGGTTCGGCGGCATGGTCAGTCCGGCCTTGCGGAAGAGGTCCTTGCGGTACATCAGGAACGAGCCCTCGCCGTAGAACGGCTCGGCGTAGAGCTTGCCGTCCTTCCCGGTCAGCGAGGACACCAGGTTGGGGAAGACGTCCTTCTGGTCGAAGGCCTTGTCCGCCCTCACAAAGGGGTCCAGCGGGGCCAGCCAGCCGTTGTCCGAGTAGATGGGCACCTCGTAGGCGCTGACGCTGGCCACGTCGTAGGTACCGGCCTGGGTGGCGAACTCGCGGTTCATGCGCTCCCGAGCCTCGTTCTCCGGGAGCAGCGTGTAGTCGACCTTGATGCCGGTCTCGGCGGTGAAGTGCTCCCTGGTGAGCTTCTTGAGCGTCTGCATCTGGGGCGCGTCCATGGCGAGCACGCTCAGATCGGCCTGATCTCCCCGGGGCTGGTCCGAGCCACCGCACCCCGCGAGTACCAGGCCGACGGCCACCGTGGCGGCCACGGCCAGCCGGGCGAGACGGCTCCGTTTCATGGCACTCCGGGGGAGACGACGTCGGTCCTGGACCACGCGCGTGGCCAGTACCCAGCTTTGCCATTCAACAGGCATTTCACAAGACAAGGGGCATATCGCGCACGAGGCGCACGCCGTCCGTCACGGTCGGCCCCGCCGGGTCTCCGCGCGTCTGGTGAGCGCGTCGGCCGCGACGGCGGCCAGCAGCACGCCACCGGTGATCATGAACTGCACGGCGTCCTCCACCCCCAGCAGCCCCATGCCCGAGGCGATCGACTGGATGACCAGCACCCCGAGCAGCACGGACCAGGGCGAGCCACGACCGCCGAACAGACTCGTCCCGCCGATGACGGCCGCCGCGATCGCGTTGATCAGCAGCATTCCCGAGCCGGCGGCCCGGGCCGTCGTGGGGCTCGCCGAGGTGAGGCCCGAGGCCACGAACAGTCCGCCGAACGCGGCCAGCGTCCCCGACACCATGAACATCGCGACCCGCACCCGCTCCACTCCGATGCCGGCGCGGCGCGCCGCCTCGACCCCGCCGCCGAGCGCGTACACACGCCGGCCGTAGCGGGTGCGGCGCAGCACGTAGTCCGAGACGACCAGGACCGCCAGGAAGATCAGCAGTGCGAGCGGCAGCCCCTGGAAGCGGTTGAGGGTGTAGGCGGCGGCGAAGGCGACCAGCGCGAGGACACCGGTCCGCGTCCAGATCTCGGCCGTCTGCCGGTACGGCATCCCGGCGGCCCGGTGGCGGCTGCGCTTGCGGTGGGCGGCCAGGAAGTACCCGGCGGTACCGAGTGCTGCCACCGCGTACGCCGCCACGGGGTCCTCGAAGTGCCGGCTGGTCAGGGAGGCGACCAGGCCTTCCTCGTCGATGTTGATCGTGCCGCTCGCCCCCAGCAGGTAGAGCGTCAGACCGTTCCAGATCAGCAGCCCCGCGAGCGTCACCACGAACGCGGGCACGCCGAACCAGGCGAAGAAGAACCCGTGGAAGGCGCCCACGGCCATGCCGACGGCCACCGCGACGACCACCGCGCTCCACTCCGGCCACCCCTGGTTCACGTTCAGCACCGCGAACGCGGCACCGGCCAGACCGCTGACGGAGCCGACCGACAGATCGATCTCCCGGATGAGCAGCACGAACACGATGCCGACGGCCACCAGGCCGGTCCCGACGATGTCCACGCTGAGGTTGGACAGATTGCGCGGGGAGAGGAACTTGTCGTCCAGCGCCTGGAAGACGAGCCAGATCACGATCAGTCCGGCGATGACCACGAGCGGCCCGCGCTCGACGCCCTGGACACTGCCGCGGACCTCCAGGGCGTAGTCGCGCAGGCTGCCGGGCCAGCCGCGGGTGCGCGGCCGGCCGTCGGCCGTGACCGGCACGGGGCCGCGGTCCGTCCCGGCCGGTTCGCCGTCCCGCTGCGGCCCGCCCCGGCTCACGGCCATGCCTCCTCGTCGCCCTTGGAGCGATGCGCCACGGCGTTGTCCGCCGCTCCGGTGACGGCGGAGATGATCTGCTCCTGCGTCACGGTGCTCACGTCGAACAACCCGTTGTTGCGGCCCAGCCGCAGCACCGCGACCCGGTCCGCCACGGCCTTGATGTCGCCCATGTTGTGACTGATGAGGATGATCGCCATACCGTGGTCGCGCACCTCCTCGATGAGGTCGAGCAGGTGACTGGTCTGTTCGACCCCCAGAGCGGCGGTGGGCTCGTCGAGCAGCAGGACCTTGGGCGCCCCCATGAGAGAGCGGGAGATCGCGACGGCCTGCCGCTGCCCGGCGGACAGCGCCGCGACCGGCATCCGCACGTCGGGGATGCGGATCGACAGCGCGCGCATCAGATCGCGGGCCCGGCGCTCCATCTCCACCTCGTCGAGGACGCCCACCCGGTCGATCTCACGGCCGAGGAAGAGATTGCCGACGACGTCCAGGTTGTCGCACATGGCGAGGTCCTGGTAGACGGTCGCGATGCCCAGGGCGTGCGCGTCGTGCGGACGTTTGATCTGCACGAGCCGCCCCTCCCACTCGATGGCACCCCGGTCGGCGGGGCTGACGCCCGAGATCACCTTCACGAGCGTGGACTTGCCGGCGCCGTTGTCGCCCGCCAGGGCGACCACCTCACCGGCCCGGATCTGAAGGTCGACGTCCACGAGTGCCTGCACGCCGCCGAACCGCTTGGAGATTCCGCGCAACGCCAGCACGGGCGGATGGGCCACGGGGGACCACCTCCCTCATCGGGTCAGCCCGATCCGGTCACAGGCGGGCCGGAGCTTCGGGGTGCAGATCTGGTCGATGGTGTAGACGCCGTCCCGGACGAGCGTCCGGCCGATGTCGTCCCGCGTGACGGGGAGCGGGTTCAGCAGCACCGCGGGGACGTCCTTGGTGGTGGGACTGTCCACGGTCGCCGTGGCGAGGGCGCCCAGGTCGTTGCCGCGGGCCAGGGCGACCGCCATCGCGGCGGCCGCGTCGGTCTCCTTCCGGAACGGCTTGTAGACGGTCATGTACTGCTCGCCCTCGACGATGCGCCGCACGGCGTCGAGATCCGCGTCCTGGCCGGTGACCGGGGGGAGCGGCGCGATGCGCGCGCTCTTGAGTGCCGAGATCACGCCCGCGGCGATCGAGTCGTTGGCCGCCAGCACCCCGTCGATCCGGTCCGGGCCGAGGGCGTTGATCGCGGCGGACATGTGGTCGTGCGCGTTCTCCGTGCGCCACCCCAGCGTGGTGTACGACTTGAGGATCCGCGCCTTGTCCTGGAGGACGGAGCGGGACCCGCCCTCGTACCAGGCGGCGTTGGGGCTGGACGGATCGCCGTTCATCATGACGACGCCCCTTCCGTCGGCCCTGGCACCCATGCCCTCCAGCAGCGCCTCGCCCTGGAGCCGGCCGACCTGACCGCCGTCGAAACTGACGAAACCCGAGATCGGCCCCTCGGCGAGCCGGTCGTAGGCGACGACCGGGATGCCCTCGCGGTCCGCCTCCCGGACCGAGGAGCGCAGGGCCTTGGGGTCGACGACGTCCAGGATCAGCGCCGAGACACCCCGGGTGATCATGGAGTTCATCTGCTGCCGCTGACTCGCCGCGTCGTTCTCGGCGTTGGCGTACACCACCGTGCAGTCGGGGCACAGCTCCTTCACCCGCTTCTCGATCAGGGGCTTGTCGGACTGCTCCCAGCGGGGCACCGCCCGGCTCGGCAGCAGCAGCCCGACGGTCAGACCGTCCTCACTCCCGCCGCCGTCCTCGGCGCATCCCGCCAGGGTCATGGCGACGACGCCCGCGAGCAGCCCGGCGGCCACACGCCACCCGTGCGCTCTCATCCCGCCCCTCCCCGCTCGGCCCGGCCCCGGTCCGTCCCTCCCTGCTCCTCCCGGCCCCGGTCCTGGTCCCGGCCCTTGCTCCGGCTCCACCCCATGCCCCGGCCGCGGTCCCGGTTCCAGCCGATGCCCCAGCTCCGCTCCTTGCCCGGCGGCCGTTCCCCGCCCGCCTCGATCCACGGTTCGGTCGCCGGCTCCGACTCCGGTCGAGGCCGTCGGTCCGCTTCGGGCCGGGACACGACGACCTCGCTCCAGACCTGCTTGCCGCCGCCGACCGGGACCGAGCCCCAGGCCGTCGACATGGCCTCGACGAGGAAGAGCCCCCGGCCGCCCGTCGACTCCCAGTCCACGACCACCGGCTTGGCCGGGGCCCGGGGCGAGGAGTCGCTCACGGTCACCCGCACCCGGTCCGCGGCCAGGGTCAGTTCCACGCGGACCGCTCCCTGCGTGTGCACGAGGGCGTTGGTGACCAGCTCCGACACCACGAGCAGGATGGTGTCGGCCTCGGCCACGACGTCCCAGGACCGCAGCGTCCGCGCGCTGAACCGGCGGGCGTGCATGACCGCGTCCGGCAGCCGCCACACCACCCAGCCGGAGCGCACCGGCCGGACCCGCATCCCGTCGTAGCGCAACAGCAGCAACGCCACGTCGTCCTCCCGGCGCCCGGCATCACCGAGCAGGGCGTCGGCCATCCGCCCCGGGTCGGAGGGGTCGGCGGCGGCCAGCGCCTCGCGCACGAGCCGCATCCCCTCGTCCACCTGCAGATCCGCCGACTCGACCAGGCCGTCCGTCACCAGCGCGAGCACCGTGCCCGGGGCCAGTGCCAGTGCCGTCAGCGGGAACTCCGCGTCCGCGAGGACACCCAGGGGGAGACCGCCCTCGACCGCGACCTCCTCCGTCCCGCCGTCGGGATGACGCACCAGCGGGGACAGATGCCCGGCCCGCACGAACAGCGCGTTGCCCTCCTCCATGTCCAGCTCGACATAGCAGCACGTCGCGAACAGGTCGGTCTCCATGCCCACGAGCAGCCGGTTGGCGTGCGCGACGACCACGTCCGGCGGGTGGCCCTCGACGGCGTAGGCCCGGACGGCGGTCCGCATCTGGCCCATGATCGTCGCGGCTCCGGCGCTGTGTCCCTGCACGTCCCCGATGACCAGGGCCACCTTGCCCTCCGACAGCGCGATCACGTCGTACCAGTCGCCGCCCACCTGGAGGCCGCGCCGGGCGGGCAGATAGCGGGCCACGGCGGTGCCCCCGGGCAGCCGGGGCAGACGGCGCGGCAGCAGACTGCGCTGGAGCATCGTCGCGAGTTCCTGTTCGGCGTCGTAGGCGTGCGCCCGCTTCAGGGCCTGCCCCACGAGCCCGGCGGTCGCCGTCAGCAGCGCCCGCTCCTCGGGCGCGAACTCGTGCGGCGTGTCCCAGCCGACCAGGCACACCCCGGCCATCCTGCTCTTCGCGGGCAGCGGCAGCACCGCAAGACCGCCGGGGCCGATCCCCGCGAGCCCGGGTTCCAGCTCGGTACCCGCCGGCCACAGGCTCATCCGGCCGTCCCGCAGCGCCGCCTGCAGCGTGGGCAGCGCGGAGACCGGCGCGTCGGGCCACTCCGAACGCCACTCGGAGCGCCACAGCTCCGGCCAGGCACCGGCACCCGGCGGATCGAGCACGGTGACCGCCAGCCGGTCCTCCAGCAGTTCGGCCAGCGCCACCCGGTCGGCGGCCAGTGGTTCGCGCAGCGCGGCCACCACCACGCGGCTGACGTCCCGGACCGTCACGGCGTCGTCGAGCGCGGCCGTCAGCCACTGGATCCGGGCGACGTCGCTGGCGCCCCGGCGCAGCACGGGGGCCGCCGTCACCGCGCCCAGCACCCGCTCCGGAGTGCCCTCGGGCCCCCTCAGCACGCGGCAGGTCAGCCGCAGCCAGCACAGTTCACCGGTGGGCCGGCGGATACGGAACTCCAGCTCCCGGCGCACCGGAGCCTGCGCGGACGGCTCGATGACCGACATCAGGGCGGGGACGTCCTCCGGCACGCTGCAGGAGAGCAGGGTGTCTGTCTTGCCGTCGAAACCGCCCTCGGGGATGCCGACCAGTTCGAGCAGGGCCGCGTCCGTCTCGACCAGCCCGGTGCCGGGCGTCAGGGCGAAGGAGCCGACCCCCAGGGCGCGCAGGGCGGAGTCCAGCAGCGGCGCGGGGGCGGTGCGGTCGGCCTCGCCCCGCAGCCGCTCGGCCACGGCGTCGGCGTACCGCTCCAGGAACTCCCGCTGCTCGGCCCCGAACCCCTCCCCGGCCTCTCCGACCACGACCAGGCACCCCAGCCACCCACCCGCCGCCCCCAGGGGCAACGTTCCGAGCGGGGGGCTGGTGGTGGCGGCACCCGGACGGCCGGTGAGCACGGCACCCCCGAGCCACAGGGCCCGCCCGCCGCGGAAGGCGTCGGCCACGGCCCATCCGCAGTCTCCGGGCCCGGGTCCGGCACCAGGGGAGGGCATGGCCGAGGTGCCCGGCTCCGGAGCCGCCACCGGGGAGTCCAGGGACACCGGGACAGCGCCCGGCAGGCCGCACGCGCCGGGCTCGGCCGCCCCGGCCGACTCCACCAGCCGAAGCTCCGCACCGTCCTCGCTCCGCACGTACACCGCCGCCAGCGCCACCCCGGCGAACGCCAGCACCCGCTCCCTCGCGGCGGCCTCCGGCGCGGGAGGACGAGACGGACCGGGGACGGTCGCCCTGGTATCGCCGTAGTGGGGCATCTCCGCATCCACCTCCCGTCCATGCCGCGGCCACCGGCAGGTGGGAGTCCCCGGAACTCGAACGACGACGACGCGGCGGTCCCACGCCGCACCTGAGCGGCAGGGCACCCTCACAACAGAATCGCACACCTGGATAACACCGACATATGAGACGTAAGGGCCGGCCGGAGTCGGCACCTCCGGCCGTTTCCGCCCGCACACCCGACGGCATGCACCGCCGCCCCGCTAGCGTTGCGTCGCATGGCCCACACGGAGATCGAGATCACGGCGGCACTGATCCGGGACCTGCTGCGCGACCAGCACCCCGATCTGGCCGATCGTCCCCTGCGGCTCGGCGCGCGCGGCTGGGACAACCAGCTCTGGCGCCTCGGTGAGGACCTGGCCGTCCGGTTGCCCTACGCCACGCCCGACGCGGACACGCTGCTCCGCAAGGAGCACACCTGGCTGCCCGGCCTCGCCCGGAACCTCCCCCTCGAGGTCCCCGTCCCGCAGCGCCTCGGTGAACCCTCCGAGCGCTTCCCGCGCCCCTGGATCGTCACCACCTGGGTGCAGGGCACGCCCGCCGACCACGCCCCCGCCACCCGGGCCGCGGAATCGGCCGACGCCCTCGCCGCCTTCCTGACGGCTCTCCACCGCCCCGCACCCGACGGAGCTCCCGCCGGCCGTGGCCGCGGCGGCCCCCTCGCCGACGGTGCCGAGGGATTCGCCGAGCACCTCGCCATGGTCACGAAGCTGGGCCTGGTCCCGGACCCGGACGGCGTCCGGGCGGTCTGGGAGGACGCCGTCGCCGCCCCCGAGTGGTCCGGCCCGGCCCTCTGGATCCACGCAGACCTGCACCCGGCCAACGTCCTCACCGCGGACGGCACCTTCTGCGGCGTGATCGACTTCGGCGACCTCTGCGCGGGCGACCCGGCCTGCGACCTCGCCGCCGCCTGGACCCTGCTCCCGGACGGCGCCGCCGACCGCTTCTTCGCCGCGTACCGTCCGGCCGCCGACCCGGCCACCGTCCGCCGCGCCCGCGGCTGGGCCGTGGGGCGCGCCCTCGCCTGCCTCCTCATCGGGGACGCCGGCACCCATGGCCGCCCCGGCGGCAAACCCACCTGGGGCCCACCGGCCCAGGAGACCCTGCGCCGCCTCGTGGCGACGGCCGACGACGGCTTCACCCACGGGTCACCCGCGCCCGCGTGAGGAGGGCCAGGCATGCCGACGGGCCCGGTGACCGGCCCTCCCGGTCACCGGGCCCGCCTCGTGCAGCGGGTCAGCCCACCCGGCAGGGCAGGCTCGTCGTACCGTCACCCCCGGCACCGGAGACGACGTAGCCGAATGTCGTGCTTCTGCCCGGATCCAGGGAACCGTTCCAGCCGGCGTTGTGGACCATCACCGCCTGGCCGTTGTACGTCGCGTTGCCGCTCCACAGGCTCTCGACCTTCTGCCCGGCCGGGAGCGTCCAGTCGACCATCCAGCCGAGCATCGGCACGTTCCCGGTGTTGGTGACGGTCACCTCGGACTGGTAGCCGCCGCTCCAGGTGCCGGTCGTCTTCCGGGTGGCCGTGCACGTGCCGGGCACCGGCTCGGACGGGTTGCCCGGCTCCTTGATGCCGGTCACCTCGCCGTTGCCGCCGTCGAAGACGACGTCGGAGCAGGAGTAGAAGGTCTCCTGGCTGTCCGAGCGCTGCCAGACCATGTAGACGATGTGGCGGCCCGACTTGCCGGCGGGGAGCTTGCCGGTCCAGGAGTAGTTGGCCTCGACCGTGCCGGGGGAGCCGTTCAGCGGCGGGTGGTCGACGCTCAGGAACGGCCGCTCCTCCATGTCGTTCCAGGTGAGCGGCTTGGTCGGGTCGAAGCCGTCCTTGGTGATGTAGACGTAGAACCAACCCGGGTGCGCCGCCCAGGCGTTGTACGAGAAGTCCACCGTCGCCCCCGAGGTGAGGTGCGTCAGCGGCCAGTCCTTGCTCGGCTTGTTGAACCCGGTGAAGTTGGGGTTGCCGCCACTGCACAGCTCGCCGTCCGGCACGAAGCCCCGGGTGCGGCCGGCGCCGTCCGAGCGGAGCACCGAGAACCAGTTGTAGAACGGCGTGGTGCCGCTGACCTGCTGCGCGGACTTGCACGCCGGGTTGACCGGCTTGATCTCACCGGTGTCGGTCAGACCGTCCTGCCAGCACAGGAACGTGCGGCTGCCCGGCTTCATGGGGGTGCCGTGCGCCTCCGCCTCACCACCGGCCGTCATGACCAGGCCGAGGGCCGGGACGGTGACCAGAAGGGCCAGCAGGACCAGGAAGAGGGCTCTGGCCCGGGAGGGGAGCGCTGGTCGGGGCATCGTGGATCCGTCCGACGGTTTTGTCAGGATCATGACAGCATCATCCGTTCATGGGGTAACGGGCCTGCGGATGCGTGTGCGCGGATGCGCGAGGTGGGAACGGCTCGAGGGCGGGTTCCGGTCCACCGATATGGGAGCGCTCCCACCCCGCTGTTGCGGAAGTTAGCGCCGGGCGGCGCAGTTGTAAACGGCTGCGGCAGAGGACGGGCGGTCAGACCCCGTCGCGGAAAGGCCCGCGCAGCACACGTCCGGCCGCCTGCCGCAGGGCTGCCACGAGGGGCTCGTCCCGGCGGCTCGGCAGCCACCCGAGCACGGCCGTCCAGGGTTCGAGATCGGTGACGTCGACGTACGACACGCCTCGGCGCGGGTAGAGCCACCGGGTAGCGCCGGGCGGCAGCTGGATCCCCTGCCCCATGGCGATCAGCGGCAGGGCGCTTTCGTAGTCGACGATCGCGTGCCGGCTGAACCGCATCGGGCGGCCGTCCGGCCGCGGGCCGCCGGACCAGAAGTCACGGAACACCTTGGGGACTTGCTCCGACCAGCCGATGCGGGGCTCGTCGGCGAGGTCCGCGAGCGTCACCGCGTCCCGGGCGGCGAGGGGGTGGTCGTGGGCCATCGCCGCGCACCGCGGACCGCCGGCCAGCGTCAGGGTCTGGACGCCGTCGGGCACGGGCAGGAACAGGAATGCCGCGTCGACGTCCCCCCGCAGGATCGCCGGGCCGGCGTCGAACCCCATCCGTACGACGTCGACCGTCAACTGCGGCCACACTTCCCGCAGTTCGTCCAGCACGGCCGGGATCGGGTCCATCGAGGTGATCGCCTCCAGGGAGCCGATCACGATCCGGCCCGCCGCCGCGCCGGCCTGCGCCTCGGCCTCACGGCGCAGTTCGTCGGCCGCCTCCACCACGGTCCGTGCCCGCCCCACGAGCGCCTCGCCCGCCGCGCTGAGCGCCACCCGGCGTGTCGTACGGTCCACCAGGACGACACCCAGCCGCTCCTCCAGGGCGGTGATGTGCCGCGAGAACGTGGGCTGCGCCATGAACGCCCGCCGCGCCGCCCGCCCGAAGTGCAACTCCTCGGCGAGGAGCAGGAACAGCTGCAACTGCTGGATGCTGGGATACCTCACGACGCGACGAGGCTACCAACAACGGCCCGATAAGGGGCGCGGGGAACTGCGCGATCAGCCCAGGCACACCCGCACTCGACACCGGACCGGCACCCCTACGGCGCAAGCACCCCCGCCACCCAGTCCAGTTGACGGCGAACATGCACCGCATCCCCACCCTCGTGCCCGTTGAACGGATACGCATGAAGGTCCTTCACGGACCGAGCCCCCGCCAGCTCCCCGTACCGATTGAACGCCGCATACGCCCCACTCGGCGGACACACGGCATCCCGCAACCCCACCCCGAAATGAGCCGGCGCCTGCGCCCGACGGGCGAAGGAGACGCCCTCGACGTAGGACAGCGTGCGATACGCGCTCTGCTCAGCCCCCCGATGGACGGACAGATACGCGGCGATCTCTCCGTACGGCCCCGCGTCCGTGAGATCCAGCGCCCGCCGGATCCCGCACAGCAACGGCGCGCTGACGAGCACACCCGCCAGATCGGGAACGAGTCCGGCCACGGCCAAGGCCAGCCCGCCCCCCTGACTGTTCCCGACGGCGACGGTCCGCCCGGCATCCACCCCGGGCAACTCCCGCACCGCCGAAACCGCCCGCACCGCATCGGTGATGAGCCGCCGGTAGTGGTAGTCCTCGGGCGCGAGCAGCCCGCGAACGGCCGCGCCGGGCCCGCCGGGAGCCGTGGCGTGCGGATCGGGCGTCTCACCACCGCACCCGTACTGGTCGCCCTGGCCGCGGTTGTCCATGAGCAGATGCGCGTACCCGGCGTTGACCCACGTCAGACGCTCGTGCGGGAGCCCGCGCCCGCGGCCGTACCCGGCGAACTCGACGACGGCGGGCAGGAGTTCACCGGCCCCGGCGGGACGACTGAACCACGCCCGCACCGGGTCGCCCGCGAAGCCCCGGAAGGTCACGTCCCAGGTCCTGGTCAGCCGCAGACCCGTCTGCACCGGCCGCACCGACACCAGGGGATCCGTCTGCCCGGCCTCCTTCAGGGTGTTCAGCCAGAACGCGTCGAAGTCGGCGGGCTCCTCCACGTCCGGGCGATAGTGCTCCAGTTCTGTCAACGGCAGGTCGAACGCGGGCACGGCGGCACCTCGCAGGAGTCGGTGGGCATCCAGAAACTTGCGACGGACAACGGGTGATGGGCCTCTGGGGTCTACCCAGCTTCGACGGGAATTCAACGCGACCCGGACGCCCCGTACGACAGGCGCAGCACCCATTGACAGCGCTTTCTGGTGGCCATAGGTTGCCGCGAAGTTACCGGTAAGAGCTCGAAAGTTTCGGTTCCGCGTCCCATGCCCACGGGAGGCCCGAGCAATGAGCACGTCCACCACGTCGGCCCCGCCGGGCACCCAGGACCCGCCTCCGGCCAGAGCCGCACCCCGTCGCGGCAGACGGGCACCCGCCCGGACCGGATGGCGCCGGGCGCTGCGCCGTGACTGGCAGTTGTACTCGCTTGCGGTGCTGCCGCTGCTGTTCTTCCTGGTCTTCCGCTATCTGCCGATGATCGGCAACGTGATCGCCTTCCGGCGCTTCGAGCCGGGCGGCTCGATGTTCGGCGAGGAGTGGGTGGGGCTGCGCTATGTGCAGATGTTCCTCAACGACCCCACCTTCTGGCAGGTGTTCCGCAACACCTTGTGGATCGGCGGGCTCACCCTGCTGTTCTGCTTCCCGGTTCCGATCGTGCTGGCGCTGCTCCTCAACGAGGTGCGCCGGCGCTCCCTGAAGCGGTTCGTCCAGTCGGTGTCGTACCTGCCGCACTTCCTGTCGATCGTGATCGTCGCCGGCATCACCATGCAGATGCTCGCCAGTGACGGCCCCGTCAACCACCTTCTCGACTGGTTCGGCCACGACCCGATCCGCTTCATCCAGGAGCCCGAGTGGTTCCGCACGATCTACGTCGGCTCGGAGATCTGGCAGACCGCCGGCTGGGGCACGATCCTCTACCTCGCCGCGCTCACCACCATCGACGAGGACCTGTACGAGGCCGCGCGCATCGACGGAGCCAACCGCTGGCAGCAGATCTGGCACGTCACCCTGCCCGGTATCCGGCCCACGATGATCACGCTGCTGATCCTCAACGTCGGCACGTTCATGGCGGTCGGCTTCGAGAAGGTGCTGCTGCTGTACAACCCGCTGACGTATCCGACCGCCGACGTGATCTCGACGTACGTCTACCGCTCGGGTGTCGAGTCCAACAGCTTCAGCTACGCCGCCGCCATCGGCCTGTTCGAGGCGATCATCGGCCTGGTCCTCATCACGTCCGCCAACCAGCTCTCGCGTCGCACAGTGGGGACGAGCCTGTGGTGAAGCCGAGTCGTTCCTACCGGGTCTTCCAGGGGGTCAACGGGGTGGTCCTCACCCTCGTCGTGCTGGTGACCCTGTATCCCTTCGTCAACATCCTCGCGCGGTCCTTCAGCGGGGAGCGGCAGATCCGGGCCGGTGAGGTGACCCTGCTGCCCAAGGGGTTCAACCTCACCACATACGAGATCGTCTTCCAGGACTCGATGTTCTGGCGGAACTACGGCAACACCGTGCTGTACACGGTGGTGGCGACGGCCGTGGCGATGGTGCTGACGACCTGTTACGCCTACGTGCTGTCGAAGAAGAACCTCAAGGGCCGTGGTGTCCTCGTCGGGGTCGCCGTGTTCACCATGTTCTTCACCGGCGGCCTGATCCCGAACTACATCCTGGTCACCAGCCTCGGGCTGAAGAACAGCGTCTGGGCGATCGCCCTGCCGAACGCGATCAGTGTCTTCAACCTGCTGGTGATGAAGGCGTTCTTCGAGAACCTGCCGACGGAGCTGGAGGAGGCCGCGCAGATCGACGGCCTGAGCACGTACGGCACCCTGCTCAGGATCGTGCTGCCGCTGTCCAAGGCGGTCGTGGCGACGATGGTCCTCTTCTACTCGGTGTCCTTCTGGAACTCCTGGTTCAGCGCGTTCCTCTACATGGACCGGACCGAGCTGATGCCGGTCACGGTCTACCTCCGCAACCTCATCCAGGGCGCCACCGGCGGCGGCAACGCGGGGGCCGGCACCGAGCAGCTCAGCCAGGTCGGCGCGAACATCCAGTCGGTGACCATCGTCCTCACCGCCCTGCCGATCCTGTGCGTGTACCCGTTCGTCCAGCGCTACTTCGTCTCGGGCGTGATGCTCGGCGCGGTCAAGGGCTGACGCCGCCCCCCCAACTCGCTGACGGAACAAAGGAGTCTCCGTGAAGAACGCAGGACAGCTGTCGCGGCGCCAGATACTCGCCGCCGCCGGGTTCGCCGGCCTCGCCGCGCTCACCGGCTGCGGCAGTGGGGACGAGGGCGGGGACGGGAAGGACCTGTCGAAGAAGCAGGACGGCGCCATGAAGAACTACCGGGCGGGACAGCAGTTCAAGGCGGCGAAGCCGCTGTCCTTCTCGGTGCTGCACAACAACAACCCGGTCTACCCGATGAAGAACGGCTGGCTGTTCTGGAAGGAGCTCACCCAGCGCACCGGGGTGACGCTGAAGCCGGTCGACGTCCCGCTGGCCGACTACGAGAAGAAGCGCAGTGTGCTCATCGGGGCCGGGGACGCCCCGTTCCTGATCCCGAAGACGTACCACCCCTCCGAGGTCGCCTTCGTGTCGTCCGGCGCGATCCTCCCGGTCAGCGACTACGTCGAGCTCATGCCCAACTTCCGCGACAAGGTGCGCAAGTGGAAGCTGGAGCCGGAGCTCGACTCCATCCGCCAGTCCGACGGCAAGTACTACCTGCTGCCGGGCCTGCACGAGAAGGCCAAGGCCGGCTACTCGCTGTCCTTCCGCACGGACGTCCTCGACAAGCACGGCCTCACCCTGCCCACCAGCTGGGACGAGGTGTACGACGTCCTCAAGGCGCTCAAGGAGGAGTACCCCGGCAAGTACCCCTTCACCGACCGCTGGAGCACCAACACCCCGTTCCCCTGCGGCGCCTTGTTCGGCTACCTCGGCCAGGCCTTCGGCGTCAGAGCCGGCTGGGCCTACGACAACATCAGCTTCGACCACAAGGCGCAGAAGTTCGTCTTCACCGGCGCCCAGGACGGCTACCGCCAGATGGTCGAGTACCTGCGGAAACTGGTCGCCGAGAAGCTCATGGACCCCGAGAGCTTCAGCCAGACCGACGACCAGGCCCTGCAGAAGCTCCTCGCCGAGAAGTCCTACGCGATGAGCGCCAACCCGCAGGTGCTGGTGCAGGACTACCGGTACAACCTGGAGAAGCAGGTCAAGGGCGCGAAGATCGAGATGGTCCCGGTGCCGCTCGGGCCCGCCGGTCCCGTGGTACTGGGCGGCAGCCGGCTGGAGAACGGCGTGATGATCTCCAGCAAGGCGCTGAAGAGCGACAGCTTCGTCGCCATGATGCAGTTCGTGGACTGGCTCTGGTACTCGGACGAGGGCCAGAAGCTGGCCCGCTGGGGCGTCGAGGGCGTCACCTACACCCGCTCCGGAGGCCAGTACAAGCTGAAGCCCGGCATCAGCCTCATGGGCTCCGATCCCGACGCCCCGAAGGACATGCAGAAGGACTTCGGCTTCTACAACGGTGTCTTCGCCTACGGCGGCAGCTGGGAGCTCGTCTCCTCGATGTTCAGCCCGGACGAGAAGAAGTTCCAGGACGCCATGGCCCAGCGCCGGCAGCTGCCCATCGACCCGGCCCATCCGCTCCAGTCCTTCGAGCAGGAACAGGCGACCCTCTGGGACACCCCCCTCAAGGACACCGTCATCCAGAACACCCTCCAGTTCGTCCTCGGCAAGCGCCCCCTGTCCCAGTGGGACGCCCATCTCGCCGAGCTGAAGGCGAAGAACATGCAGCAGCTCGTCGACCTGCACAACAAGGCGTACGAGCGCTTCAAGAAGGAGAACGGGTGATCCGCGTCCCCGACGTGCCCGGCGCCCGGCACGCCCTGCGGCCGTCCCTGCCGGTGACCGGCGCCCCGGTGCTCGTCGGCCGCTCCCGCGCGTGCGAGGCCGCCGGACCCGCGCGCACCCACGGGCGGCTCACCGCCCCTTCTCGGCGGGAGACGGCGCAGGCACCGGACCGGGAGGCGGCATGAGCACCGTACGGACGACGGACTTCGGCACCGGAGCCCTCTCCCGCGCCTCCGCCCTGATCCACACCGTCCTGACCGTCGAGGCCCTGCTGCTCCTCGCCGCCTCCCCGGGTCTGGCCGGACTGCTCCTGCTCGGCCCCGACCCGGCCAACATCCCCCTCGCGGCCCTGTGCCTGCTGCCCCTCGGACCGGCCCTGTCCGCCGCCCTCTACGCCCTCCACCACCGCAGCCGCGACCTCACCGAACTGCACCCGGCCCGGGCCTACCTGCGCGGCTGGCGGCTCAACGCCGTACCGGCGCTGAAACTGTGGGCGCCCCTGCTGGCCTGGCTGACCCTGATCACCTTCACCCTCACCCACTTCTCCGCCACGGGCCTGCCCGGCTGGTGGGCGCTGCTGCTCGCGGCGATCGGGACAGGCTCCCTGCTCTGGGGCGCGCACGCCCTCGTCCTCACCTCGCTGTTCACCTTCCGCACCCGGGACACCGCCCGCCTCGCCGCGTACTTCCTGTTCCAGCACGGCCGCGCCACCCTCGCCGCCGCCTCCCTGCTGATCCTGACGGCCGCGCTCACCGCCCTGCTGACCGAGGCCCTGCCCGCCCTGCTGGCCGCCCCGCTGCTGCTGTCCCTGCTGCACGGCAGCCGCACGGTGATCACCGAGACCCAGGAGGAGTTCACCGCATGACCGCGCCCCGCACGCCGAAGATCCCGTACGGCGGTGACTACAACCCCGAGCAGTGGCCCGAGGACGTCTGGGAGGACGACCACCGCCTGTTCACCCGGGCCGGCATCGACACGCTCACCGTCGGCGTCTTCACCTGGGCCCTCACCCAGCCCGCCCCGGACACCTACGACTTCACGGTCCTGGACCGGGTCCTGGAACGCGCCGCCGCCGAAGGCCGCCGGGTCTGCCTGGCCACCGGCACCGCCGCCCTCCCGCCCTGGCTCGCCAGGCGACATCCGGAGGTCAACCGCACCGACTTCGAGGGCCGCCGCCACCGCTACGGCCAGCGCCACAACTTCTGCCCCAGCTCACCGGCGTACCGGCGCCACGCCCGGGAGATGGCCCGCCGCCTCGCCGAACGCTACGCGCACCACCCGGCCCTGCTCGCCTGGCACATCAACAACGAGTACGGCGGCTCCTGCTACTGCGACCTGTGCGCCGAGGCGTTCCGGGAGTGGCTCCGGGACCGGCACGCCACCCTCGAGGCCCTCAACGACGCCTGGTGGACCACCTTCTGGTCGCACCGCTACACCGACTGGGACCAGATCGAGCCGCCGAACGCCCTCACCGAGCACTGGCGCGGCCCCGACCACACCGCCTTCCAGGGGATCACCCTCGACTGGTTCCGCTTCACCACCGACGCCCTCCTCGGCTGCTTCCTGGCCGAGAAGGAGGTGATCCGCGCCCACGACCCGGACACGCCCGTCACCACCAACTTCATGGGCACCTTTCGGCCCCTCGACTACCACCGCTGGGCGCCCCACCTCGACTTCGCCTCCTGGGACAGCTACCCGCCCCTGGACGCCCCGCCGACCCGGCCCGCCCTCGCCCACGACCTGATGCGCGGCCTGAAGGACGGCGCCCCCTTCTGGCTGATGGAGCAGACGCCGTCCACCACCGCCTGCCGGGACGTCAACCCGCTCCGACGGCCCGGCGAACTGCGCCTCGCGACCTTCCAGGCGATCGCCCACGGCGCGGACGCCGCCCTCTACTTCCAGATGCGTGCCTCCCGGGGTGCCTGCGAGAAGTACCACGGGGCGGTCATCGGCCACGCGGGCCGCGACGACACCCGTGTCTTTCGCGAAGTGGCGGACCTGGGCGCGGAACTGGAGCGCCTGGGCGCGGTCACCCTGGGCGCCCGCACCCCCGCCCGCACCGCCCTCCTCTTCGACTGGGACAGCTGGTGGGCCCTGGAGATCTCCGACGGCCCGTCCCGGCTGGTCAAGTACCCGGACGTCGTCCACGCCCACTACCGGGCCGCCCGGGCGGCCGGCGCCGACGTGGACGTGGTCCCGCAGACGGCGGACCTGACCCCGTACGACGTGGTCCTCGCCCCCGCCCTGTACATGGTCAAGGGCGACCTCGCCACCCGCCTCGAAGCGGTGGCGGAACGCGGTGGCACGGTCCTCACCACCGTCCTCTCCGGCCGCGTCGACGAGCACGACCGCGCCTTCCGCACCGACGTCCCCGGCCCCCTCGCCCCCCTCATGGGCGTCCGCGTGGACGAATGGGACGCCCGGCCGCCGGAGTTCGCCCAGACCGTCCCCGAGCTGGAGACCGGGGCGCGGCTCGTCTTCGACATCGTGCTGCCACGCGGCGCCGAACCGGTCGCCACCTACGGCACCGACTTCTACGCGGGCACCCCCGCCGTGACCCGCAACCGGTTCGGCGACGGCGAGGGCTGGTACGTGGCCACCGTCCTCGACCAGCCGGGCGTCGACCAGGTCGTACGCCGGATCCTGACCCGCCACGACCTGCTCGGCCCCTACGCCGGCCACCCGGCGGTGGAGACGGCGGCCCGGGTCGCCCCCGACGGCACCCGCCTGCTCTTCCTCCTCAACCACGCCCCCGAACCCGCCCACCTGACGGCCCACGCCACGGCCACCGACCTGCTCACCGGCAAGCGGGTCGAACAGGGCGAACCCCTGGCCCTCGACCCGCTGGGCGTGGCGATCCTTCAGTAGATCCTCCGCCCCCGCTCGTCCGGCACCCCCGACTTGCGGAGGAAGTAGCTGTTGATCTGGTCGCGCCACTCGCGGGCGCCACGGAGCTGCTCCTCGTACCGCTCCGCCACCCGCGCGTGGCGCTCCGGCCCGACCAGGTCAGCGAGCTCCGCCCACGTCCGGCGGGCCTCCTCGACCTCCTCTACGCCCTCGAAGTGCGTGTCGTAGATGTGCTGGATCACGGTCTTCCCGCCCTTCAGCACATGCCCGTACGGCACGTGGTGGAAGAACAGCAGCAGCTCGTCGGGGCAGGTGTCCGCAGATTCGTACAGCTCCGACCACGGCTTGGCGTACTGACCGGCGAACCCGGTGCCGGTCGCCGCACTGCGGTCGACGCCGATGCCGTCCCGGTCGGCGAAGTGGTAGGTGCCCCAGGGGCTGTACTCGTAGCCGTCGACGCTCGGCCCGTAGTGGTGGCCCGGCTGCACCATCCATCCCACGCCGAGCGGAGCGGTGTACTTCTCGTACGTCCGCCACGAGCCGTCGAGGACCGCGTGCAGCCCGTCGGCGAGCGTCTGTGGGGCGTCCGGGAAGGTGAGCCCGATCCACTCGTCGAGCACCGTGCGCGGATCGGCGTCCGGCCGCCAGGCCAGCCGTCCGAAGGTGTACAGGTTGGCCTGGGCCAGCGGATGCCCCGTCCAGAACGGGTCGTCGCCGGCGTTCGACACGGCCACGAGTCCGCCGCGCGCCAACTGCCCGACGGATTGGTCCGGTTCGTGCCGGAACCGCAGCGCCTCGCTCCACATCGGCCCCAGCCAGCAGACGTGCCGCTGCTGCCCGGTGTACTCCTGCGTGGCCTGCACCTCCACCGCCAGCCGGGTGCGGGGCATCGCGCCGATCAGCGGTGACACCGGCTCACGCACCTGGAAGTCCATCGGCCCGTGCTTCACCTGGAGCACGGCGTTCGCCGCGAACGCGCCGTCCAGCGGCACGAAGTGGTCGTACGCGGCCCGGGCCCGGTCCGTGGTGCGGTCCCGCCAGTCCTGGCGGTGGTCGTAGACGAACGCCCGCCAGTGCACCGTGCCGCCGAACGGCTCCAGTGCCGCCGCCAGCAGGTTCGCGCCGTCCGCGTGGCTGCGGCCGTACGCGAACGGCCCCGGCTGCCCCTCCGAGTCGGCCTTCACCACGTACCCGCCGAAGTCGGGTATCGCCTCGTACACCCGCCGCGTCGCCCCGGCCCACCAGTCCCGCACCGACGGGTCCAGCGGATCGGCCGTGGGCAGCCCGCCCAGCACGACCGGCGCGGCGAAGGAGACCGACAGGTGGGTGCGGACGCCGTAGGGACGCAACGCGTCGGCGAGGCCGGCCACCTCACCGATCCGGTCGGTCAGCAGCCGGGCCTCGGCCGCGTGCACATTGACGTTGTTCACGGAGATCGCGTTGATCCCGCACGCCGCGAGCAGCCTGCCGTACGCCCGCACGCGGTCGAGTTCGCCCCGCGCCCTCCCGTCCTCCCAGAACAGCGAGCCGCCCGCGTACCCGCGCTCCACCTGTCCCATGACCGGATGCACGGCCACGTTGTCCCAGTGGTCGAGCATGCGCAGGGCGAGCGCGGGGCGATGTGTCTCCGGCGCCCACTCACTCCGGAACGCCGCCTCTGAGAGGCGTACGACGTGGAACAGTCCGTACAGCAGCCCGCGTCCGCCGGAGGCGGTGACGGTCGTCGTGCCGCCCGAGCGGGCGACCGTGAAGCCCTCCTCCCCGAGGCCGTCGGCCCCCAAGGCGAGGACCAGGTCGTACGAGCCGTCCGAAGCGCCCCGCGCGACCCGGCCCCCGAACCGCCGGCAGGCCTCAGCCACCTCCCCGTGCACCGTCTCCACCAGCGGATCCGACCCCCGGATCAGAGTCCGCCGGCCGCCGACCGCCCGGAAGGCGGCGGGCGGCAGCCAGGCCGGGTCGACGCCCTCGGGCAGGACGGGCACGGGAAGCGGCATGAGACCCCCAACTCACTTGCTCAGCAGAGCAGTTCGACCTCCGCCAGAGTGCCCTCGCCGTCGAGGACCAGGCGGTACTTCTCGTACGTACCCGGTGACCTCACGCTGAACGCGCGGGTCTGCCTGTCCCAGGCGAAGGACTCCCCGGAGCGCCGGTCCAGTGTCCGCCAGGTCGTGCCGTCGGAGGAGCCCTGGAGTGTCCATCCGGCCGGTGCCTTCGTCCGGTCGGACGACGACGTCAGCGTGTACTGGACCGCCTTGGCGCCCTCGGTGACCGGAAGGTCCACCGAGGTCGCCGCCGCGTCCGTCGCCGAGGTGTCGTCGAACAGGGCGCCCTCGCCCTTCAGCACGTCCGCGCGGGGCGTCGGCACCTCGTCGTCCCGGGTGATCGACACGGGTGCGGCGTGCTTCCCCGTGCCCCAGGACGACGGCCGCGGACCCATGTCGAACTCCAGGACACCGCCCCTGGCGACCACCGAGTGCGGCAGGGAGGTCTTCGACCACGTCCGGCCGTTCACCTTCAAACCCTGCACGTACACGTTCTCCGCACTGTTCCGGGGCGCCTTCACCACCAGCTCGCGCCCGTTCTCCAGATGCACGGTCGCCTTGGTGAACAGGGGCGAGCCGATCGCGTACTCGCCGCTGCCCATCACCAGCGGGTAGAAGCCGAGCGCGGAGAACAGGAACCAGGCCGACTGCTCGCCGTTGTCCTCGTCGCCGTGGTACCCCTGGCCGATCTCGCTGCCGGTGTACAGGCGCGACAGCACCTCGCGGACCTTCTCCTGCGCCTTCCAGGGTTGCCCGGCCGCGTCGTACATGTAGATCGCGTGGTGGGCGACCTGGTTGGAGTGCCCGTACATGCCCATCCGCACGTCCCGGGCCTCCGTCATCTCGTGGATGACGCCGCCGTAGGAGCCGACGAACTCGGGGGAGGCGGTCTCCGGGGTGGAGAAGTACGCGTCGAGCTTGTCACCGAGCCCCTTGCGGCCGCCGTACAGGTTCGCCAAGCCCCGGCTGTCCTGCGGGGCGGTGAAGGCGTACCCCCAGCCGTTCGTCTCGGTGTAGTCGTACCCCCAGACCCGCGGGTCGTACGTCGACGACTCCACCCGCCGGTCGCCCTTCGCGTCCCGGCCCTGGAAGAACCCGGCCTTCTCGTCGAAGAGGTTCACGTAGTCCCGGGCGCGGTTCAGGAAGTACTCCGACTCCTCCTTGTAGCGCCGCTCGCCGGTCTCCTCGTAGAGCTTGTGGCCCATCCGGGAGATGCCGTAGTCGTTGAGGTAACCCTCCAGCGCCCAGGACAGGCCCTCGTGCGTCTCGGTGCTCGTGTAGCCGAAGAAGGGGGAGGTGGCCATGCCCTTGCGGCCGACGCCCGGGCTCGGGGGCACCACCGTGGCGTTCTTCACGGCCGCGTCGTACGCCGCCTCCGCGTCGAAGTCGACGCCCTTGACGTACGCGTCCGCGAACGCCACGTCCGAGGACGTGCCCGTCATGAGGTCCGCGTACCCGGGGGAGGACCAGCGTGAGGTCCAGCCGCCGTCCTTGTACTGCTGCACGAACCCGTCGACCAGATCGCCCGCCCGGGAAGGGGTCAGGAACGAGTAGGCCGGCCAGGTCGTCCGGTAGGTGTCCCAGAAACCGTTGTTGACGTACACCTCGCCGTCGACGATCTTCGCGCCGGTATGCGTCGGGGTGTCCGGGTTCGGCATGGGGGAGAACGGCGAGGCGTACCGGTGCTCACCGCCGACCTTCTCGAAGCCGGAGTTCGGGTACAGGTACAGCCGGTACAGGCTGGAGTACAGCGTGGTCAGCTGGTCGGGGGTGGCGCCCTCGACCTCGACCTTGCCGAGCAGCCGGTCCCACTGCCGCTGGGCGCTCTTCTTCACCGCCTCGAAGGACCTGCCCTCGGGGATCTCCTGGCGGAGGTTGTCCTCGGCCTGGTCGAGGCTGATCAGCGAGGTCGCGAGGCGCAGGGTGACGGTCCTGTCGTCGGCCTTGAAGCGGAGGTAGCCCTTCACGCCGGACGACGCGCCCTCGCTCACCGGCTCGTCGAACTCGCCGTAGACGAACAGGCGGGTCGCGCCGGTCGACAGCCCGGACTTCACGTCCGAGTAGCCGGTGACGATCCCGTTCTCCTTGTCGAGGGTCAGGCCCGCCTGATCGGTGACGTTGTCGAAGAGGACGCTCGCGTCGTCGCCCGGGTAGGTGAAGCGCAGCGCCGCCGCGTGGTCGGTCGGCGCCATCTCGGCCTTCAGCCCGTTCTCGAACCGCACCCCGTAGTAGTACGGCCGCGCCGTCTCGTTCTCGTGCCGGAAGGCCAGCTCCCGGGCCTCCCGGCCGAGGTCCGGGGCGCCGGCGGCGACGGACGGCATCACCTGGAAGGTCTGCCGGTCGCCCATCCACGGGCTCGGCTCGTGGCTCGCGCTGAACGCCTGGATCGTCGGCAGGTTGTCCGCGTTGTTCGCACGGGCGTAGTCGTACAGCCAGCTCAGCGAGCCCGCGTTCGTCACCGGCGTCCAGAAGTTGAAGCCGTGCGGCACCGCCGTCGCCGGGAAGTTGTTGCCCCGTGAGAAGCCGCCGCTGGAGTTGGTGCCGCGCGTCGTGACCGCGTAGTCCGACAGATGCGCCTTGGGCTGCTCGGGGGCGACGGACTCGATGCGCACGTCGTCCAGCCAGCCCCGGAACCTCGCCGGGCCCTTGGGGGAGTCGTACGCCACCAGGATCCGGTCCACGGTCTTCCCGGCCGCCACCGACCCGATCCGCGCGGCCACGTCGTTCCACTGGTTGACGTAGAGCACCTTCGCCGCGCCCTGTCCCCGCGGGGTCAGCGGGAAGCCGTGCTGGTCGGTGGCGCGCAGGTCGCTCAGATAGGTGCCGTCGGTGAAGGCGAGGTCGACGGAGACGTTGGTCGCGTCGTAGTCGAGGTCGCCGTCCGCCATCGACGGGAAGACGCGGTAGGAGAGCCGGGTGTGCCGGCCGACGGCCACGTTCACGTCGAAGATCTTGTTGTACGAGTACGCCCGCCCGTCGATGGTGTGCCGCCCGGCGTAGCGCAGGGCCCGCTTTCCGGTGAACCCGGCGCCCGCCTTGGCGGTGGGGGAGCCGCTCGGGCCGCGGTCGACGAGGGAGAGCATGTCCTGCGGGACCGGCCCGTCACCGCCGCCGGTGGAGAACTGCACATCGGCGAGCTGGAGGATGTCGCCGCCGTTGTTGCCGGTGACGTCGAGCCGGAAGTGCCGGTACTCGGCGGGTTCCGCCAGGTCGTACGTCTTCGTCTGGAACCGCTCGGAGAAGGACTCGCCGGAACGGGTGTCGAGGGTCTTCCAGTCCTTGCCGTCGGTGGAGCCCTTCAGGGTCCAGTCCTTCGGGTCGCGCTCGTCGTGGTCGTTGGCCGACGTCAGTGCGTATCGCGCCAGTTTGACTGGTTCGTCCAGGTCGAACTCGGTCCAGCCGGTGGGCTCGAAGGTGAGCCACTTGGTGCTCGGCTCGCCGTCGACGAGGTTCTCCTTCACCTCGCCGCCACCCGTGTTCTCGCCACTGGCCCGGACGTCGCCGACCTGGTCGGTGACGTTGCCCGGTATGCCGCTGCTGTATCCGCCGTCGACCCCCGAGGCCCGCTTGCCGCCGTCGGGGGTGGTGTCGACGGTGTTCGACCAGTCCGGAACCGGGTCGTCCACCTCGAAGGAGGACGCGAACCTCCGGTCGGCGGGCTCGGGGGCTCCGGGCCGTGCGGCCGCGACGCCCTGTGAGCCCAGGGCCAAAGCGAAGGCGGTCGTCGACACGACCGCCGAACACCATCTGTGCCGAGCTTTCCGTTGCATCAACGGGTACCCTCCCTGCGCAGTGGACAACGTTGTCACCTTCGATGCGCAAGGACCAGTAGTTGCTCAAGTGGCGAGGGGTGTCAAGGGTGTTGGTTGTGGGATCCGGCGGCGACGACCGGGATTTTTACGCCGGGCACCCCACGGACCGCTCGTCTTTCCGCGAGGTCTCAACTCGGATAAGACCCGTGGCCAACCTTGTGTTCGATCTTGATCCGCTGGCGGGAAGTGGACTATACCTGTCGGGCGCTTCACACGATCCGCACGTCACCACCCGCACTTTCCTGCACGACCCAGCGTGACCCGACCGCGGTGCCGGCGAGGATCCGGTTCACCGCCTGAGTCCTGGAGAAGGCGAGGACTTGAGCATGGGATCCACTTCCGCCGAGAACCACGGCACCGAGGGTGTCGGCCGCCGCGATCTGATCAAGAGGTCCGCCGCGCTCGGACTGATCTCCGTCCCCACGATGAGCTTCCTGTCCGCCTGTGCGAGCAGCGGCGGCGACGACACCGGCGGCAAGGCCAAGGCCGGCAAGAAGACGGCGAAGAACCCGCTCGGGGTCAACGACACCGCGGGCATGGAGTTCGTCCTCTTCGACGGCGGCTTCGGCAAGGAGTACGCCGAGGACGCGGTGAAGACCTACGAGAAGAACTTCCCCGAGGTGAAGGTGAAGTTCTCCGCCACCCAGAAGATCCAGTCCACCCTCCAGCCCCGCTTCAACCAGGGCACCCCGCCGGACCTCATCGACAACTCCGGCGCCGAGCAGATGGACATGGGCGTCCTGGTCGGCAAGAACCAGCTCGCCGACCTCACCCCGCTGCTGGACGCGCCCTCCTACGACGACCCGAACAAGAAGGTCCGCGACACGCTGCGCCCCGGCATCGTCGAGATGGGCCAGTTCGACGGCGAGAAGGTCTGGATCTTCTACTACGCCTACACGGTCTACGGCGTCTGGTACTCGCAGAAGGCCCTCGACTCGCTCGACGAGCAGTACCCCGAGACCTGGGACCAGATGCTCGCGGTCTGCGCGAAGGCCAAGAAGGAGGGCATGGCGGGCTGGACGTACGCGGGCAAGTACCCGTACTACCTCCCCTTCTCGCTCTACCCGATGATCGGCAAGGTGGGCGGCGCCGAGGTGCTCGACGCCATCGACAACCTGGAGCCGAACGCCTGGAAGCACCCGGCGGTCAAGGCCTGTTTCGAGGCCTATTACGAGCTCTACAAGAAGGGCTACGTCCTCAAGGGCACCCCCGGTCTGGACCACATCCAGTCGCAGACCGCCTGGGCCCAGGGCAAGGCGCTGTTCATCCCGAACGGCTCCTGGGTGGAGAACGAGTCGGCCAACGTCATCCCGAAGGACTTCGGCCTGTCCGTCTCCGCGCCCACCGGACTCGACTCCTCCGACAAGATGCCCTTCGGCACCATCTGGGCCTCCGGCGGGGAGCCCTTCATCGTCCCGTCCAAGGCGAAGAACGCCTCCGGCGGCATGGAGCAGCTGCGCATCATGCTCAGCGAGGCCTCGTCGAAGAACTTCACCAGCAAGGTCAAGTCCCTGACCGCCTACAACGGCGGCACCGACGGCATCACCCTCACCCCGGGTCTGAAGTCCGGTGTCGCGGCGCTGGACAAGGCCGGTCAGAACGTGGTGAACCCCCGTCTGCAGGACTGGTACGTGCAGTTGCAGAAGGAGAAGATCGGGGTGTCCGGCCTGGGCGAGATGATGGCCGGCCGTCTCACTCCGGCCGAGGCGATCAAGAAGATCCAGGGCTTCGCCGACGAGGCCGCCAAGGACGACTCCATCAAGCACTACAAGCACCAGTAACGGCACCGGAAACTCACTTTCCGCAACGGCACCGGAGTGGCGATGCAGCACGGCAAGTACCGGTTCATCGTGGGCTTCCTCGCGCTGCCCCTGGGACTGTACGCGCTCTTCGTGGTCTGGCCGTTCATCCAGTCCATCTACTACTCGTTCACGGACTGGACCGGCCTGAGCCCCGAATTCAAGATGGTCGGTTTCGACAACTACAGCCGGCTGCTCGACGACGAGATCTTCTGGAAGTCGTTGCAGCACAGCCTGCTGTTCGCGCTCCTGCTCCCGCTGGTGACGATCAGCCTGGCGCTGTTCTTCGCCTTCATGATCAATGTGGGCGGCAGAAAGAGGAAGAACGGTCCGGTGGTCTCCGGTGTCCGGGGCTCCTCCTTCTACAAGATCGTCTATTTCTTCCCGCAGGTGCTCTCCATCGCCATCGTCGCGCTGCTGTTCGCGTTCGCGTACAACCCGGACAGCGGTGCGATCAACTCGGTCCTGCGCGGGGTCGGGCTGGACGACGTCCAGCCGCTGTGGCTGGGCGACCCCGACCTCGCGCTGTGGGCCGTGATGGCGGTGCTCGTCTGGTCCACGGTCGGCTTCTTCGTGGTCCTCTTCTCCGCCGGCATGGCCTCCATCCCGGCGGAGATGTACGAGGCGGCGCTGCTGGACGGGGCGGGCCGTGCCACGACCTTCTTCCGCATCACCCTGCCGCTGCTGTGGGACACCGTGCAGTCCGGCTGGGTCTACATGGGCATCCTCGCCCTGGGCGCCGAGTCGTTCGCGGTCGTGCAGATCATGACGACCGGGCCGGGCGGTCCCGACTACTCGACCACCGTCATGGTCCTGTACGTGTACCAGAAGGCGTTCCGTGACGGGCAGGCCGCCTATGCCACCACCATCGGTGTCGCCCTGCTCGTCGTCACGCTGGCCTTCGCCGCCGTGGTGATGCGGCTGGGCCGTCGCGAGCGGCTGGAGTTCTGAACCAGATGAAGACGACACAGACCCCCGCGCCCCTGCCGGCCGAGTCCGGCGCCCCCCTGGCCAAGACGGACGCCCCGCCGGGCCCGCCCCCGAAGGAGAAGAAGGAGGGCACGGTCCTCAACGTCTTCTCCCACGGCATCCTCGTCCTCTGGGCGATCATGGTGGTCATGCCGCTGCTGTGGGCGGTGATGACGTCCTTCAAGGACGACCGGTCCATCTTCTCCTCGCCCTGGTCGCTGCCGGACACGCTGCACTTCGACAACTGGTCGCGGGCGTGGACCGAGGCCAACATGAGCGACTACTTCCTCAACACCGTGCTGGTGGTGGGAGGTTCGCTCATCGGCACGCTGGTGCTCGGCTCGATGGCGGCGTACGTGCTGGCCCGCTTCGACTTCCCGGGCAACCGGTTCATCTACTTCCTCTTCATCGGCGGCATGAGCTTTCCGATCATGCTGGCGCTGGTCCCGCTGTTCTACGTCGTGAACAACATGGGCCTGCTGAACACCATCCACGGGCTGATCCTGGTCTACATCGCCTATTCGCTGCCGTTCACGGTGTTCTTCCTGACCGCGTTCTTCCGCACCTTGCCCACGTCGGTGGCGGAGGCGGCCTTCGTCGACGGCGCCTCGCACAGCCGGACGTTCTTCCAGATCATGCTGCCGATGGCCAAGCCCGGTCTGATCAGCGTCGGCATCTTCAACTTCCTCGGCCAGTGGAACCAGTACATGCTGCCCACGGTCCTCAACACCGACCCGGACAAGCGCGTCCTCACCCAGGGCCTCGTCCAGCTGGCCGTCAGCCAGGGCTACAAGGGCGACTGGTCCGGCCTCTTCGCCGGCCTGGTGATGGCGATGCTGCCGGTCCTGGCCGCCTACATCGTCTTCCAGCGGCAGGTGGTGCAGGGACTGACGGCCGGCGCCCTCAAGTAACTCCGCGGAACCGCTCGCGCACACGCCGCTCCCGATCACGGGGTGGCGTGCATGCGTGTGTCCATGGACGCGGAAACCGTTCAACCTCTTGACGGGAGGCGACCCGAACGGCTCGACTTAAGGTTCACTAGTTGGACATGGACGGGGTCTCATCGAAGCGGCCCCGCGCGCAGGAGGTCGTCGTGGAGACTCCGGGGTCGCAGTCGTCGCTGCACCGAGCCAACCTGGAGCGGGTCGTACGAGCCGTGCGCCTGGCGGGCTCCCTCACCCAGGCCGAGATCGCCCGGACCACCGGGCTGTCAGCGGCGACGGTGTCCAACATCGTGCGGGAGTTGAAGGACGGCGGCACCGTCGAGGTCACACCCACCTCGGCGGGCGGGCGCCGGGCCCGCAGCGTGTCGCTGAGCGGGGACGCCGGGATCGTCATCGGGGTCGACTTCGGCCACACCCACCTGCGGGTCGCGGTGGGGAACCTCGCCCACCAGGTGCTCGCCGAGGAGTCCGAGCCGCTGGACGTGGACGCCTCCGCGGCGCAGGGCTTCGACCGGGCGGAACAGCTGGTCAGCCGGCTGATCGAGGCGACCGGAGTCGACCGGTCCAAGATCGCCGGGGTCGGCCTCGGCGTGCCCGGCCCGATCGACGTCGAATCCGGCACCCTCGGCTCGACCGCGATCCTGCCCGGCTGGACCGGCACCAAGCCCGCCGAGGAGCTGCGAGGGCGGCTCGGCGTCCCGGTGCACGTGGACAACGACGCCAACCTCGGCGCGCTCGGCGAGATGGTCTGGGGCAGCGGCCGGGGGGTGCGGGACCTGGCGTACATCAAGGTCGCCAGTGGTGTGGGCGCCGGTCTGGTGATCAACGGCAAGATCTATCGCGGTCCGGGCGGAACGGCCGGGGAGATCGGGCACATCACACTCGACGAGTCCGGCCCGGTCTGCCGCTGCGGCAACCGCGGCTGCCTGGAGACCTTCGCGGCCGCGCGCTACGTGCTCCCGCTCCTGCAGTCCAGCCACGGCACCGACCTGACGATGGAAGGCGTCGTGCGGCTCGCGCGGGACGGGGATCCGGGCTGCCGTCGGGTGATCGCCGATGTCGGGCGCCACATCGGCAGTGGCGTGGCCAATCTCTGCAACCTGCTGAACCCGAGCCGCGTGGTCCTCGGCGGCGATCTCGCCGAGGCGGGTGAGCTGGTACTCGGGCCGATCCGGGAGTCCGTCGGCCGTTACGCCATCCCCAGCGCCGCACGCCACCTGTCCGTGCTCCCCGGGGCGCTCGGCGGCCGTGCGGAGGTCCTCGGAGCGCTCGCCCTCGCCCTCAGCGAGATGGGCGATTCGACCCTTTTGGACGGAACTGCCCCTGGGCTGTTGCAGACAGCGACGCCTGCCTTCACTTAGAGAACGGATGGCACCGTTGCCATCTCGTTAAGGATTTACTTCTTGACGTCGCACGTGTGGCCGAGTTGACTTCCAGCCACCTCGGCCGCAATGTCGCGGCCTCGTCAGGGAGGTTTCTGAAGTGAACACGCGTATGCGTCGCGCCGCTGTTGCGATGGCCGCCGGTGCGATGGCCGTTTCGCTTGCTGCCTGTGGCAGCGCCAAGGAGTCCGGCGACAAGGCCGACTCCTCCGGGTCGCCCAAGAAGGGCGACGACATCAAGGTCGGTCTCCTCCTTCCGGAGAACGCGACCGCGCGGTACGAGAAGTTCGACCGGGTGCTCATCGAGAAGAAGGTCAAGGAACTCACCGGCGGCAAGGGCGAGGTCGTCTACGCCAACGCCAAGCAGGACGCCAGCACGCAGAACCAGCAGGTCGACACGATGGTGACCAACAAGGTCGACGTGCTGATCGTGGACGCGGTGGACTCCAAGGCCATCGCCGGCTCGGTGAAGAAGGCCAAGGACGCGGGCATCCCCGTCGTCGCCTACGACCGCCTGGCCGAGGGCCCGATCGACGCCTACACCTCGTTCGACAACGTCACCGTCGGCAAGACCCAGGGCGAGGCCCTGCTGAAGGCCCTGGGCTCCAAGGCCAAGAGCGGCCAGATCGTCATGATGAACGGGTCGTCCACCGACCCCAACGCCGCCCAGTTCAAGGAAGGCGCGCACTCCGTCCTCGACGGCAAGGTGAAGGTCGGCCGCGAGTACGACACCAAGGAGTGGAAGGCCGAGAACGCCAACTCCAACATGGAGGGCGCCATCTCCGCCCTCGGCAAGGGCAAGATCGTCGGCGTTTACTCCGCCAACGACGGCATGGCCGGCGGCATCATCACGGCCCTGAAGGCCGCCGGTATCGCCGACATCCCCGTCACCGGCCAGGACGCCGAACTCGCCGGTGTCCAGCGCATAGTCACCGGCGAGCAGTACATGAGCGTCTACAAGCCCTACCCGCAGGAGGCCGAGGTCGCCGCCGAGATGGCCGTGGCCCTCGCCCAGGGCAAGTCGCTCGACTCCATCGCCAAGGACAAGGTCGACAGCCCGACCACCAAGGCCATCCCCTCCGTGCTCGTCCCGGTCGTCTCGCTGACCAAGGACAACATCAAGGACACCGTCATCAAGGACGGCATCTACACCATCGGCGAGATCTGCACGGCCAAGTACAAGGCCGACTGCGACAAGATCGGCCTCAAGTAAGCAGCCGTCAGGTCCCGCAGTAACACGGGAGTCCGCGTCCGGACTCCCGTGACCCCTGCAGCGGACCGGCTGCCACGAGTTCCTCCGGCGCCCCGCCACACCAGCCCCGCAAGCTCCGCGGGGCGCCGGAGTGATCACTCCTCCCACACTTCTGCACAACCTCCCGCCGGGTCAGGCGGCGAAGGAGATGGTTCACGTGTCCGCTACGCCCGTGCTGGCGTTGCGCGGGGTCTCCAAGCGGTTCGGTGCCGTACAGGCGCTCACCGACGTAGAGCTTGAGGTCCACGCCGGTGAGGTGGTCGCCCTGGTCGGCGACAACGGCGCCGGAAAGTCCACGCTGGTCAAGACGATCGCCGGCGTGCACCCCATCGATGAGGGCGTCATCGAATGGGACGGCAGGTCCGTCCAGATCAACAAGCCGCACGACGCCCAGAACCTGGGCATCGCGACCGTCTACCAGGACCTCGCGCTGTGCGACAACATCGACGTCGTCGGCAACCTCTACCTCGGCCGGGAACTCCGCAAGCGCGGCGTCCTGGACGAGGTGGAGATGGAGCGCCGCTCCCGCGAGCTGCTCGACACGCTGTCGATCCGCATCCCCAGCGTGCGCATCCCGATCGCCTCGCTCTCCGGCGGCCAGCGCCAGACCGTGGCCATCGCCCGCTCCATGCTCGGCGAGCCCAAGCTGGTCATCCTCGACGAGCCCACCGCCGCCCTCGGCGTCGAACAGACCGCACAGGTCCTCGACCTCGTCGAGCGGCTGCGCGAGCGCGGCCACGCGGTGATCCTCATCAGCCACAACATGGCCGACGTCAAGGCCGTCGCGGACAAGGTCGCCGTGCTGCGCCTCGGCCGCAACAACGGCGTCTTCGAGGTCAAGTCGACCTCGCAGGAAGAGATCATCTCCGCCATCACGGGCGCCACGGACAACGCCGTGACCCGTCGTGCGGCGCGCACCAATGGGGAGATCAAGAAGTGAGCATCGACAAGACCAACGCGGCCCCGGGCGCGCCCGAGGACCACGTCGTGGCGAACCCCGAGGCGGCCAAGGCCGCCGTCACGGTCGTCGACCCCCGGCTGCTGGTGCGCGAGCAGGGCTTCGGGGGATACGTCACCGAGTTCAAGCGGAAGATGAAGTCCGGTGACCTGGGCTCCATTCCGGTCGTCCTCGGCCTGGCCGTCATCTGGATCATCTTCCAGAGCCTGAACTCCAACTTCCTCACCGCGGGCAACCTGTCCGACATGTCCGTCGCCATGGTCGGTACGGGCATGATCGCCGTCGGCATCGTCTTCGTGCTGCTGCTCGGCGAGATCGACCTGTCGGTCGGCTCGGTCAGCGGTGTCGCCGGTGCCGGCTTCGCCGTGCTGAACGTCACCCACGGCATGAACGAGTGGCTCGCCTTCGTGCTGGCCATCGTCACCGGCACGGTCGCCGGCGCACTGCACGGCTTCTTCTTCGCGAGGATCGGCGTCCCCGCGTTCGCCGTCACGCTGGCCGGCCTGCTGTTCTGGAACGGCTTCATGCTCCAGGTCCTGGGCGACAACGGCACCATCAACCTCGACCCGGACGGGGTCGTGGCCCAGCTGACCAGCTACTACTTCTCGGACGTCGCCGCGGCGTACGGGCTGGCCGCAGTCGTCACCGCCGGGTACTTCCTCAGCTCCTTCCTCGGCAACCGGCGGCGTGAGGCCGCGGGGGTGCCGTCGCGGCCGCTGAGCGAGACCATCGTGCGGACCGTGCTGCTGGCGGTCCTCGCGTTCGCCGTGGCCATCGTCTTCAACCAGTACAAGGGCCTGCCGCTGGCCGTGGTGATCTTCATCGTGGTGCTGCTGGTCACGGACTTCGTGCTGCGGCGCACGGCGTACGGGCGGAAGGTGTTCGCGCTCGGCGGCAGCGTCGAGGCGTCTCGGCGGGCCGGTATCAACGTGGAGCTGGTGCGGATCTCGGTGTTCGCTATCTCCGGGACCTTCGCCGCGGTGGGTGGTCTGTTCATCGCGTCGAAGATCGCGGCGGCGAACCAGGGTGCCGGTGGGGGTGACCTGCTGATGAACGCGATCGCCGCGGCGGTGATCGGTGGGACGTCGCTGTTCGGTGGGCGGGGGCGTACGTGGAACGCGCTGCTCGGTGTGCTGGTGATCGTGTCCATTCAGTACGGGCTGGCGCTGGAGGGTATTGCCTCGCCGGTGCAGTACATGATCACGGGTGGTGTGCTGTTGGCCACGGTGGTGATCGATGCGGTGACGCGTAAGACGCAGAAGACTGCGGGGCGGGCGTAGCGTCGTAGGGGTTGCGTTGGTTTTGCCGCTGCGGGTGCGTGGGGGCTGGTCGCGCCCACGCGGCGGAGCCGCAGGTTGAATGCAGCCCCGCGCCCCTGAGGTGCGTGACTGTGCCCGGCACTGTGAAGTGCCGGGCACAGGTGTGTCGTAGGTGGGGCGCAAGGTGGGTACAGCCGAACGCGTGACGTATGACGCATGGCCACGGCGCAGTCCTCAGGGGCGGAACATTAGACTCGACACGCCCGGCAACTGCTCGATCAGCTCTACTGCAAGGAGGCACGGGTGCCGCTGCTGACCCGTATCAGGGGACCGCGCGATCTGGACCGGCTCAGCCCGGAGGAGCTGAACCAGCTGGCGGAGGAGATCCGGACCTTCCTTGTCGAAGCGGTCTCCAAGACCGGCGGTCACCTCGGCCCCAACCTCGGCGTGGTGGAGCTCACCATCGCCCTGCACCGGGTCTTCGAATCGCCCAAGGACAAGGTGCTCTGGGACACCGGCCATCAGTCCTACGTGCACAAGCTGCTCACCGGCCGTCAGGACTTCTCCAAGCTGAAGATGAAGGGCGGCCTGTCCGGCTATCCCTCGCAGGCCGAGTCCGAGCACGACGTCATCGAGAACTCGCACGCCTCGACCGTCCTCGGCTGGGCCGACGGCCTCGCCAAGGCCAACCAGCTGCGCGAACGGGACGACCACGTCGTCGCCGTCATCGGTGACGGGGCGCTGACCGGCGGCATGGCCTGGGAGGCGCTGAACAACATCGCCGAGGCCAAGGACCGCCCCCTCGTCATCGTCGTCAACGACAACGAGCGGTCCTACGCGCCCACCATCGGCGGGCTCGCCAACCACCTCGCGACGCTGCGCACGACCGACGGCTACGAGCGCTTCCTGAGCCGCACCAAGGACATCCTCGATCGCACGCCGGTCGTCGGCAAGCCGCTCTACGAGACCCTGCACGGGGCCAAGAAGGGCCTGAAGGACTTCATCGCGCCGCAGGGCATGTTCGAGGACCTCGGCCTCAAGTACGTCGGGCCCATCGACGGGCACGACATCGAGGCGCTGGAGTCGGCGCTCGCCCGGGCCAAGCGGTTCGGCGGGCCGGTCATCGTGCACTGCCTCACCGAGAAGGGCCGCGGCTACCAGCCCGCCCTCCAGGACGAGGCCGACCGCTTCCACGCCGTCGGCAAGATCCACCCCGACACGGGCCTGCCCATCGCCTCCTCCGGCGCGGACTGGACGTCCGTGTTCGGCGAGGAGATGGTCAAGCTCGGCGAGGAGCGCGAGGACGTCGTCGCCATCACGGCGGCCATGCTCCAGCCGGTGGGCCTGGACAAGTTCGCCAAGCGGTTCCCCGAGCGGGTCTACGACGTCGGCATCGCCGAGCAGCACGGCGCGGTGTCGGCGGCGGGCCTGGCGACGGGCGGGGTGCACCCGGTGTTCGCGGTGTACGCCACCTTCCTCAACCGCGCCTTCGACCAGGTCCTGATGGACGTGGCGCTGCACAAGTGCGGTGTCACCTTCGTCCTGGACCGGGCCGGTGTCACCGGCACCGACGGCGCCTCCCACAACGGCATGTGGGACATGTCGATCCTCCAGGTCGTGCCCGGGCTGCGGCTCGCCGCGCCGCGTGACGCCGACCAGGTCCGGGCGCAGCTGCGCGAGGCCGTCGCCGTCGACGACGCGCCGACCGTGGTCCGCTTCTCCAAGGGCGCCGTCGGCCCCGCCGTGCCCGCCGTGGGCCGCGTCGGCGGCATGGACGTGCTGCGCGAGCCCGGCACCGACCGGCCGGACGTGCTGCTGGTCTCCGTCGGCGCGCTCGCGCCGATGTGCCTGGAGATCGCCGGACTGCTCGACCGGCAGGGCATCTCCACCACCGTCGTCGACCCGCGCTGGGTCAAGCCCGTCGACGAGGCCATGGCCCCGCTCGCCGAGCGGCACCGCGTGGTCGTCACCGTCGAGGACAACAGCCGCGTCGGCGGTGTCGGCTCGGCGGTCGCGCAGGCCCTGCGCGACGCGGGCGTCGACGTCCCGTTGCGCGACTTCGGCATTCCGCCGCGCTTCCTCGACCACGCCTCCCGCGCCGAGGTCATGGCCGAGATCGGCCTCACCGCGCCGGACATCGCCCGCCAGGTGACCGGGCTGGTCGCCAAGCTGGACGGACGGTACGAGCGCAGCGCCGCGGACGCCGTGGACTCCGTGGAGACCGCGCGCGACTGACGCCGCCGGGCGCGGCCGACACGCCTGAACGGGTTCGAATGGGCCGGTTTCCCCATCCTGAGGGTGGTGGAACCGGCCCATTGGCGTGAATCGGTCCGTGCCGGGGCATACGGATGGTGCCACCTCTCGATCATGTCGAGGACGACAAGCGTGGGAGGTCCCCGTGAGCAGCACCCTCTTCCGGACGAAGAAGGTCGAGCAGTCCATCCTCGACACCGAGGAGCCAGAGCACGCGCTCAAGAAGTCCTTGTCCGCGCTGGATCTGACCGTCTTCGGCGTCGGTGTGATCATCGGTACCGGCATCTTCGTCCTCACGGGCACCGTCGCGAAGGACAACGCCGGGCCCGCGGTGGCCCTGGCGTTCGTCGCGGCCGGCGTCGCCTGTGCGCTGGCCGCGCTCTGTTACGCGGAGTTCGCGTCGACGGTTCCGGTCGCCGGGTCCGCCTACACGTTCTCCTACGCCTCACTGGGCGAGTTGCCCGCCTGGATCATCGGCTGGGACCTGGTCCTGGAGTTCGCACTCGGGACGGCGGTGGTGGCCGTCGGCTGGTCCGGCTACGTCCAGTCGCTCCTGGACAACGCCGGCTGGACCATGCCGGCGGCGCTGGGCAGCCGGGACGGCGCCGACGGCTTCGGCTTCGACATCCTCGCCGCCGCGCTCGTCCTCGTCCTCACCGGCATCCTCGTGCTCGGCATGAAGCTGTCGGCGCGGATCACGTCGCTCGTCGTCGCGATCAAGGTGACGGTCGTCCTCGTCGTGATCATCGCGGGCGCGTTCCTCATCAACAGCGACAACTACGACCCGTTCATCCCGAAGGCGAAGCCCGTGGAGGCGGGGAGCAGTCTCCAGGCTCCACTGATCCAGCTCATGTTCGGCTGGGCGCCCTCCAACTTCGGCGTGATGGGCATCTTCACCGCCGCCTCGGTCGTGTTCTTCGCCTTCATCGGCTTCGACGTGGTGGCCACGGCGGCGGAGGAGACCCGCAACCCGCAGCGTGACATGCCGCGTGGCATCCTCGGCTCGCTGGTGATCTGCACCACGCTGTACGTCCTCGTGTCGATCGTCGTCACCGGCATGGAGCACTACACCAAACTGTCCGTCGACGCGCCGCTGGCCGACGCGTTCAAGGCCACCGGGCATCCGTGGTACGCGGGCTTCATCAGCTTCGGCGCCGCGGTCGGTCTGACGACGGTGTGCATGATCCTGCTGCTCGGCCAGACCCGGGTGTTCTTCGCGATGAGCCGTGACGGACTGCTGCCGCGGTTCTTCTCCCACGTCCACCCGCGGTTCAAGACCCCGCACCGGCCGACCATCCTGCTCGGCGTGATCATCGCGATCCTCGCCGGGTTCACGCCGCTGACCGAACTCGCCGCCCTGGTGAACATCGGCACGCTGTTCGCCTTCATCGTCGTCGCCATCGGCGTGATCATCCTCCGCAGGACCCGCCCCGACCTGCCCCGGTCCTTCCGCACCCCGTGGGTGCCGGTCATCCCGATCCTGTCGGTGTGCGCCTCACTCTGGCTGATGATCAACCTGCCCGCCGAGACGTGGGTGCGGTTCGCCATCTGGATGGTCGTCGGCTTCGCCGTGTACTTCCTCTACGGCCGCACCCACAGCCGCCTGGCAAGGCGCGAGGCGGGGGAGGAGCAGCCTTCGGCGTAGGCCGTAGTGGCCGGGTGCCTGCGGCGGCCTGTGGCTGCTTCGGTGGGGGTGCGCGTAGCGCGTGACGCCGGGTTGTGGGTCGGGGCCGCGCCGGGGGGTGTCCGTCCTCGGAACGGCGCGATGGGGGCAGACACCAACTAGCTGTCCGTTGACGCGCCAACCGCTGCGGGCGGACACCCCCCGACACGTCCCCTTCCGTGCGTACGCGAGTGCGGGCGCAATCCGCTTTAGCTGCGGGCAATCGTGCCGCTGGGGCGGCACGGGTGGGCGCAGCGGCACCTCGTCGCGCCGAACTGCGCAACGCCCCGGCCCCAGCACCAACGCCGAGCACCTACGGACGCACCGTACGCGGCCCCGCCACCTCCGCCCCCAGCTCCCCGACCCGCCTCCGCAACTCCCGGTCCGCCGTGACCACCAGTACGGAACGCCCCGCGGCCCGCGCGACAACGTCCACCATGTGATCGTCCCCACTGTTCGGCGCCGACTCCACCCGCACCCCCGGGACCGATTCCACCCCCCGAGCAGCCCCCTCCACCACGAGCACGACCTCGACCGGCCCGGCAACCCCCGGCACCCCGTCCGCCGCCAACCGGTCCCGCAACCGCTCCGCCGCCCCCCGCCGATCCCGCCACCACCCGTCCGGCACCGACCCGACGACGTTCGCGGCGTCGACGACGACAAGCAGAGGCAGGTGGTCGTTCATGTGGCCAGGATCGCACGGGACATGACCGCCCGGCGGGGGCCCGGCCGCCCGGCCCGCATAAGGTGAACTGGTGAACGGCGACTGGCTCATCCGCGGCCGCGACGGCCGCCTCACCGTCTATCTCCCCTCAGGCGACGCCGTCCTGTGCCGTGCGGAACGCGGCCCCACCGGCTCCTGGGAAGACGTTCCCCGCACCGTCGGCGGCAGCCAGAAGCTGCACCCGGGTGCGGCGGTCGGCCAGGGCGCCGACGGGTACGCCCATCTGGCCGCCTGGCGGCCCACCGTGCCGGGGGAGTCGGGGCTCGTGCACTCCACGCATTTCCGGCCGGGGCTCGCCCCCCTGGACTGGGTCCCGATCGGGCACCCGGATCAGAAGGGCGACCGGACGGGCCCGCCGGCCGTCGCCGTCGATGGCGCGGGGCGCGGCTACGTCTTCGTCCGGAACAAGGGCGGCGGGGTGAGCCTGCGCAACCAGAAGGTCAAGGGCGGCTGGGGAGGCTGGCTGGACCTTGAAGGCCATGACGTCGAGGGGGAGTTGGCCGCCGTGACCGGGGAGTCGGGGCTCGTGGAGGTGTACGCCTGCGGGCCCGGCGGGATCCTGCACTGGCGGCAGGAGGCGGACGGGAAGAAGCCGGTGCGGACCGAAGGCGTCGACGTGCCCGCCCGGCCGGGGACCCTGCGCGCGCTCGCCACGTCCGCCGAGCACACCACGCTCTTCTTCACGGACACGTCCGGTGACCTGTGCGCCTGGCGCCCGGGCGAGAAGCCGGTGACGCTCATCGGGTCGGCCGGGCCGGGACCGGTGTCCGCCGTGCGGTGTGAGATCGAGGGGCACGACTGCACCGTGCTCGCCCAGCGGTCGGCGAGCGGCCGGGTCGCCTTCGCCGCCTATCCGACGGAGCACGAGTCGGCCGGCGCCTGGTGGACCGAGTCGGGCCCCCGACTGCCCGCCGACGGGGCGGTGTCGCTGGCGCTCGACGAGCACGACCAGGTCGTCGCGGCCAGCTCCTCCCCGTCCACCGGCACGCTCCGGCTCGCCCGCCGCAAGGACGAACCGGGGCTGGCACTCACCGCATGGCAGGAGCTCTGAGGGGAGCCCGCCCGACCCGGCCTCCCGTCCATCGACCGTACCTACCTGCAGACCACAGGAGTTCAGATGACAGTGAGACGAAGACTCTTCCTCGGCGCCTTCACGGCGGGCGCCGTGACCGTCGCCACCGGATCGGAGGCCGCGGCGGCCGACGACGGGTACACCCAGTACACCGCGCCCGCCGCGTTCTACGGCGCGTCGCCGACCGAGTACGTCGTGAAGATAAACTACGCGGCCACGTCCGGCGACAAGGCCGCGCTCAACGTGACGTCCGTCAATCCGGAGTCGTCCGCGATGTACCTCAGCGGTGCGGAGCGGGCCCAGCGGGGCACACTGAAGATCACCCACAACGGGTACGCCGACGGCTCGGACCACGGCGCCTCGGGGCTCTCCATCGACCTCAGGACAAAGGGGACGGCCGCCCAGGGCATCTTCGTCACCGCGACCGACGCCCCGACCAAGGGCGCGCTGATCGTGCTGCGCAACAACCCCGGCCTGGAGGACTTCGTCGTCAAGGGCAGCGGCCGCACCGGGATAGGCATCGGCGTCGGAGCCACCCCCGGCGGCCAGCTCCACGTGGTCCAGCGGTCCGAGGCTCCCGCACTGCTCGTCGAGGGCACGACGCGCCTCGACGGGACGGCGCGTCTCGACGACGTCACCGCAGAGCCGGCCAAGGAGCAGGGCGGCGGCTCCCTCTTCGCCCGGGGCGGCGCCCTGTACTGGAAGGGCGGCAACGGCAAGGTCACCCTCGTGGCCCAGGCATAAGGGGGGAACCGATGGAACTGACCCCCGAGCAGCTCGTCGCCGAGTTCCAGGACGCCGTCATGGAGCTGTACTTCGCCCGTAAGCGCATCGCCGTCCTGGAGGCGGAGAACGCGGAGCTGAGGACACGGCTCGAATCCGCCGAACAGCGCGACTCATGACAGGAGGGCCTCCGCACAGTGCGGAGGCCCTCCTCAGTCACCCATGGGGGGTTACGCCGGAACCGACGCCACGCCCTGGGCCAGGAACCTCTTGCCGTTCACTCGCTCGGAGACGCCCTCGCGGTCCAGGTACGGCGTGATGCCGCCCAGGTGGAAGGGCCAGCCGGCGCCCGTGATGAGGCACAGGTCGATGTCCTGCGCCTCGGCGACGACGCCCTCGTCGAGCATGATGCCGATCTCCTGCGCCACCGCGTCGAGCACACGGTCGCGGACCTGCTCCTCCGTCAGGACGCTGTCGCCCTGCTTCAGCAGCGCGGCGACCTCCGGGTCGAGCTCGGGCTTGCCGCTGTCGTACACGTAGAAGCCGCGCTTGCCCGCCTTGACGACGGCCGCGAGGTTCGGGGAGACCGTGAAGCGGTCCGGGAAGGCCCTGTTGAGCGTCTCGGAGACGTGCAGACCGATGGCCGGGCCGACCAGCTCCAGCAGGACCAGCGGCGACATCGGCAGACCGAGCGGCTCGACGGCCTTCTCGGCGACCTCGACCGGGGTGCCCTCGTCGATGACGTTCTGGATCTCGCCCATGAAGCGGGTCAGGATGCGGTTCACGACGAACGCCGGGGCGTCCTTGGTGAGGACCGCGGTCTTCTTCAGCTTCTTGGCGACGCCGAACGCCGTGGCGAGGGAGGCGTCGTCGGTCTGCTCGCCGCGGACGATCTCCAGCAGCGGCAGCACGGCGACCGGGTTGAAGAAGTGGAAGCCGACGACCCGCTCGGGGTGCTGCAGCTTCGACGCCATCTCCGACACCGACAGCGAGGAGGTGTTGGTGGCGAGGATCGCGTGCGCCGGGGCGACCGCCTCGACCTCCGCGAACACCTTCTGCTTGACACCCATCTCCTCGAACACGGCCTCGATGATGAAGTCCGCGTCCGCGAAGCCCTCGGCCTTGTCCAGCACACCGGACACCAGCGCCTTGAGGCGGTTGGCCTTGTCCTGGTTGATGCGGCCCTTGCCGAGCAGCTTGTCGATCTCGGCGTGGACGTAGCCCACACCCTTGTCGACGCGCTCCTGGTCGATGTCGGTCAGCACGACCGGCACCTCCAGGCGGCGCAGGAACAGCAGCGCGAGCTGGCTGGCCATCAGACCGGCGCCGACGACACCGACCTTGGTGACCGGGCGGGCCAGGGACTTGTCCGGGGCACCGGCGGGGCGCTTGCCGCGCTTCTGCACCAGGTTGAAGGCGTAGATGCCGGAGCGCAGTTCGCCGCCCATGATGAGGTCGGCGAGGGCCTTGTCCTCGGCGTCGTAGCCCTGCTGGAGGTCGCCGTTCTTGGCGCCGGCGATGATGTCCAGGGCGCGGTAGGCGGCCGGGGCGGCGCCGTGCACCTTGGAGTCCGCGATGAATCGGCCCTTGGCGACGGCCTGGTCCCAGGCCTCACCGCGGTCGATCACCGGGCGCTCGATCTCCAGCTCGCCCTTGAGGACGGCGGCGGTCCAGATCAGCGACTGCTCCAGGAAGTCCGCGCCCTCGAAGATCGCGTCGGCGATCCCGAGCTCGTAGACCTGCTTGCCCTTGAGCTGCTTGTTCTGGTTGAGGCTGTTCTCGATGATCACCGAGACGGCCTTCTCGGGGCCGATCAGGTTCGGCAGCAGCGTGCAGCCACCCCAGCCCGGGACCAGGCCCAGGAACACCTCGGGCAGCGAGAACGCCGGGAGCGCCGCGGAGACGGTGCGGTAGGTGCAGTGCAGACCGACCTCGACACCGCCGCCCATCGCGGCACCGTTGTAGTACGCGAAGGTAGGCACGGCCAGCTTGGACAGCCGCTTGAAGACCTCGTGGCCGCCCTTGCCGATGGCGAGGGCGTGCTCGTACTCCTTGAGGATCTCCACGCCCTTGAGGTCGGCGCCGACCGCGAAGATGAACGGCTTGCCGGTGATGCCGACGCCGATGATCTCGCCGTCCGCCGCCTCCTTCTCGACCTGGTCGATCGCGGCGTTCAGGTTCGCCAGCGAGGCCGGGCCGAAGGTGGTCGGCTTGGTGTGGTCGTGGCCGTTGTCCAGGGTGATCAGGGCGAAGCGGCCCGCACCCAGGGGGAGGTCGAAGTGGCGTACGTGCGCAACTGTGACGACCTCGTCCGGGAACAGCTCGGAAGCCTGCTTGAGAAGCTCGGCGGTGGTGCTCACTTGTCCCCCTCGAAGTGCGGGTTCTCCCAGATGACCGTCGCGCCCATGCCGAAGCCGACGCACATGGTGGTCAGGCCGTAGCGGACGTGCGGCTGCTCCTCGAACTGGCGGGCCAGCTGCGTCATCAGGCGGACGCCGGAGGAGGCCAGCGGGTGGCCGAACGCGATGGCGCCGCCGTACTGGTTGACGCGCTCGTCGTCGTCGGCGATGCCGTAGTGGTCGAGGAAGGCCAGGACCTGGACGGCGAAGGCCTCGTTGATCTCGAACAGGCCGATGTCGGAGATGGACAGGCCGGCCTGGGCCAGCGCCTTCTCCGTGGCCGGGATGGGGCCGTAGCCCATGACCTCCGGCTCCACGCCCGCGAAGGAGTAGGAGACCAGGCGCATCTTCACGGGGAGGTCGTGCTCCCGCGCGAACTCCTCGGAGGCGATGACCGAGGCGGTGGCGCCGTCGTTCAGACCGGCCGCGTTACCGGCGGTGACCCGGCCGTGGACGCGGAACGGGGTCTTCAGGCCGGAGAGGTTCTCCAGGGTCGTGCCCGGGCGCATCGGCTCGTCGGCGGTGACCAGGCCCCAGCCCGTCTCACCGGCCTCGGGGGAGGTGCGGCGAACCGAGATCGGCACCAGGTCGGCCTGGATCTTGCCGTTGGCGTACGCCTTGGCGGCCTTCTCCTGGGAGCGCACGGCGTACTCGTCGGCGCGCAGCTTGGTGATCTGCGGGTACCTGTCGTGCAGGTTCTCCGCGGTCATGCCCATGAACAGGGCCGACTCGTCGACCAGCTTCTCGGAGACGAACCGCGGGTTCGGGTCCACGCCCTCACCCATGGGGTGACGGCCCATGTGCTCGACACCACCGGCGATGGCGACGTCGTACGCACCGAAGGCGACGGAGCCGGCCACCGTGGTGACGGCGGTCAGGGCGCCGGCGCACATGCGGTCGATTGAGTAGCCGGGGACCGACTGCGGCAGACCGGCGAGGATGCCGGCCGTGCGGCCGATGGTGAGTCCCTGGTCACCGATCTGCGTGGTCGCGGCGATGGCGACCTCGTCGATCTTCTTCGGGTCGAGTCCGGGGTTGCGGCGCAGCAGCTCCCGGATCGCCTTCACGACGAGGTCGTCGGCACGGGTCTCGTGGTAGATGCCCTTGGGGCCCGCCTTGCCGAACGGGGTGCGGACGCCGTCGACGAAGACGACGTCCCTGACGGTACGAGGCACGATGGCTCTCCTCCAGGGTCCGGGACTGCATTGCTGCTGCATGCGCTGAGCGCGCGCTCAGGCCCATGCTACTTGTGGGTAACGTAGCTGCCCAGTCCTGACAGGCGGAGCGGTGAAGGTCACATCCGAGCAGTCACCGAGGCGGCGCCGTGGACCCCCGGGGTGTGAGCACGGGAGTGGGCACGGGAGGGGACCCGGCCTCGCCGCCGGTGATCACCGAGAACAACGTCCGGGCCACCTCCGCCCCGAATCCGTGCACGTCATGGCTCATCGCGGAGAGCGTCGGATGCGTGAGCCGGCACAGCTGCGAGTCGTCCCACGCCAGCAGGGACACGTCCTCCGGCACCCGCAGTCCCATCTCCGCCGCCACCGACAACCCCGCCACCGCCATGATGTCGTTGTCGTACACGATCGCGGTCGGCCGGTCCGGCGGCGCGGCCGTCAGCAGCGACCGTGTCGCCCGCGCCCCCGCGTCCCCCGAGAAGTCCGTCGCCACCTGCCACGCCCCGGCCAGCTCCAGCGCCCCCGCCGCCTCGTCGAACGCCGCCGTCCGGATCGCCGTGTGCCCGAGGGCCGCCGCCCCGCCGACCCGGGCGATCCGCCGGTGCCCGAGTGCGGCCAGGTACCGCACCGCTTCCGTGACGGCCGTGGCGTCGTCGGTCCACACGGAGGTGAGCCCCCCGGTCAGTGAAGGGTGCCCGACGGCGACCACCGGCAGCCCGAGCCCCTCCACCAGGCCCACCCGGGGATCACCGGCCCGGAAGTCGACGAGGATCGAGCCGCCGACCTGACGCCCCCGCCACCAGGCCTTCTGGACCCGCACCTCCTCGTCCATGCTCCGTACGAGCCGCAGCAGCAGGGAGCAGGAGTGCTCGGCCAGGACGCTCTCCACGCCCGAGACGAACTCCATGTACCAGGGTTCGAGCCCGAGCATCCGTGCCGGCCGGCACACCGCGAGCCCCACCACGTCCACGCGGGATCCGGCCAGTGTCCGCGCCGTGAGGTTCGGCGCCCAGCCGAGCTCCCGCGCGGCCCGGAAGATCCGGTCCCGGGTCGCCTCCGACAGCCCGGGTTTGTGGTTGAAGGCGAGCGACACGGCCCCCTTGGACACGCCGGCGCGGGCGGCGACGTCCCTGATGGTGACGCGGGGGGCCGGTGGCGTCGCCGTCATCGGGTGGGCTCCACGCAGTACAGGGCCGAACGAGCACTCCGGACGTCCGGAGTCTTCCAGCCGCGCACCCCGATGGTCACCTCTTCGCCCGGCAGCAGCGTGACCAGCCCCCGGTCGGCCCGCGCTTCCGGATCCAGCCGGTCGGCCTGGAGCAGCAGGTCCCGGACCAGGGTGCGGGCGGTCACGGTGATGCCGTCCGGGGCGAGCGCGACCTCGAACTCGGGGACGGGGTAGGGGATGTCCCGGTCGGCCACCGGGAAGTACAACGCCCGCAGCCCACCGGCACCCGCGCCCGCGTCCGTCCTCGCCCCGGTGTCCGTGTCCGGGCCCGCTTCCGCAACCGCGTCCGATCCCGCCTGCGCAGGGGCGCCCGCGCCCGTCTTCGCCCCGGTGTTCGCGTGCAGGCCTGCTTCCGCAGCCGCAGCCGGGCTCACACCCCCGCCCGCATCCGCGACCAGGAACTCCTCCGGCCCGACCGGTGTCAGCTCGCGCGGGACGACGAGTCGTGTCACGTTCCGCCGCGGAGCCGCAAGTTCCACGGCCGCCCGCGCCAGCACCTCACCCGCGACGGACATCCGCCGCAGGGTCACGGTCTCCCTCCACTCCTCCGCCCCCTGGTTGACGGCGGCCAACTCGAGCAGGCCGTCGCGCGCCCGCAGCGTCAGCAACCGGTCCGCGTACAGCCGTTTCAGCTCGTGGTACAGCGGCTTCTCCCGGCCGTCCCCGTCGATCGCCGCCCAGGACGTCACCGGCCAGCAGTCGTTGAGCTGCCAGACGACCGTGCCCGCGCACACCGGCCAGTGCGCGCGCCAGTGCTCGATCCCGGCCGCGACCGCCCGCGCCTGGTTGAGCTGCGTGAGGTAGTGCCAGCGGTCGAAGTCCCCCTTCGGCACGGCGAAGTGCCGGGCCAGCCCCCGCTCCAGCTTGCCGTTGCCGTCGTCGGCCTTCTGGTGGTGCAGCATGCCGGGGGAGTCCGCCGCGAGTTCCTCACCGGGCAGCGCCCGGCGCAGCGTGGCGTACGAGGGCGGCGCCTGCCAGCCGAACTCGGCGACGAACCGGGGCACGCTCAGCCGGTAGTCGGCGTAGTCCTCCCGGTTCCACACCTCCCACGAGTGGTGGGTGCCGTGCGCCGGGTCGTTCGGGTGGTGCCGCCAGGACCCGGACCAGGGGCTGCCCGCCGTGTAGGGCCGGGTCGGGTCCGACTCGGCCACCACACGCGGCAGTACGCCCAGGTAGTACCCCTCGCCCCAGGAGTCCCCGGCCAGCCCCGGCTCCCACCCCCAGTCCCGGAAGCCCCACAGGTTCTCGTTGTTGCCGTTCCACAGCACCAGCGACGGATGCGGCATCAGCCGTACGACGTTCTCCCGCGCCTCGGCCTCCACCTCACTACGCAGCGGCTGCTCCTCCGGGTAGGCCGCGCACGCGAACGGGAAGTCCTGCCAGACCAGCAGCCCGAGTTCGTCGCAGGCGTCGTAGAAGTCCTCGCTCTCGTAGATCCCGCCGCCCCAGACCCGCACCAGGTCCACGCCCGCCCCGGCGGCCTGCTCCAGCCGCTCCCGGTAGCGCGCGCGGGTGATCCGGGACGGGAAGACGTCGTCGGGGATCCAGTTGACGCCCCGGGCGAAGAGCCGCTCGCCGTTGACGACCAGGGTGAATCCGGTCCCGTGCGCGTCGGGCCGGCGGTCCAGCTCCACGGTCCGGAAGCCGATCCGGCGCCGCCACACGTCCAGCGCGTCGTCACCGTGCAGCAGGCGCAACTCGACCTCGTACAGCGGCTGTTCGCCGTACCCGCGGGGCCACCACACCTCCGCGTCCGGCACCCGGAGCCGCACCACCCCGCCCGCCCCCTCGACCGCCGCCCGCGCCCGCACCCCGCCCACCGTCGCCTCCACGGCGAGCGGCGCCTCCACCCGGGTCCGCTCGACGTCGACGGCCAGCTCGACGACTCCCACCCCCTCCTCGACGGTGACCAGCGGACGCACCCGGGCGATCCGGGCCGTCGACCAGCGCTCCAGCCGCACCGGCCGCCAGATCCCGGCCGTCACCAGGGTCGGCCCCCAGTCCCAGCCGAACGAGCAGGCCATCTTGCGCAGGTACTGGTAGGGCTCGGTGTACGCGGCGGGCCGCTCGCCCAGCCGCCCCCGTACGGCCTCGGCCTCGGCGTACGCGGAGACGAACCGCACGGACAGCCGCCCGGACAGCCCCGTGACGTCGAACCGGTACGAGCGGTGCATGTTCCGCACCGTCCCCAGCGGCCGCCCGTCCAGGGAGATCTCGGCGACGGTGTCGAGCCCGTCGAAGACCAGGTCGGTCTGTTCGTGCCGCTCCTGCCGCTCCGGCACGGACGAGCCGCCGAGCTCCCGCTCGTACGTCCAGTCGCGGCGCCCCACCCACGCCACCTCGGTCTCGCCCCGGCCGAGGAACGGGTCCGGGATCACCCCGGCCGCCATCAGGTCCGTGTGCACGCAGCCCGGCACCGAGGCCGGCAGCGCCTCCGACCCGTGCCGCAGGATCCATCCGTCGCCGAGCGGTGTGGCCTCCAGCATGCGCACTCCCTTGACCGGTTCAGTGAAGAGTTGTGTGTGGCTCTCGCATCCTTGGCGGGAATGGGACTTTACCGGTTGAGAAAGCGCTGTCAGAGTGCCGAACCAGCCATACCGCACGTGCTCTTCCGTCCCGAGTTCCTCTCCGCGAACGGAGCTGATGCACATGAACCGCCGTACCTTCCTCGCCCTCGCCGTGGGCGCCGCCCTGCTGGCCTCCGGCTGCACCGGCACCGGAGGCGCCTCGAAGGGCGCGGACGCCGAGGCGCCCGACGACCCGGCCAAGGTCAGCGGGACCATCACCGTCCTCACCCACCGGACCGACCTCGTGCAGGACGGGACGATGAAGAAGTACGCCGCCGAGTTCAACAGGACCTACCCGAAGGTGAAGGTCGAGTTCGACGGCATCACCGACTACGAGGGCGAAGTCAAGATCCGTATGAACACGGAAAACTACGGTGACGTCCTCATGATCCCCGGCGTGATCGAGAAGAAGGACTACCCCAAGTTCTTCGCCTCGCTGGGCAGTCAGGCCGAGCGGAGCAAGAAGTACCGCTTCACCGACTACACCATGGTCGAGGGCAAGGTCTACGGCCAGAGCCCGCTCGGCGCGGTCCCGGGCTTCATCTACAACAAGAAGGTGTGGCAGAAGGCCGGCGTCACCGACTGGCCGAAGACCCCGGCCGAGTTCCTCGCCGGCCTCAAGGCGATCAAATCCCGGACCGACGCGATCCCGTACTACACCAACTTCAAGGACATGTGGCCGCTCACCCAGTGGACGCAGGTCAACGGCTCGGTCGGCTGCGACGAACAGGCCACCACGAAGCTCGCCGAGGGCGACCCGTGGGCCGAGGGCGCCGACCTCCGGACAGCCGACACGCTGCTCTACGACATCGTGCGCGCCGGGCTCGTCGAGAAGGACCCGACCACCACCAACTGGGAGGCGTCCAAACCCAAGCTGGCCAAGGGGGACATCGCCACGATGTGGCTCGGCTCCTGGGCCGTCATCCAGATGCGGGGCGCGGCGAAGCAGGCCGGCGCGAACCCCGACGACATCGGGTTCATGCCCTTCCCGGCGCAGAAGAACGGCATGTTCTGCGCGGTGGCGCTGCCCGACTACAACCAGGCCGTCAACATCCACTCCGAGCACAAGGCCGCCGCCCGCGCCTGGATCGACTGGTTCACCGACAAGTCCGGTTACGCGGCGGACAACCTGGCGCTGTCCCCGCTCAAATCCGCCCCGCTGCCCGAGGTCCTGAAGCCGTACGAGGAGGCCGGGGTGCGCATCCTCGACCTCGACGACACCAAGGGGGCCGAGGTGAAGACCATCGACAACCAGTCCGAGGTCGGCATCAACAAGCCCGACTACCGCCAGGATCTGGTCGACCTCGCCCGCGGTGCCACCAAGGGCAGCCTGGACGACTTCCTGGACGGCCTCGCGAAGAAGTGGACCGACACCCAGCGGACCCTGGGGTCCTGATGACGGACACGACCGAGAAGGCGGCCCGCGCGGCGGTGCCCGGTCCGCCCGCTCCCGGCCCGGCCCCCGCCCCGCGCCCCGCGCGGTGGCGCGGGGCCACCCCCTGGCTCTTCCTGCTCGCCCCGCTCACCCTGCTGATCGTCTTCACGTACGCGCCGATCGCCAACATGGTCGCGTACAGCTTCACCGACTGGGACGGAGTGAGCCCCGAGCTGCACTACACGGGCGCCGAGAACTACGCCGAACTCTTCACCCGCTCCGACCTGTTCGAGGTCTTCTGGGTCAGCGGCTACTACCTGGCGGCCTCGGTCCTCCAGATCGTCCTCGCCCTCTACTTCGCCACGATCCTGAGCTTCAACGTCCGCTTCCGGAACTTCTTCAAGGGCGTGCTGTTCTTCCCCTACCTGATCAACGGGGTGGCGATCGGCTTCGTCTTCCTCTACTTCTTCCAGGACGGCGGCACCCTCGACTCGGTCCTCGGCCTCCTCGGCATCGAGACGGACCACGCGTGGCTCGGCTCCCCGACGTCGGCGAACACCTCCCTCGCCGCCGTCTCGGTCTGGCGCTACCTGGGCCTGAACTTCGTCCTCTTCCTGGGCGCGATCCAGTCCGTCCCCGGTGAGCTCTACGAGGCGGCCGAGCTGGACGGCGCGAACCGCTGGCACCAGTTCCGTCACATCATCGCGCCCGGCATCAAACCGGTGCTGTCCCTGACGGTGATCCTCTCGGTCTCCGGCTCGCTGTCGGTCTTCGAGATCCCGTACATCATGACCGGCGGGGCGACCGGCACCGAGACCTTCGTTATCCAGACCGTGAAGCTGGCCTTCCAGTTCAACAAGACGGGGCTCGCCTCGGCGGCCGCGATCGTGCTCCTGCTGATCGTCCTGGCGGTGACCTGGATCCAGCGGCGCCTCGTTCCCGACGACAAGGTGGACCTCGTATGACGCGCCGCGCCGTGGCCCGAACGCTCGTGTATCTGTCCCTGGTCGCCGCGACGGTGGTGGTCCTGCTCCCGCTGGCGGCCGTACTCCTGACGTCCCTCAAGTCCGAGCGGGAGATGGCGAACGACAGCGGCGCCCTCGCCCTCCCCGACGACCTGCTCAACTTCCACAACTACGCGACGGCGTTCCAGGACGGCCGGATGCTCTCGGCCTTCGCCAACACGGCGGTCATCCTGCTCTTCGCCATCGGCGGCACGGTCCTCATCGGCTCCATGACCGCCTACGCCATCGACCGGTTCCGGTTCCGTTTCCGCAAGCTGGTCCTGGCCCTGTTCCTGATCGCTGCGCTGGTCCCCGGCGTCACGACCCAGGTGGCGACCTTCCAGATCGTCAACAGCTTCGGCATGTTCGACAGCCTGTGGGCCCCGATCGCCCTCTACATGGGCACGGACATCGTCTCGATCTACATCTTCCTGCAGTTCGTCCGGTCCATCCCGGTCTCACTCGACGAGGCGGCCCGGATCGACGGCGCCAACGCCTTCACGATCTACCGAAAGATCATCTTCCCGCTGCTGAAGCCGGCGATCGCGACGGTGGTGATCGTCAAGGGCATCACCATGTACAACGACTTCTACATCCCCTTCCTCTACATGCCCTCCGAAGATCTTGGCGTGATCTCGACGTCCCTGTTCCGCTTCAAGGGCCCCTTCGGCGCCCACTGGGAGACCATCTCGGCAGGAGCGATCCTCGTCATCGCCCCCACCTTGATCGTCTTCCTGTTCCTGCAGCGCTTCATCTACAACGGCTTCACGCAAGGGGCCACGAAGTAGGCGCCCTTCTTCTCAGGGGCGCGGGGAACTGCGCGAACAACCACACACGACCCGCGGTCGCCGTACGTGGAGAACCCCCTACGGCGACTGGGTGGACAGTGCCTCCACCAGAACGGGCGTGACCTGCTCGACCTGCCAGGCCCGAGCCCCATGACCGGCCAGCGCCTCCGCAACCGACTCGGCGTTCACATCCTGCGGCGGCTCCCAGCACACCCGCCGCACCGTATCCGGCGTGATCAGATTCTCCTGCGGCATGTTGAGCCGCTCGGCCAGCGCCGAAACCCCGGCCCGCGCCGCCGACAGCCGCGCCGCGGCCGCGGGATCCTTGTCGGCCCAGGCGCGGGGCGGCGGCGGCCCCGCCACCGGCTGCCCCGGCTGCGGCAACTGGGCCTCGCTCAGCCCCTTCGCCCGGTCCACCGCCGACTGCCACTGCTCCAGCTGCCGCTTGCTCATGCGGTGTCCGTACCCGTTCAGCGCGGCCAGTGCGTGCACGTTGGCCGGAAGAGCCAGCGCCGCCTCCACGATCGCCGCGTCCCCGAGCACCTTGCCGGGCGAGACGTCCCGCCGCTGCGCGATCCGGTCCCGGGTCTGCCACAGCTCCCGTACGACGGCCAGCTGCCGTCGCCGGCGCACCTTGTGCATCCCGGACGTACGCCGCCAGGGGTCCTTGCGCGGCTCCGGCGGCGGGGCCGAGGCGATCGCGTCGAACTCCTGGCGGGCCCAGTCCAGCTTGCCCTGCCGGTCCAGCTCCTTCTCCAGCGCGTCACGCAGGTCGACGAGCAGCTCGACGTCCAGCGCCGCGTACCGCAGCCAGGGCTCCGGGAGCGGACGGGTGGACCAGTCGACGGCGGAGTGTCCCTTCTCCAGGACGAAGCCGAGGACGCCCTCGACCATCGCGCCGAGGCCGACCCGGGGGAATCCGGCGAGCCGCCCGGCGAGCTCGGTGTCGAAGAGCCGTGTCGGCACCATGCCTATCTCGCGCAGGCAGGGCAGGTCCTGGGTGGCGGCGTGCAGCACCCACTCGACGCCGGACAGGGCCTCGCCCAGGGCGGAGAGGTCGGGGCAGGCGACGGGGTCGATCAACGCGGTTCCGGCGCCCTCGCGGCGCAGCTGCACCAGGTAGGCGCGCTGCCCGTAGCGGTAGCCGGACGCCCGCTCGGCGTCGACGGCGACCGGGCCGGTGCCCGCCGCGAAGGCGGCGATCACCCGGGCCAGGGCGGCCTCGTCCGCGATGACGGGCGGAATGCCCTCACGCGGCTCCAGCAAAGGGATCGGCGCCTCCGTAGCAGAAGTTCCGCCGTCGTCCGGAGGGGCGCCTCCGGTGGTTCGCAGTGAGCTGTCTGCTGCGGTCTCGTGGGCGTCGGTCACATGTCAAGGGTATCCGTGTATGGACAGCGCCCGCCGACGGAACGTTCCGTCGACGGGCACCCGGGGGTCGCAAACCAGTCAGCTCGGGGAAACGCCGGGTTCGCGAGCCGTGCGGGCATGGACGGGATCCACGGTCCGATCCCGTTCAGGTGACTGAATGATCACGAAGGGTCATCGGAAGAAGGTCAGTGAATGATCCCGGTCCGCAGGGCGACCGCGACCATGCCGGCCCGGTCGCCCGTGCCGAGCTTGCGGGCGATGCGGGCGAGGTGGCTCTTGACCGTCAGGGCGGACAGGCCCATCGAGACGCCGATCGCCTTGTTCGACTGGCCCTCGGCGACCAGGCGCAGCACCTCGACCTCGCGGCCGGACAGCTCGCGGTAACCGCCCGGGTGGCTCGGGGCACCCGGGGGGCGGCGGTGCAGACGGGCGGCGGCGGCGCCGATGGGGGCGGCGCCCGGGCGAGTGGGGAGTCCGACGTTGGTGCGCGTGCCGGTGACGACGTAGCCCTTCACCCCGCCGGCGAGCGCGTTGCGCACGGCGCCGATGTCGTCGGCGGCGGAGAGGGCGAGCCCGTTGGGCCAGCCCGCGGCGCGGGTCTCCGACAGCAGGGTGAGGCCGGAGCCGTCGGGCAGGTGGACGTCGGCGACGCAGATGTCGCGGGGGTTGCCGATGCGGGGACGAGCCTCCGCGATGGACGAGGCCTCGATGACATCGCGTACGCCGAGCGCCCACAGGTGACGGGTCACGGTGGAGCGAACACGCGGGTCGGCCACGACCACCATGGCGGTGGGCTTGTTCGGGCGGTAGGCGACCAGGCTTGCGGGCTGCTCGAGGAGAACGGACACCAGGCCTCCTGGGGTGCGGGACGGGGCCGGCTCGTGGGGGTGAAGCCGGGACGAACCGTGCTTTCAAGGTCACAGTCGTCTTCGGCACCCAACCCGTCCGCCTTTAGAGAATGATCACGAATCGGTGATAACAATCCGTGCAATTCGGACACGCGGTCGATCATTCGAAGGTCGAACGGTTTCGCTCTGCGTCGGTACGCGGTCGAAAGTGGCCGTATCGACAAAGTGATTCGGCCAAGAGGGGGACGCAGGTGTGATCGTCGACAGGACGTGGTTGACCGCCCCGTACAGGTTCGATCAGCACGAGGTCGGAACGGGTTCGATCAGCGGGACTGGGGCCCCCGCCGCTGCGGCAGCGTCACCACCGACGCGTCGCCGGGTCCGGCCGGCGGCAGGCCCGCGACCTGGGCGAGGAGATCGCACCAGGACGCCAGGTGCGCGGCCGTGTCCGGTGCCCCGCCCAGGCCCTCGCGCGGCGTCCACGACGCCCGGATCTCGATCTGGGAGGCGGCCGGGCGCGCGGACAGCCCGCCGAAGTAGTGGGAGCTCGCCCGCGTGACCGTGCCGCTCGGCTCCCCGTACGTCAGCCCGCGCGCCTGGAGCGCGCCGGTCAGCCAGGACCAGCACACCTCCGGCAGCAGCGGGTCCGCGGCCATCTCCGCCTCCAGCTCCGCGCGCACCAGCGTCACCAGCCGGAACGTGCCCCGCCAGGCGTCGTGCCCGGCCGGGTCGTGCAGCAGCACCAGCCGGCCGTCGGCCAGGTCCTGGTCGCCGTCGACGACCGCGGCCTCCAGCGCGTAGGAGTACGGGGCGAGCCGCTTCGGCGGGGGCGTCGGCTCGACCTCGATCTGGGGCCGCAGCCGCGCCGCCCTGAGCGCGTCGACGGCGGCCCGGAAGGGCGGCGGGACGGAGTCCGCCTCCCGCCGGTCCTTCTCGGTGTCCTTCGCTTCGTCCATTCCGCCAGCGCCGTCCGACAGTCGTCCCTGAGCCGCAGCCATGCGGGAAGATTACGGGGACCGGAGCCCGGGTGCCGGGCTAGACACCCCGCGCCTCTCCAGGGGCTGAATCACGCCCATCGGCGGCGTGCGAAACTTTCCCCGTGAGTGCCAACGACGCCCCCCGGGCCCAGCAGCCGTCCGCCACGTACGACTCCGCCTTCCTCAAGGCCTGCCGGCGCGAGCCCGTACCCCACACCCCCGTGTGGTTCATGCGGCAGGCCGGGCGCTCACTGCCGGAGTACCGCAAGGTGCGCGAGGGCGTTCCGATGCTCGAGTCCTGCATGCGGCCCGAACTGGTCACCGAGATCACCCTCCAGCCGGTGCGCCGGCACAACGTGGACGCGGCGATCTACTTCAGCGACATCGTCGTCCCGCTCAAGGCCATCGGCATCGACCTCGACATCAAGCCCGGTGTCGGCCCGGTCGTCGAGCGCCCGATCCGCAGCCGCGAGGACCTCGCCCAACTGCGCAACCTGACCCCCGAGGACGTCTCCTACGTCACCGAGGCCATCGGCCTGCTCACCCGCGAGCTCGGCGCCACGCCCCTCATCGGCTTCGCCGGCGCCCCCTTCACCCTCGCCAGCTACCTCGTCGAGGGCGGCCCTTCCCGCACGTACGAGAACGCCAAGGCGATGATGTACGGCGACCCCGAGCTCTGGGCCGACCTGCTCGACCGCCTCGCCGGCATCACGGCCGCCTTCCTGAAGGTGCAGATCGAGGCGGGCGCCTCGGCGGTCCAGCTGTTCGACTCCTGGGCGGGCGCCCTGGCCCCCGTCGACTACCGGCGCTCGGTGCTGCCGGCGTCGGCGAAGGTGTTCGAGGCCGTGGCCGGCTACGGCGTGCCGCGCATCCACTTCGGCGTCGGCACCGGCGAGCTGCTCCCGCTCATGGGCGAGGCCGGCGCGGACGTCGTCGGCGTCGACTGGCGCGTCCCCATGGACGAGGCCGCGCGCCGCGTCGGCCCCGGCAAGGCGCTGCAGGGCAACCTCGACCCGACCGTGCTGTTCGCCCCGACGGAGGCCGTCGAGGCCAAGACCCAGGAGGTCCTGGACGCGGCGGCGGGCCTGGAGGGCCACGTCTTCAACCTCGGCCACGGCGTCATGCCGGCCACGGACCCGGACGCGCTGACGCGGCTGGTGGAGTACGTCCACACACGGACGGCCCGCTGACGGACGGCCCGCTGACGGACCGCGCCGAGCGGTCCTACCAGCCCGGCCGCGCCCGCCTGCCGAAGAGGATGCCCCGGGGCTCCGGAGGCGGTGGCGTGCCGGGCCGCAGCGGCCAGGCGATCAGCATCCCGGCGACGAAACCGGCGACGTGCGCCGTGTACGCCACCGTGCCGGCGTCGGAGAGGCCCTCGCCGGAGGAGTACACCGCCTGCAGGACGAACCAGAAGCCCAGCACGATCCAGGCCGGCAGGCGGAGCGGCAGGAAGATCAGGAACGGGACCAGGACCCAGACCCGGGCCTTCGGGTAGAGCACCAGATAGGCGCCCAGCACCCCGGCGATCGCCCCGGACGCGCCGATCAGGGGGGCGCCCGAGCCGGCGTTGAGGAGCGCGAAGCCGTACCCCGCCGCGTAGCCGCAGACGACGTAGAAGAGCAGGAACCGGACGTGGCCCATCCGGTCCTCGATGTTGTTTCCGAAGATCCACAGGAACAGCATGTTGCCCAGCAGGTGCAGCCAGCTGCCGTGCAGGAACATCGCTGTCAGGACGCTGAGTTCCGGGGACTTGTCGTAGGCCGGCGGGCCGACGACACAGCCGGCTCCCTGGGAGCCGACGCCGACGTCGCCCGTGGGTACCAGCCGTGGCATCTGATGCTGGATCAGCTCGCGGGGCACCGCCGCGTAGTGGTCCAGGAACGCCTGGAGGTGGCACAGCTGGGCCAGGCTGCTCTCACCCGTCACGGAGCCGGCCATGCCGGGGGTGCGCAGGAACACGATGATGTTGGCGGCGAGCAGGGCGTACGTCACCCACGGGGTGCGCCGCACGGGATTCACGTCATGGACGGGGATGACCACATCCCCCGTGTGCCCGGTGAGGCCCCGGTGAATCGGAGGGCATGGCTGAACGCAGCCGTGCGGGTGTGCGTATGTGTCGGCAACCGCCCGCGGCGCGGGGAAGGCGGGTCGCGGGGCCGACGTGAGGAACAGGCGATGAACGACCGAGTTACTCCTCCGATGCACGCACTGCCCGACGGCGAGGCCGAGCTGACGCTGGTGGTGCGGCTGCCCTGGGAGGACGTGGCCCGTCTCGGCCAGGAGGCCGGGCGGCTGGCCTCCCAGATGCGGCGGCCGGTGACGCTGGAGGAGGCGGTGAGTCATCGGTTGCGTTCGTCGCGGAGTGCCGCGCATGCGAAGCCGGCGGGGGAGCAGCCGCCGGCGGTGACTTCTTCCGCGTCGGTTTCGTCCTTGCCGTCCCGGCCGCCGGCGGAGCAGGCGCGGCAGGCCATTGACCGGATCAACGGGACGGCTGGGACTGCGTAGGGTTTCGCCGTAGGGGTGCGGGTGCGGGTGCGTTCCCGGCTGCGGGCTGGTTGTGGTTGCTCGCGCCCACGCGGCAAAGCCGCACATCGATACAGCCCCGCGCCCCTAGGGGGCGCGGGCCCAACTGCCCCTACAACGAACTGTGGACCTTCGCCGACGCCTTGCGGGCCGCTACCAGGACGGGGTCCCAGACGGGGGAGAAGGGTGGGGCGTAACCCAGGTCCAGGGCTGTCATCTGTTCCACCGTCATGCCTGCCGTGAGGGCGACCGCCGCGATGTCGACCCGTTTGCCCGCGCCCTCCCTGCCGACGATCTGGACGCCGAGGAGGCGGCCCGTGCGGTGCTCGGCGAGCATCTTGACCGTCATGGGGGAGGAGTTCGGGTAGTAGCCCGCGCGGCTCGTCGACTCGATGGTGACCGCCTGGAAGCGCAGGCCCACACGGTGGGCGTCCTTCTCGCGCAGTCCCGTGCGCGCGATCTCCAGGTCGCAGACCTTGCTGACCGCCGTGCCCACCACGCCCGGGAACGTGGCGTAGCCGCCGCCGGCGTTGGTGCCGATGACCTGGCCGTGCTTGTTGGCGTGCGTGCCGAGCGCGATGTGCCGTTCCTGGCCGGAGACCAGGTCCAGTACCTCGACGCAGTCGCCGCCGGCCCAGATGTTCTGGTGGCCGCGGACCCGCATCGAGCGGTCGGTGAGGAGACCGCCGTGCGTGCCCAGGGGGAGACCGGCCGCCTCGGCGAGGGTCGTCTCGGGGCGTACCCCGATGCCGAGCACGACGACGTCCGCCGGGAACTCCCGGTCCCGGGTGGCCACCGCGCGTACCCGGCCGTCGTCACCCGTGCGGACCTCCGTGACCTCGGCGTCGTCGACCATGGTGATGCCCAGGCCCTCCATCGCCTCGTGCACCAGGCGGCCCATGTCGGGGTCGAGCGTCGACATGGGCTCGCTGCCCCGGTTGACGACCGTCACCTCGTAGCCGCGGTTGATGAGCGCCTCGGCCATCTCCACACCGATGTAACCGGCCCCGACCACCACCGCGCGGCGCCCACGCGTGCGTTCCAGCGTGTCGAGCAGCGCCTGGCCGTCGTCCAGCGTCTGCACACCGTGCACCCCGGGAGCGTCCATGCCGGGCATGTCCGGGCGGATCGGCCGGGCACCGGTCGCGATCACCAGCTTGTCGTACGAGGTCCAGGACTCGGCGCCGGAGTCGAGATCACGCGCGCGGACCCGCTGTCCGTCGACGTCGAGCTCCATGACCTCGGTGCGCAGCCGCAGATCGATGTCCCGCGCGCGATGCTCCTCGGGCGTGCGGGCGACGAGCTGGTCCCGGTCCTGGACGTCGCCGCCCACCCAGTACGGGATTCCGCACGCCGAGTACGACGTGAAGTTGCCGCGTTCGAACGCCACGATCTCCAGCTCGTCGGGCTTCCTCAGACGGCGTGCCTGCGACGCCGCGGACATCCCCGCGGCGTCGCCGCCGATCACGACCAGTCGCTCCCGTGTACCCCGCGTACGGCTCATGCTCATGCGAACACGCTACGGGAGCACGGCATTTCAGTCCTGCTCGCCCGGGGTGCGCGGGCTTTCGGGTCCGGGCGCCGGCCGGGCCGTCGGCAGCGGGCCGAGCGCGCTCGTGGCGGGTGTCGGCGCGGGCCGCGGGCGGCGCGGGAGACGGGGGCGTACGACGCGCAGCCACAGCAGCGCGATCAGGGCGGCCACCGCCGCGAAGGGCAGGACCGCGCCGAGGACCACCGCGAGCCAGCGCAGCATGGTCACGAACGCGTTCCAGCCGCCCGCCAGCGCGTCCACGAACCCCGGGTCGTCGTCGTCCTTCTCGGCTTTCTTCACCGGTGTCTCGGACAGCGAGAGGGTGATGGTGGCCAGGCTCGTGCGGTCCTTCAGGGACGCCTGGCGTGCGAGCAGCGCCTCCAGGTCGGCCTGGCGGGTGCTCAGCTCGCCCTCCAGGGTCACCACGTCGGCGAGCCTCGTGGCCCGCTCCATCAGCTCGCGGACCCGGGCCACACTGGCCCGCTGCGACTTGATCCGGCTCTCCACGTCCACGACCTGGTCGGTGACGTCCTCGGCCTTCGCGTTGCGGTCGAGGAGCTTGCCCGCGCCCTCCAGCTCGGTGAGGACCTCGTCGTACTGCTCCACGGGCACCCGCAGCACGACCCGGGTCCGCTCGCGGCCCTCCTCGTCCCGGGTGGTGGTCTCGTCGCCGACGTACCCGCCCGCGTTCTCGGTGCCGGCGCGGGCCTGGTCCAGGGCCTTGGGGACATCCTTGACCTGCACGGTCAGCGAGGCCGTGCGAATGATGTGGGTGGCGGTGAGCTTCGGCGGCGCCGTCGCCCGGGCACCGCTCCCGGCGCCGCCGGGTGCGGCTTCCCGCGCGCCTGCCTTGTCGTCCGCCCGGGAGGCGGCCCCCTGGTCGGCGGCCGTGCTCCCACCGGAGTCGTCGCCCGCGGCGCTGCACCCGGTGAGCGCGAGGGCCGCGGCCAGCAGGAGCGCGGCCAGGGCCGGCGCGGGGCGGTGTACGGGTCGTCGTGTGCGCATGAGGGCATCCCCCGTGGGTCGATTCTGCTGATGCTTCTTCGACGCCTGGACCGCGCCGGACGTTTGGCCCGGGACGGTTCCGATGCGGTCACGGTCGGGACTCGTGACGGACACCGGGGCGCGGGAGCGCTGCCGGAGGGGTCCGAGAGGGCCTGTCGGACGGGTTTGAGAAGCTGGAGGCATGCGCGAAGTTCAGGCACGTGCGGGCACGGAGCAGGTCGTCGTCATCGGGGCGGGCATCGCGGGTCTGGCCGCCGCACACCGGCTGTTGGAGCGCGGGGTGCGGGTGACCGTGCTGGAGGCCGCGGACCGGGTCGGCGGCAAGCTGCTGCCCGGGGAGATCGCCGGTGCGCGGGTGGACCTCGGCGCCGAGTCGCTGCTGGCCCGCCGGCCCGAGGCGGTGACACTCGCGCGGGAGGTGGGACTCGCCGACAGCCTGCAGCCCCCGGCCAGCGCCACGGCCTCGATCTGGACCCGGGGCGCACTGCGCCCGATGCCCAAGGGCCATGTGATGGGCGTGCCCGGCACCGCCGCCGCCCTGTCCGGCGTGCTGTCCGACGAGGGTCTCGCCCGCATCGAGCGGGACGCCGAGCTGCCCCGCACGGAGATCGGCGACGACGTGGCCGTCGGTGAGTTCGTCGCGGCGCGTCTCGGCCGGGAGGTCGTCGACCGCCTGGTGGAACCCCTGCTGGGCGGCGTGTACGCCGGCGACGCCTACCGCATCTCGATGCGCTCGGCCGTCCCGCAGCTCTTCGAGGCCGCCCGGACCCACACCTCACTGACGGCAGGGGTCCGCGAGATCCAGGAGAAGGCGGCGGCCGCCCAGCAGACCGGCCCGGTGTTCATGGGCCTCCGGGGCGGCGTGGGCACCCTGCCCCTCGCGGTCGCGGAATCGGTCCGGGCCCGCGGAGGCGAGATCCTGACCGGGAAGCCGGTGACGGAGCTGCGGCGCACCCCGGCGGACGGCGGGTGGCGTGTCGTCTCCGGTGTGCACGTGTGGCACGCGAACGCGGTGATCGTCGCCGTCCCCGCCCCGGCCGCCGCCGGCCTGCTGCGCACCGACAGCCCCGGGGCCGCCGCCGAGCTCGGCGGCGTCGAGTACGCGTCGATGGCCCTGGTCACGCTCGCCTACCCCCGCGCCGGGACGGACCTGCCCGAGGGCAGCGGCTTCCTCGTGCCGCCGGTGGACGGGCGCACGATCAAGGCCGCCACCTTCGCCTCCGGCAAGTGGGGCTGGATCGCCGAGGAGAACCCCGACCTCGTCGTCCTGCGCACCTCCGTCGGCAGGTACGGCGAGACCGAGATCCTGCGGCGCGACGACGCCGAGCTCGTGGACGTCTCCCGGCGCGATCTGAAGGCGGCGACCGGCCTGGACGCCACCCCCGTCGCCACCCGCGTCACCCGCTGGGAGGACGGCCTGCCCCAGTACCCGGTCGGCCACCACGCGCGCGTGGCCCGCGTCCGCGAGCACGTCGCCCGGCTCCCGGGGCTCGCCCTCTGCGGCGCCCCGTACGACGGCGTCGGCGTCCCGGCGTGCATCGCGAGCGCGTACGCGGCCGTGGACCAGATCCACGGTGACCTGCGGGGTGTGCAGGAGCTCACCGACCACCCGGTGCAGAGCCTGCACGGCGGAGCGGGAGAATGAGGAGCATGAGTGACGACGCCTCCACCACGGCCTCCAGCACCGCGCCCGACCGCATCCCGAACAAGGGCAAGCTGGCCAAGGACCTCAACGAGGTCATCCGCTACACGCTCTGGTCCGTCTTCAAGCTGAAGGACGTGCTCCCCGAGGACCGCGCCGGGTACGCCGACGAGGTCCAGGAGCTGTTCGACCAGCTCGCCGCCAAGGACGTCACGATCCGCGGCACCTACGACGTCTCGGGCCTGCGCGCCGACGCCGACCTCATGATCTGGTGGCACGCCGAGACCAGCGACCAGCTCCAGGAGGCGTACAACCTCTTCCGCCGCACGAAGCTGGGCCGTGCGCTCACGCCCGTCTGGTCGAACATGGCGCTGCACCGCCCCGCCGAGTTCAACCGCGCGCACATCCCGGCGTTCCTCGCCGACGAGACGCCCCGCGACTACGTGAGCGTCTACCCCTTCGTGCGCTCCTACGACTGGTACCTGCTGCCCGACGAGGACCGCCGCCGCATGCTCGCCGACCACGGCAAGATGGCCCGTGGCTACCCGGACGTGCGGGCCAACACCGTCGCCTCGTTCTCCCTCGGCGACTACGAGTGGATCCTCGCCTTCGAGGCCGACGAGCTGTACCGCATCGTCGACCTCATGCGCCATCTGCGCGCCTCGGAGGCCCGTCGGCACGTCCGCGAAGAGGTGCCGTTCTTCACGGGCCGCCGCAAGGACATCGCCGAGCTGGTCGCGGGCCTGGCCTGATCAGCGACGCGGCCGCCCGGCCCCGGCCTCGCCGGGGGCCGGGCGACGCGGCTCCGCCTCCGTGTGCGGCTCCGGTTCCGGACGCGGGGCGCAGCCGGTACGCCTTCCCGGCAGCCGCCCGGTCAGCAGATACGCCTCCAGGTGGCCGTTGACGCAGGCGTTCGGGCCGCCCGCCAGGCCGTGCGAGCCGGCGTCCCGCTCGGTCACCAGGACCGAGCCCGCGAGGCGGCGGTGCAGTGCGAGGGCCCCGTCGTACGGCGTGGCGGCGTCCCGTTCGGCGGCCAGGATCAGTGTCGGGGGCAGGGCGCCCGGCCGGGCGCCCACGTCGATGGGCCGCTGCCGCGGTGCCCGCCAGTAGGCGCAGGGCAGGTTCGTCCACACGTTGTCCCAGGTCTCGAACGGCGCCGTCCGCGCCAGCCGGGTGTTGTCCCGGTCCCACACCTCCCAGTCCGTGGGCCAGGGCGCGTCGTTGCACTCGACGGCCAGGTAGACCGCGCGGGAGTTCTCCGCCTCGGCGGCGGCCTCCGGATGCTGTGCCGCCTGCTCGACCAGCGGCCGGGGATCGCCCTCGAGGTACGCCGACAGCGCCTGCGCGCGGTGCGGCCACTGGTCGTCGTAGTACCCGGCCTGCAAGAAGGCCGCCTGCAGCTGCCCCGGCCCGGCCTTCCCGCCCGCCGGCCGGGCCGCCAGCCGAGCGCTCGCCCGCTCGTAGCCGCGCTGCACCTCCCGCGCGGTCCGGCCCAGCCCGTACACGTCGTGGTGCCGGGCGATCCACTCCCGGATGTCCTGCCAGCGGCGCTCGAACGCCGCCGACTGGGCGAGGTTGTTGCGGTACCAGACGCGCCCCGGGGCGGGGTGGACCACCGAGTCGAACACCATCCGCCGTACGTGCCCGGGAAAGAGCGTCGCGTACAGGGCCCCGAAGTACGTGCCGTACGAGGTGCCCAGGAAGGTCAGCCGGTCCTCGCCGAGCGCGGCGCGCAGCACGTCGAGGTCGCGGGCGTTGTTCAGCGAGTGGTAGTGCCGCAGCGCGCCGCCGGCCCGCTCGGCGCAGCCGCGCGCGTACGCCTTCGCCTCGGCGACGCGTGCCTTCTTGAACGACTCCGAGGGGTGCGCGGGCGACTGCGTGGGCCCCTTGAGGAACCGCTTCGGGTTCTGGCAGGACAGCGGCGCGGAACGGCCGACCCCGCGCGGGGCGTAGCCGACCAGGTCGTACGCGGCCGCGATCCGCTTCCACTCGGGGAGCCTCCCGACCAGCGGGAAGTACAGGCCGGAGGCGCCCGGCCCGCCCGGGTTGTGGACCAGGGCACCCTGGCGGCGGACCTCGTGCTTGCTGTTGCCCGGGTCCTTGTGCGTGGCCCGGGCCCGGCTGACGGCGAGTTCGATCTGCCGGCCGTCCGGCCGGGCGTAGTCCAGCGGGACGGTGACCGTTCCGCACTGCATGCCGCCCGGCGGGTCCTGCTCGCCGGGACAGGGGCCGAAGTCGACGCCGGCCGCCCTCGCCCGCGCCGCGGCCACGGCGGTGCCGCGCAGCTCGGCCGCCTCTCGCTCCCCGGTGACCGGCGTCCCGGCGACCGGCGTCGTGGTGAGGGCGGTCAGCAGCAAGGACCCCGCGGCCGAATAGAGGAGGGCGGCTCTCATCACGTGTCCCTTCGCTGCACCGTGGCGACAAAAGGGATGTTTGGTCCGGCGGTTGGGCAAGGCAAGCACCGTCGCCCGGTGTCGGCCCCAATGCCCCCTGTGCGCCCCCCGGGGATCCGTCAGTCGTGTCCCTCGCGGTGCGCGAAGGCGGCGCGCAGGTCCGGTTCGCCGATCGCGCCGACGCCGCGCACGGCCACGGACGTGAGGAACGTACGGTCGTCGGCGGTGCCGTCGGCGTTCCGGGTGAGCGCGCCGAGCAGCCGCTGACCGGCCGGGGAGGCCCAGCGGGAGTAGGGGTGGATCTCGACCCGGGCGATGGCGAGGCAGCTCAGCGTCAGGGCCAGCGGCAGCGCGAACCACAGGGCGACCAACTGCCGCGGCATGTCGGGCGGGGCGGGCGTCAGCAGCGCGGCGACGCCCAGGCCGAACACGGCGACGGCTGCCACGCGTACCTGACGGACGGCCACGGCGACCGTGGTGCGGGTGCTGTCGGGCACCGCGAGCCCCGCGCGCACCAGCCCGTCGGCGATGCCCCGCACCGCCTCCGCCGTGGCGGCGGTGGCCCGAACCGGGGCGATCCGGCACTGCCCCTCGGGGCCGATGGCTCCTATGACCGACCGCTCCATCTCGTCCCGCCCGAGCGGATCGACGACCGTCGCCCAGCCGGTGTGGGCCAGGAGCAGACGACGCTGGCGTGCCATGGCCACGAGGGTCACGTCCGCGACCCGTCGAGGGCCGCCGGAGAGGAACGCGGCCTCGTACAGGGTCAGTTCACGCACCCGGCCGGTGTCCGCGTCGACGGCGGCGGCGCGTACGGCGGCCAGGCACAGACGTGTGCACGCCGTGCCCGCCACGGCCCAGGCCGCCAGCAGGAAAAGGACCCAGAGCATATGTTGTTTGTATGTGACACGGGTGCGAGAACACCATGCCTCGTTCACGATCCGGACGGAGTGTTGCCGGTATGTGACGTTCCGCTTCACTGTCCGGGCGGCGGCCGGTAGGCGGGCGGCGGGAGCGGGTAGGCCGAACTCGTCCGGGGCAGGGGCGCTGCTCCGGCCGGTCAGGTCGCGGGCCACGGCGTCGTAGTCGACGTAGCCCGTGGCCTCCAGGGCCTTGATGTGGTCCACGACGGCCGAGTTGGCGTCGTCGGCGAGTGCGCGCACCAGGGAGCTGCGGGTGCCCGCGCGGACCTGGGCGACGACCGGGAAGACCCTGCCCTGTGCCATGCGCAGGAGGTTGGCGAACCGCCGGTCGGGTCGCGGCGCGCCAGGTGTCAGCCGCGCCACACTCGCGCGCGGACGGGCGAGGCCGGCGACTAGCCCACCCGGGTCCTCTGGGCCGCCCGGACACCCTCGCGGCGGTGTGCCCCGTGGCCGCCGACCGCCCGATGGGCCATGTTGCTGACCGTCGAGCCGATCGGCACCGGCCGGATGCGAAGGAGGGCCCGCGGTGGGCGAGCTGTACATCGACGGCGAGTGGACCGAGGCGGCGGCCGGTGGCCGGCGGGAGGTGGTCAACCCCTACGACGCCTCCGTCGTCACCACCGTCGACGAGGCCGACGCCACCGACGTGGACCGCGCCGTACGCGCCGCCCGGCGCGCCTTCGAGCAGGAGGACTGGGCGAACGCCGGCTCCCGCCGCCGCGCCGACCTGCTGCTGCGCGTCCACGACCTGCTGCTGCGCGACCAGGAGGACATCGCCCGCACCGAGACGCTCGACACCGGCAAGACCCTGGCCGAGGCCCGCATCGACGTGGAGGACGTGGCGAACGCCTTCCGCTACTTCGCCGAACTCGCGGGCAAGGACGGCGGCCGGGTCGTGGACGTCGGCCCGGACGTCCTGAGCCGTGTCGTCTACCAGCCGGTCGGCGTCTGCGCGCTCATCGCCCCCTGGAACTACCCCCTGCTCCAGGCCTCCTGGAAGGTCGCCCCGGCCCTGGCCGCCGGCAACACCTTCGTTCTCAAACCGAGCGAGACCACACCGCTCACCACCATCGCCATGATCCGGCTCATCGAGGAGGCCGGCGCGCCGCCCGGGGTCGCCAACCTGGTCCTGGGCTCCGGGGCGACCGTCGGGGCCGCCCTGACCAGCCACCCCGAGGTCGACCTGGTGTCCTTCACCGGCGGCCTGAACACCGGACGGTCCATCATGGCCAGCGCCGCCGAGGGGCCGCGGAACATCGCCCTGGAGCTGGGTGGCAAGAACCCCAACATCGTCTTCGCGGACGCCGACTTCGACGCCGCCGTGGACTACGCGCTGGACGCCGCCTTCCTGCACTCCGGGCAGGTCTGCTCGGCCGGTTCGCGGCTGCTGGTCCAGGACTCGCTGCACGACCGGTTCGTCGAGGCGTACGCCCGACGCGCCGAGGCGATCCGGCTCGGCAACGGCATGGAGGAGGGCACCGAGAGCGGACCGCTCAGCTCCGCCGAACACCGCGAGAAGGTCGAGCGCTACATCGCCATCGGCAAGGAGGAGGGCGCCCGCCTCGTCACCGGCGGCACCCGCCCCGACGACCCCGCCCTGAGCCGCGGCTTCTTCCTGCTGCCGACGATCTTCGCCGACTGCGACCGGTCCATGCGGATCGTCCAGGAGGAGGTCTTCGGCCCGGTGGTCACCGTCGAGCGCTTCCACACCGAGGACGAGGCGGTGCGCCTGGCCAACGACACCCGCTACGGCCTGGCCGGCGGCGTGTGGACCTCCGACGCGAGCCGCGCCCAGCGCGTCGCCCAGCGGCTGCGGCACGGCACCGTGTGGATCAACGACTTCCACCCCTATGTGCCGCAGGCCGAGTGGGGCGGCTTCGGCCGCTCCGGCGTCGGGCGCGAGCTGGGACCCACCGGGCTGCGGGAGTACCAGGAGGCCAAACACATCTACCAGAACCTGGCCCCCGCCCCCTCGGGCTGGTTCAAGGGCTGACGGGCCGGCCTTCCGGCAGCGCACCGCCCGCCCGTGGCGCACCGAACGACAAAGAAAGCAGGGCACCGCATGGCCCCCACCCCCGCGCACGGCGCCGAGTCCGCCTACGACTACGTCATCGTCGGCGGCGGCACCGCCGGCTGCGTGCTCGCCGCCCGGCTGAGCGAGGACCCCGACTGCCGCGTCTGCGTCATCGAGGGCGGCCCCAGTGACGTCGGCGACGAGCGCATCCTGCGCCTGCGCAACTGGATCAACCTGCTCGGCTCCGAGTTCGACTACGGCTACACCACCGTCGAGCAGCCGCGCGGCAACTCGCACATCCTGCACTCGCGGGCGCGCGTGCTCGGTGGCTGCTCCTCGCACAACACACTGATCAGCTTCCTGCCGCTGCCGCAGGACCTCGACGACTGGGTGGACCGGGGCTGCTCCGGCTGGGACCCGGCGACGATCCTCCCCTACCGCGACCGGCTGCTCACCGAGATCGTCCCGGTGGCCGAGGCCGACCGCAACCCCATCGCCAAGGACTTCGTCACCGCCGCCTCCCGCGCCCTCGGGGTCCCCGTCGTCGACGACTTCAACGCCGAGCCCTTCGCCGACGGCACCGGCTTCTTCTCGCTGGCCTACCAGCCGGAGGGCAACCTGCGCTCCTCCGCGTCCGTCGCGTACCTGCACCCGGTGCTGGGCCGGCCCAACCTCACGCTCCTGCTGGAGACCTGGGCGCACCGGCTGCTCACCGACGACTCGGGACGGCTGACCCGCGTCGCCGTCCGGGGCGCCGACGGCGAGTCCACGACCGTGCGCGCCGAACGCGAACTCCTGCTCTGCGCCGGCGCCGTCGACACCCCGCGCCTGCTCATGCTCTCCGGCATCGGCCCGGCCGGCGACCTGCGCGCCCTCGGCATCGACGTACGGGCCGACCTGCCCGGCGTGGGCGAGAACCTGCTGGACCACCCCGAGTCCGTGATCGTCTGGGAGACCGACGGACCGCTGCCGCCCAACTCCGCGATGGACTCCGACGCCGGCCTGTTCCTCCGCCGCGACAAGGGGCAGCCCCGCCCGGACCTGATGTTCCACTTCTACCAGGTGCCGTTCACCGTCAACACCGAACGCCTCGGCTACCCGGTGCCCGCGCACGGGGTGTGCATGACCCCGAACGTGCCGCGCGCCCGCTCCACCGGCCGCACGTGGCTGCGCAGCGCCGACCCCGCCGAACACCCCGCCCTGGACTTCCGGTACTTCACCGACCCGGAGGGCCACGACGAGCGCACCATCGTGGACGGCTTGAGGACCGCCCGCGAGGTGGCCGCCACCGCCCCGCTGCGCGACTGGCTCGTCCGCGAGGTCGCCCCCGGTCCCGACGTCGTCTCCGACGCCGGCCTGTCGGAGTACGGGCGCCGCGCCGCGCACACCGTCTACCACCCGGCGGGCACCTGCCGCATGGGCGCCCCGGACGACCCGTTGGCCGTGCTCGACCCCGAGTTGCGGCTGCGCGGCTTCGAGGGCGTGCGGATCGTCGACGCGTCGGTGTTCCCGACCTTGCCCACCATCAACCCGATGGTGACCGTGCTGCTCGCCGCCGAGCGCGCCGCCGACCTGATCACCGGCCGTCCCGGCCCCGCCGGACGGGAGGCCGGGCAGTGACGGGTCCGCAGCCTCCCGCATCGGCGTCCGGCGTCCCCGGAGGGGAGCCCGGTTCGGAGTTCCGCAAGGACATGGGGCCCTGGGCCAACTTCGCCCTCGGCTTCACCTACCTCTCCCCGGTGGTCAGCACCTACACCCTCTTCGGCACCGCTCTCGCCGAGGGCGGGCCGCCGATGATCTGGGCGTTCGTGCTGGCCGGGTGCGGCCAGTTCCTCGTGGCGCTGGTCTTCGGCGAGGTCGTGGCGCAGTACCCCATCGCCGGCGGTGTCTACCCGTGGGCGCGGCGGCTGTGGGGCAAACGCTGGGCGTGGATGACCGGCTGGATCTACATGTGGGCGCTGCTGGTGACCATCACCGCCGTCGCCTACGGCGCCGGCCCCTACATCGCCATCCTCTTCGGCTTCGACCCCACCGTGCACACCACCGTGCTGTGCACCGCGGTGCTCATCGCCGTCGCCGTCCTCATCAACTACCTGGGCACCAAGGCGTTGTCGGCGGCGGCGGTCATCGGTTTCTCCGGCGAGCTCATCGGCGCCCTCGTCGTCGGCATCTACCTGCTCTCCACCCACCGCCACCACAACATCGGCGTCATCTTCGACACCTACGGAACTCAGGGCAACGGCTCCTACCTGCCGGTGTTCCTCGGGGCCGCCATCATCGGCTTCTACCAGTACTACGGCTTCGAGGCCTGCGGCGACACCGCCGAGGAGGTCGCCCACCCGGGCCGCGTCATCCCCCGCGCGATGCGCCGCACCATCTACATCGGCGGCGCCGCGGCCACGTTCACGTGCATGTCGCTGCTGCTGTCGGTCACGGACTACAACGCGGTCATCTCCGGCGAGGACGCCGACCCGGTGGTGAACGTGCTGTACGACGCCATGGGCGCGGCCGGGGCGCGTGCGGTGATGGCCGTGGTGCTGATCTCCTTCCTGTCCTGCACGATCAGCCTCCAGGCCGCCGCCGGGCGGCTCATCTACTCCTACGCCCGCGACGAGATGATCGTCGGGCACCAGCTGCTGCGGCGGTTCGCCCACGCTCGGGCGGTGCCCGGCTACGCGCTGCTGGTGGCCGCGGTGGTGCCGATGCTCATCGCGTTCGCCTCGCTGGCCTCCGAGGACGCCCTCACCAACATCGTCTCGTTCGCGATCCTCGGGATCTACGCCTCGTTCCAGATGGTGGTCCTGGCGGCGCTGCGCGCCCGGCTCAAGGGCTGGCATCCTGCGGGGGAGTTCACCCTGGGCCGCTGGGGACTTCTGGTGAACGCCGGGGCGCTGGCCTACGGCATCTTCGCCATCGTCAACATCTGCTGGGCCCGTACCCCCGAGAAGCCCTGGTGGGAGAACTGGATCGTCCTGCTGAGCGGTGCCGTGGTCCTGGGGGCCGGGCTGCTCTACATGTTCACCACGCACCACTACGGCCGCGGTGACGCCCCGGCGGGCGACGCGGTGCCGGAGAAACCGGGGGCGGCCGCTTCGGGGGCTCGCCCCGAGCACGACTGAGGCGAGCCGGACTCCGTTGCTGCTGCCGGTGCCGTGTGCACGGTCGGCCTCCGGAACGAGCCCGGCGGCGGCTGTCCTCAGCGGCGCAGCAGCACCCTGCGCGTGGCGCGGGCCAGTCGGTGGGCCGGGCGGCGGGACCGCGGTGCGGGCCCCGACCGCTCCAGCCACCACTCCCGCAGCTCCCGCCGTGCCGCGGTGTCCTCGGGCCGTCCCTCGGACAGCAGGTGCTCGGCGAAGGTGAGGGCGTCGCGTCGGTAGCCGTCGGTCATCGGCCGGGTCTGGGCGTAGGCCAGGAAGGCCGTGCGGTACTCCGCCCCGAGGATCACCGGCAGTTCGGGCGCGACCTTGGCCACGACATCGGCCCGCTTGGCCGCGAGCGCCCGCGCCTGAACACCGACCCGGGCCCGGTCGAACCCCTCGGGCACGGGCGTCCCGGCGACCAGCGCGGACAGCAGTGCGGCCTGCGCGAGGCCGAGCCGCTGCCGAGCGGCTCCACCGTCACCGGGCCGGGGAAGGCCGCAGGCGCCCCGTGTCGCCCCGACCTCCCCGCCCGGCCGCCCGGCGCCGTCCCGAGCGAACACCCCGCCCGCGACGCCTCGGGTCCCTTCGAGCCCACCGCCCCCGCCTGCGGCCGGCTCCTCGCGCTGAGTGGCGCTGATCCCGGTGCGGGGCTCTGCCCCCCGCACGGCCACCGCGCCGCACGCCGAGCGGAGTTCCGTCTTCACGCGCTCCACGGCCCCCGCGTCCAGCGCCCGCCGTATCGAGGCCAGTTCCCCCTCCAGTTCCGCCGGCTCGGGAAAGTTCTCATCGCGTTCCAGCAGCACCCCCGGCGGGGACACCCGGGAGGCGAGGTCCGTCAGGATGTCGAGGACCGGGCGCGGGACCGGGTGGGCATGGCTGTCGTGCCAGACGCCGTCGCGTTCGAAGCCGCCCGCGACATGGACGTAGGCGATGGCCTCCAGGGGCAGCTCGGCCAGGGCCTTGGCCGGGTCCTCGCCGCGGTTGACGTGGTTGGTGTGCAGGTTGGCCACGTCGATGAGGAGCCGGACGCCCGTGCGGTCGGCCAGCTCGTAAAGGAACTGGCCCTCCGTCATCTCCTCGCCCGGCCAGGAGATCAGCGCGGCGATGTTCTCCACGGCCAGCGGCACCGGCAGCGCCTCCTGCGCGATGCGCACGTTCTCGCACAGCACGTCGAGCGCGTCCCGGGTCCGGGGAACCGGCAGCAGATGGCCCGCCTCCAGACGCGGGGACGCCGTCAGCGTGCCGCCCGCCCGTACGAACGCGATGTGCTCGGTGACCAGCGGCGACCCCAGCGCCTCCACCCGCTCGGCCAGCGCCACCAGCCGGCTGTCGGCGGGCCGGTCCGCACCCCCGAGACCGAGCGAGACGCCGTGCGGCACCACGGTGACGCCGCGCTCGCGCAGCCGCAGCAGCGACTCGGGCAGGTGCCCGGGGCAGACGTTCTCGGCCACGGTCTCGACCCAGTCGATCCCCGGCATGCGCTCCACGGCGTCCGCGATCTCCGGTCGCCAGCCGATGCCCGTCCCCAGTCGCTCCATCGTCCCCCTCCTCCGCACGGCCCGATCCTCGAACGTGAGGGGGGTATGGCCCAGCCGCCCGCCCCCGAACCCCGCTCCGCCCTCCTTCAGAGCAATATTTGAGGTTCGGCGGCCCTCTTCGCCCCACCGACGGAGGCGCAAGGGTCGCGCCACTCCCCGATACGCCGTAGACCGGAACTGTGCCCGAAGGCAGCGAGCAGCCGCAGCGTCCCGCGCGCGAGCGGCGACCGGAGTTCGGGGCGGTCAGTGTCCGCCGGCTGCGGATCGGCGCCGGAACCCTGCTCGTGGCCGGCGGCACCGCCTACTTCCTGCTGCCGCTCGAAGGGCTCGGCGCCGACCGCCCCTGGCTGGGCTGGCCGCTGTTCGTGCTGTGTCTGACGCTCGTCGCCGCGCTGCTGCTGCGCCACGTGCGCGACGTCGTGCTGGAGAAGCCGGAGACCCGGTCGGGCATCATGATCTCGCTGCTGATGTGTCTCGCCGTCCTGGTCTTCTCGTCCGGCTACTACGCCCTCGCCCAGCAGCCGGGCCAGTTCGTCGGCCTGCGTACCCGGGTGGACGCCCTCTACTTCACCGTCGTCACGCTCGCGACCGTCGGCTACGGCGACATCACCCCGAGCGGGCAGGAGGCCCGCATGGTGACCGTCCTGCAGATCCTGTACACGTTCGTCTTCCTCACGGCGGCGGCCACCGCGCTCACCCGCAGGCTGCACAGGGTGGTCGCCGAACGCGACCGGCGTCCGCCGCCGGACTGACCCGGGTGCGTCTACACCGTGGAGGAGGAGCGGTAGTTGAACACCGACCACAGGACGAACAGGCCGGTCACGATCATGATGATCGACCAGAACGGCTGGTACGGCAGCCAGATGAAGTTCGCGATCAGTGCCAGCCCGACCACGACCGCGCCCGTGATCCGTGCCCAGGGGGCGCCGGTGAACAGACCGAACCCGGCCGCCGCCACGAGCACGCCGACGATCAGGTGGATCCAGCCCCACGCGGTCAGGTCGAACGTGAAGACGTAGTCGCCGAAGCTCGTGTACACCTCGTCGTTCGCGATCGCCGCGATGCCCTGGAACACCCCGAAGAGGCCGTAGACGATCATCAGGGTCCCGCCGAGGGCGAGACCCGCGGCCGCCCGGGGATCGCCGGAACCGCCGGGCGGCCGGTCGGGGGTGGGCGGAGCGGGGGGAGGGGGCGCGGCGCTGGTCATGGCTGCCTCCACAGTCGGGTGGTCCGTAACCCCACTGGAGCACCGGTCCGCCACGGGCGCGCCCGCGGCTGCGCCGAACGAGTGGCCGCAGGGGCCTACCGACCCCGGCGCAGCACCGGGTGGTCCGCCACGACGGTGCACGAGCCGGGCGCGATCTCCGTGAACCCCGCGTCGCGGACCAGGGGCAGTCCACTGCCCGTCAGTTCGGTCCAGCGGGCCGGGTCGGCCGTCCGTACGGCGAGCGGGAAGCCCGCGTCCTGCCAGGCGGCCCGCTCCTCGCCGGACAGCTCCCACCAGGCCAGCTGTGCGGCGTGCCCGGCCTGGGCCATCGCCTTGCCGGCCGACATGCCGAGCTCGGGGTTCAGCCACAGCACGGGGGCGGTCGCCTCCGCGTCCACCGGCGGTTCCGGGTCGTCCAGGTCGGTGCCGGAGACCTGGAGCCGGGCCAGGTCCTTGGGCCAGCCGTCCAGCGGGACCGGCGGGAAGACCCGCACCTCGGCCGACTTGCCGGTGACCGTGATGCCGGGCAGCGCCTCGGCCCGCCGCCACTCGGCGCCGCGAGCCCGCCGCACCACCTTGCGGATCCGCGCGTCCTGCCAGTCCCGCATCGCCTCCGCCCACACGCCCTCCCCGGCCGACCGCTCGTCGCCGAGGATCGTCAGCACGGCCCGCGCGGCCGTCTCCAGCGCGTCCGTACGCGCCGGCGGGTCCGCCCGCTCGATCCGCACGACCAGCGGCAGCACGAACTGCGGTGCCGTGTCGCGCGCCGAGGGCTCGGAACGGAAGGGGCTGTCACTCACGGGCGTCGGGTCTTCGCTCACGAATCCCAGTGTGCCAGCCGGAAGATCGTGCAGGATGGGCCCATGCGACCCGACCTGTGCCTCGAGAACGCGGGCCGCCGCTACGGCCTGCGCGGGCCCTGGGTGTTGCGCGGCGTCGACCTGACGGTGGCACCGGGCCGGCTCGTCCGGGTGGAGGGCGCCAACGGGACCGGTAAGTCCACCCTCCTGCGGCTGCTCGCCGGCATCGACGCCCCCAGCGAGGGCCGTGTCACCGGCCGCCCGCGCACCGCGTACGTCCCGGAGCGGTTCCCGCCGGCCCTGCCCTTCACCGCCGCCGGTTACCTCACCCACCTCGGCAGGGTGCACGGCCTGACCCGCCCGGCCGCCGCCCGTGCCGCAGGCGAGTGGCTGGAGCGCCTCGGCGCCTCCGCCTACGCGGGCACCCCCATGGCGCGACTGTCGAAGGGCAGCAGCCAGAAGGTCGCGGTCGCGCAGGCCCTGCTGGGCGAGCCGGAGTTGCTGGTGCTGGACGAGGCGTGGACGGGCCTCGACACAGCGGCGCGCGCCGAGTTGGAGCGGGCCGTGGCGGAGCGCACGGCGGCCGGCGGCTCCGTGGTGTTCGTCGACCACGACCCGCGCCGCCTCGCCGGCCTGCCCGACGCGACCTACGCCGTGCGCGACGGGAGCCTGGTGGAGCGGGCGTCGCCCGAGCCCGGCCCGTCCGGTCCACAGGTCACCGTCGACGTCCAGGGCCCGCCGGACGGTCGGCTGCCCGCGGACGCGCACGCGTCGGTCACCTCGGCCGAGGAGACCTCTCCCGGCCGCTACCGCCTCACCGTCCCCGCCCCGCACTCCGACGTCCTGCTCCGCACCCTCCTGACGGCCCACCCGCCCTGGCACGTGGTGAGCGTCCGGCGGGAAGACACGCCCGGGAGCCGCCGGTGACCGCCCTGTTGCGCTACCACGCCGCCCTGCTGCTGCGCTCCCAGCGCTGGCTGCCGCCGTTCCTGCTGTACGCCGCGTTCCTCGCGATCAGCATCCAGGCAGGTCAGCCGGTGCTCGACTCGCTCGGCTACTGCGCCGCCGCGCTGCTGCCCGTCGCCGCCTGGCTGGCGCGGATCTGCGTCACGGGTGAGCCGGACGCCGCGCGCGGCTGCGTGGCCGCGGCCGTCGGGCCCGCGCGCGCCCATGTGGCCTGTCTGCTGGTGGCGCGGGCGGGCACGGCGGCGCTCGGCGCGGTCACGACCCTGCTCGTGACGCTGCTCAGCGACCCGGTCGCCTCCGACCACCGCACCCGGGTGCCGCTCGCCGCCGCCGGCGGGGCCGGGCTGCTCGCCGCCCTGGCCTGCGCCCTGCTCGGCACGGCCGTCGGCGCGCTCACCAGCCGGCCCCTGCTGCGCTCACCGGGCCGTGCCGTCCTGGCCCTGCTGCTGACCGCCCTGCTGTCCCTGGTGGTCACCGGCTCCCCGGCACAGGCGGCGGTGCAGGGCCTGGTGACCGGCTCACGGTCGGGCACCGTCCCGCTCCCGCTGCTGCCCCTCGGCGCGGCAGCCCTGTTCACGGCCGCCGCACTCGCCCTGGCCGGTGCGCTGGCCGCCCGCAGATCACCCTGAGCAGGCCGTGCGCTGAGCCTCCTGCCACTCACAGGCCGGGCAGAGGGTGATGCCCTTGTACGACTCCGGGTACTCCGTCGGCTCCCGGCACAGCACGCTCCCCCACTCTCGGCTCCGCTCGAGCGGGGGGACCCCCATGGCATACGGCGGTCCGTCCGCCAGGGGCGGCCTGGCCGCGTCGATCAGGCAGTAGTCGTCCTCGCTCATACGTCCAGCGTAGGTCCGTCAGGACCGGCCGCTCAGGGACCCGATCAGCTCGGACACCTTCACGAACCGGAAGCCGTCGCGCCGCAGCTCGGGGACGATCGCGCGCACCGCCCGCTCGGTCGCCGGAGCGGCGCTGCGCGTGCAGTGCAGCACCACCACCGACCCCGGCCGCACTCCGTCGAGCACCTGCCGAACGACCGCGTCCGCGTCGGTCTCGAACGCGTCGCCGCCCACCACGTCCCACTGCACCGCGGTCACGCCGGTCGGGGACAGCGCCCTGAGCGCCCGCCGGTCGTAACAGCCGCCGGGGAAGCGGAAGTAGGGCATCGGATCCGGTACGCCCACCTTCCGGAGGGCTGCGTACGCCCGTTCCACGTCCGATCGCATCCGCTCCCGGGGGACGGCCGGCAGGCCGTAGCAGTGCCGCGTGTAGGCGTAGTGGCTGTAGGAGTGGTTGGCGACCTCGAAGAGCGGGTCCCGGCCGATGGAGCGGGCCTGGTCCGGGTACTCCTCCGCCCACCGCCCGGTCATGAACACCGTGGCGGGCACCTTCAGCGTGCGCAGCGTCGAGATCAGCCGCGGATGGTCGAACCGCTCACCGGCCGCCGCCCGCGCCCCCTGCCCGGCGGTCATGTCGGCGTCGAAGGTGAGCGCGACGGTCCGGCCGCCGGTGCGGGAACCGTGTGCGAAGACGGGGGTCAGGCCGGCGGGCCCGGGCGCGAGGGTCGGGGGCCTCGACGGAGGTGCGGACGTCGGCGCGGACGCGGCCCGCGGGGGCCCGGCGGTCCCGCAGGCCGCGAGGGCGGCGCCGAGGGCGCACACCGCGGTGGCACGGCGGAGAAGGGTGATCACCGTATGAAGATATGAGCGGGATCATGCCCTTATGCGTGCCACGTGCCGGTGTCACCCGGCCGTCAGATGTCCCGCTGCTCCAGTGGCTTGGTCGCCGGCCCCTGGATCACCTTGCCGTCCGTGTCGAAGCGGGAACCGTGGCAGGGGCACTCCCAGGCGCGTTCGGCGCCGTTGAAGGAGACCAGGCAGCCCAGATGGGTGCACCGGGCGGAGACGGCGTGCAGAGTTCCGTCGTCGTCCCGGTAGACCGCGAGGCGGTGCCCGTCGGCACGGACCACGGCGCCCTCGCCGGGCGGCAGGGACTCCACCGGCGGCGACGGCCGCAGCCGGTCGCCCACGAAGTGGCCGGCGACCTTGGCCTGCGTCTTGAGGAACGACGGCGCCTCACGCACGGCGGGACGCACCCGGCGCGGGTCGTACAGCCCGCTCCACGCGCACTCCTCGCCCGTGATCTGCGCGGTGAGCAGACGACCCGCCATGATGCCGCCGGTCATGCCCCAGCCGGCGAAACCGGTGGCCACGTAGGCGTGCCGGGCGCCCGGGTGCAACGGGCCGACCATCGGCACGGTGTCCGTCGGGTCGTTGTCCTGCGTGGCCCAGCGGTGGGTGACCTCCAGGTCCGGGAAGTGGTCGAGGGCCCAGGCGGTGAGGCGTTCGAAACTGACTCGCGGGTCGCCGGTGCCGGGCGTGAAGTGCTCGCCGGTGACCACGAGCAGCCGCCGGTCGCCCTCATGGGGTGCGGTGCGCACCGAGCGGGTGCCTTCGTCGGGCGTGATGAACATGCCGTCCGGGTCCTGCTCCGCCGGGATCGTCCCGGCGACCACCAGCTCACGGCGCGGGGACAGCCGGGCGAACAGCATGGCCCGGTCGAAGATCGGGTAGTGCGTCGCGACGACGACGTCACGGGCCCGGACCGTCGCCCCGGTCGTGGTCGACAGCCGGCACGGCTCACCCTCGTCCATGCCGAGGACGGTGGTGTCCTCGTAGATCTGTCCGCCGTGGTCCACCAGGTCGGCGGCGAGGGCCAGCAGGTACTTGCGGGGGTGGAACTGCGCCTGCCCGGTGACCCGGACCGCGCCCGCCACCGGGAAGGGCAGCCCGGTCTCCGTCACGAACGAGGCCGGCAGCCCGGCTTCGGCGGCCGCCCGTGCCTCGGCGCGCAATTCCTCCACCCGGCCCGCGTCACAGGCGTACGTGTAGGCGCTCCGGGTCTCCCACTCGCAGTCGATGCCCAGCTCATCGACGATCGCCGCCGCGTGGTCGAGCGCCTCGGACTGGGAGCGCGCGTACAACCGGGCGCCCTCGGGGCCGCGGGTGCGCCGCAGCTTGTCGTAGACGAGCGAGTGCAGGGCGGTGACCTTGGCGGTGGTGTGCCCGGTGACTCCGGCCGCGACCCGCCCGGCCTCCAGCACCGCCACGCTCCGTCCGGCCCGGGCCAGTTCCCACGCCGTGCTCAGTCCGGCGATCCCGGCTCCGATCACCGCCACGTCGACGTCCAGGTCCTCCGTCAGGGCCGGGTGGTGGCCGTCCGGTGCCGTGTCGAGCCAGTACGAGCTGCTGACCTGCTGCTTCTCGCTCATGGGCCACCGGGTACCCCTGCCCGTCCGCTTCAGTGTCCGCCGTTCGGCTTTACAGAAGGGGCCGGCAGGGCTAACGTACAACCAAATGGTTGTAGATGAGCTGAGCGACGAGACGGTGGACCGGCTGTTCCACGCCCTGGCCGACACCACGCGCCGGGACATACTGCGCCGCTGTGTGCGCGGGGAGCTGTCGGTGTCACGGCTGGCGGAGGCCTACCCGATGAGCTTCGCCGCGGTGCAGAAGCACGTCGCGGTGCTGGAACGGGCCGGTCTCGTCGCCAAGCAGCGCAGCGGACGGGAGCAGCTCGTGCGCACCGATCCCGACGCGGTGGGCCGCGCACGCCAGGCCCTCGACGAGCTCGAGTCGGCATGGCGCGGGCGCGTGGACCGGATGGCCCGGCTGCTCGCGGAGGACCCGCAAACCGAAGAGACCGAGAACGACACCACGGAAGGACCCGAGCGATGAGCGTCACCAGTGTCGACAAGGACCTCGACAACCTCACCCTCACCCTGATCGCCGACTTCACCGCCCCCGTCGAGCGGGTGTGGCGGCTGTGGTCCGACCCCCGGCAGCTGGAGCGCTGGTGGGGCCCGCCGAGCTACCCGGCGACCGTGGAGGAGCACGATCTGACCCCCGGCGGCGAGGTCACCTACTTCATGACCGGACCGGAGGGCGACCGGCACCGCGGCTGGTGGCGGATCTCCTCGGTCACCCCGCCGACGTCCCTGGAGTTCACCGACGGCTTCGCCGACGACGAGGGCAAACCCAAGGACGACATGCCGACCATGTCCGTGCGGGTACGCCTCACCGACCGCGACGGCGGCACCCGCATGGAGATGCGCTCCCTCTTCGACTCGCGTGAGCAGATGGAGCAGCTGGCCGCCATGGGCATGGAGGAGGGCCTCAAGCAGGCCGTCGGCCAGATCGACGACCTGCTCGCCGCCTGACCGGCGGTCCTGGTCCGGCCCGGCCCGGCCGCCTCAGGGCTGCCGCAGCAGCCGCTCGCGGCACTCGGCCACGTCGAAGTCCGCCTCCGGATACCGCGGGTCCAGTTCCCGCAAGTGCTCCAGGAGCAGGGTGCTGACCGCCCAGTTGCGGTACCACTTGTGGTCGGCCGGAACCAGGTACCAGGGCGCGTACGAGGTCCCGCAGCGCTCCAGGGCCGTCTCGTAGGCCTTGCGGTACGCGGGCCACAGCGTCCGGTCGTCGATGTCGGACGCGGCGAACTTCCAGCGCTTCTCGGGTTTGTCGAGGCGCCGGAGCAGCCGGCGCCGCTGCTCGTCGTAGGAGATGTGCAGGAAGCACTTGACGACGGTGACCCCGTCGTCGGTGAGGGACCGCTCGAAGGCGTTGATCCGTTCGTAGCGGCTGTCGATCACGGCGCGCGGCGCGAGGTCGCGGACGCGGGCGATCAGGACGTCCTCGTAGTGCGAGCGGTCGAAGATGCCCAGTTCGCCGGGGAGCGGGAGCGCCCTCTCCACCCGCCACAGGAAGGGGTGGGCGCGTTCCTCGGAGGTGGGGGCCTTGAACGCCGTGATCCGGCAGCCGGACGGATTGAGCAGGCCGATGACGTGCTTGACCGTACCGCCCTTGCCACTGGTGTCCATGCCTTGCAGGACCAGCAGCACCCGGCGCCGGTCGCCCGCGGTGCTCGCCGCCCACAACCGCTCCTGCAGGTCGGCGAGGTGCTCGCCGACCCGGGCGGTGGCGGCCTTGCCCGCCGTCTTGGTGCCCGGGCCGCCGGGGGTGGCACCGGAGTCGTGGCGGGACAGGTCGACCGGCTCGCCGGCGGGCAGCCGCAGTCGCTCGCGCAGCGAGGGTGTGCGTTCACCCCCGTGCTTCCTGTCCTTCCCGTCCTTCTTCGCCACGGGCCCCCTTCCGGTCCTCGTGCCTCGATCGTCCGCCGGGGCGCCGGGTTCCGCACCCGCCGCCCCGGACGGAAGCGGGCCGCGGGCTACCGGCGCCAGGGGCCCGTCACCGCGAACGTGGTGCCGGGGTTGTAGCAGTTGACGTACATCGTGTCGCCGTCCGGGGAGAAGGTCACCCCGGCGAACTCGCCCCATTCGGGCTGCTCCGGGGAGCCGATGTTCTGACGCCCCCGGGCCATCGCGTACACCTCGCCGCGCCGGGTCACCCCGAAGACGTGCTGGGCGCCCTCGCCGTCCTCGCAGACCATCAGGCCGCCGCTGGGCGCCAGGCAGATGTTGTCCGGCGACTCGCCCGGAAGCTGGAGGTCGGTGTCCGGGCCGAACACGATCACCAGGGTCAGCGTGCGGCGGTCCGGGTCGTAGCGCCAGACCTGCCCGTAGTGGTCGGCCGCCGAACCGGCCGACCGGTGCGCGAAGGACGACACGAAGTACACCGACCGGCCACCCCAGTAGCAGCCCTCCAGCTTCTGCGCGTGTGTGATGCCCCCGCGGCCGAAGTCCTGGAACCGGATGGGCGTCTGCGTGGCCAGCGGGTCCGGAACATCCACCCACTCGATGCGGTCGAACTCGGCGCCGATGTCCTGGATCGTCGACAGGTCCGGCACCCCCGGCACCCGCATGGCCTGGAGCCGGCCGCCCGCGCGCAGCGAACCCCTGCCGCCCAGCGGCCTCTCCGGCAGGAAGCGGTAGAAGAGACCGAACGGCTTCTCGAAGGCGTCCTCCGTCTCGTACACCACCCCCCGCCGGGGGTCGACGGCGATCGCCTCGTGCTGGAAGCGGCCCATCGCGGTCAGCGGGACGGCTCCGGTGCGGTGCGGGTCGACCGGGTCGACCTCGAAGATGAAGCCGTGGTCCTTGGTGTAGCCGTTGGTGCCGGCCTTGTCCTCGGTCTCCTCGCAGGTCAGCCAGGTGCCCCAGGGGGTGGGCCCGCCCGCGCAGTTCACGGCCGTGCCGGCGATCGCGACGCGTTCGGACAGCACGCGGTTGTGGGAGTCCAGCGTCAGCGCCGTACAGCCGCCCTTGCCGGCCGGGTCATAGGTGAGGCCCTCGACCGTCGGGACCGGGATCTTGCCGTCGGCGCGGTTCTCGTGGTTGCGGACCAGGTGGACACGGCCGTCCCGGCCGCCGAAGGCCGACATGCCGTCGTGGTTGGAGGGCACCTTGCCCTCACCCGACCGGAGCTCGTCGCCCTGCCGGGAGAGGACCCGGTAGCGGAAGCCCTTCGGCAGATCGAGCAGGCCCTTCGGGTCGGGGACGAGCGGGCCGTAGCCGTCGTGGCCGAGGGGCTGCGCGGCGGCCGTGCCGGCGAAGAGTTCTGACAGGGCGCCGGAGAACGCGATCCCGACGCCCACGGCGCCCGTCCCGGCGAGCACCTGACGTCGTGTGGCGATACGACCGGTTTTGGTCATGGGGAAACCTTCCTGCTGGCGGACAGGAACAGTGATCCCGCTGTGTCTATCACCTGGTGCGGGTCCCGGGAACCACGCGCGTAGCGCGCGTCACTGCTCGACCGCGCGCCGCAGCTCCTCCATGGCCCGCTCCGTCTTGTCGACCGGGGCGTCCGTCGTGTCGGCCGTGGTGTCCTCCGCCGGCGGCTGCCGGTCCTCCTCGCGGCCTCGTTCCAGGAACCGCAGGAGCTCCACCGGGATGGGCAGCACCAGCGTGGAGTTCTTCTCCGCCGCCACGGCCATCACGGTCTGCAGCAGCCGGAGCTGGAGCGCCGAAGGTGTGTCCGCCATCTGGTGGGCGGCCTGGGCCAGTTTCTTCGAGGCCTGGTACTCGGCGTCGGCGTTGATCAGACGGGCCCGCCGCTCGCGATCGGCCTCGGCCTGACGGGCCATCGAACGCTTCATCGTGTCGGGCAGGGACACGTCCTTGATCTCGACGCGGTCGATGGTCACGCCCCACTCCACGGCCGGGCTGTCGATCATCAGCTCCAGGCCCTGATTGAGCTTCTCCCGGTTGGACAGGAGGTCGTCCAGCTCGCTCTTTCCGATGATCGAACGCAGCGAGGTCTGCGCCATCTGGGAGACGGCGAAGCGGTAGTCCTCGACGTTGATCACCGCGGCGCCGGGGTCCACGACCTTGAAGTACACGACCGCGTCCACCCGCACGGTCACGTTGTCGCGGGTGATGCCCTCCTGGGCGGGCACCGGCATCGTGACGATCTGCATGTTGACCTTGCGCAACCGGTCGACCCCGGGGACGATCATGGTGAATCCGGGTCGGCGGGCGTCACCGCGCAGCCGGCCGAGCCGGAAGACGACCCCGCGCTCGTACTGCTTGACGACTCGTGCCGCCGCGCCCAGATAGACCAGGCCTGCGGCTCCGGCGGCCAGTACCGCCGCGACCACCTCTTCGAGCATGACGACCTCCCCGTTCAGAGGTCCCGTTTCGTCTGTTCCTGCAACGATATGCCCGGAATCGGGGGCGAGGCCATGCCTTCGGTCCCGGGAAGGCTCCCGGGACAGGGGAAAGCCCGGGGCGCGCGTGTTCCGCGCACCCCGGGCCCGTGGCCGTGTTCCGGCCGGCCGCTAGGAGGCCGTGACCTTCTCGGCCTCCTCCGACGCCTCGGGCTCCGTGACCTTCACCGGCTCGGTGCCCGTCGCGCTGTGGCGCTCGGCCCAGTTCTCCAGGGCCGTGCGGCAGGCGTGGTCGAGGTGGTGCAGACCCTTCAGGTCCAGCTCGACCGGGCGGTCCTGCGGCAGGTTCTCCAGGCTGTCCAGGATCTTCGGCAGCCGCAGGAACGTGGCGTTGCCGGACAGGTACACCTGGATGGGGCCGGCGCCCTTGTCGATGGTCTCCAGCTTGACGTGCGAGGCCTCCCAGGCGGTCTTGACGACCGACAGGGCCAGACCGATCAGCACGCCCTCGAACATGTTCACCACGACGATCGACACGGCGGTGGCGACGAGGATCAGCGCCTCACCCTTGTGAGCCCGCCACAGAGCGCCGATCTGGCGGAACGGGATCAGCTTCCAGCCGGCGTGCACCAGGATGCCGGCCAGGGCGGGAACCGGGATCAGGGCCAGGGCCCACGGCATCGCGGCGGCGAACAGCAGCAGCCACACGCCGTGCAGCACCCGGGACGCCTTGGTCTTGGCGCCCGCGTTGACGTTGGCGGAGCTGCGCACGATGACCGCGGTCATCGGCAGCGCGCCGAGCAGACCGCACAGGGTGTTGCCCGCGCCCTGGGCGATCATTTCCTTGTTGTACTCGGTGCGCGGACCGTCGTGCAGCCGGTCCACGGCCGCCGCGCTGAACAGGCTCTCCGCGGAGGCGATCAGCGCGAAGGCGATGATGGTGCCCCAGATGGCCGGGCTCGCCAGCTCGCCGAAGGCCTCGGCCCCGGGCGGCTGGATGACGCCGAGCAGACCCTCGACCTGAACGGTGGCGACGGGCAGGCTGAGGGCGAGCGTGGCGACCGTGGCCAGGACGACTGCCGCGAGGGCGCCGGGCACGGCCTGGACCGCCTTCGGCAGCTTCTTCCACAGCACGATGACGGCGATGGTGCCCGCGCCGATCGCGAGGGAGGCCAGGGCGGTGGGGCTGCCGAGCGCGTCCGCGAACGCCCCGGGCAGGCCCGCGATCTTGCCGAGTCCGGACTCCGGGGCCTTCAGGCCCGCCGCCGCGTAGATCTGGCCGGCGATGATCACCAGTCCGATGCCGCAGAGCATGCCCTCGACGACGGAGACGGATATCGCGCGGAACCAGCGGCCTATCCCGAGGAAGCCCATGGCGAGCTGGAGCACCCCGGCGAGCAGCACGATCACGCCGAGCGTGGCCACGCCGAACTCGCTGACGGCCTCGAAGACCAGCACGGTGAGGCCGGCGGCGGGCCCGGACACCTGGAGGCTGCTGCCGCGCATCAGCCCGGTGACGAGCCCGCCCACGATGCCGGTGATAAGGCCCAGCTCCGCGGGAACGCCGGAGGCGACCGCCACACCGACGCACAGCGGCACCGCCACCAGGAAGACGACGATCGAGGCGAGGAAGTCCTGCCTCAGATAGGGGAACTTGGTCATGGTGCCCCTCACAGCTTCTCGAAGGAACCGGTGTCCGCGCGGTGTTCCCGCACGCTTCCGGTGTGGACCTCGTAGAACCAGGCGTGCAGCCGGAGCCGGCCGTCCGTCAGACGGCTCTCCACGCACGGGTAGGAGCGCAGCCGCTCCACCTGGGTCAGGACGTGGTTCTGCACGGCTTCCGTGACCGTCTTGTCGGTCGGGTCCGCGCACTTGGGCTCGTCGCAGGCGTGCGCGAGCCAGTCCCGCACGGCGGGGACGGGTGTGAGGTCGTCGTGCCGTACCACCGCGCCGACGGCGCCGCAGTGCGAGTGGCCGCAGACCACGATCTCCTTGACGCCCAGCACTTCCACGGCGTACTCGATGGTCGCCGCTTCGGAGGTGGGGTGCCCGAAGGCGTACGGGGGGACGACGTTGCCCGCGGTGCGCAGCTCGAAGAGCTCGCCGGGCCGGGCGCCCGTGATCAGGGCCGGTACGACCCTGGAGTCGGAGCAGGTGATGAACAGGACGTCGGGGGACTGGCCCTCGGCGAGGCGGGCGAACTCCTCAGGGCGCTGTCCGAACATGCGGGCGTTGTCGATGAGGGGCTGCATGAGTGTGGTGACTCCTCCTGGCGCGCGTGGGGGCGCGTCGGACGGGCATGACAGAGGTGGGGGTCGAACTGCTCTGCTGCTCAGCAGCGGAAGACCTGCAGCGCTGCCGGTGTGTGCGACGCCGAGGATCTCGACGTGCGTTGGTGCGCGTCGCCGGGTGTGGACCGTTCCGGCGCTGTCGGCGGGATGTGCCGCAGCGGGGTCCGCTCGGGCGCCGGGGGCGCTTGATCCGTGCTGTGGAACCGGTCGCGGGTCCGCAGGGGGCCGGTCGGGCCCCCGTGGTGTCCGTCGCGGCAGGCGGCCGTCTCATCGCGCAGAGCTTTCCCGGAGGCCTTGATTCCGGGGCGCGAGTAGGTGCCGGCGGGTTCAGTTCCGTGCTGAGCCTTGGCCTCGGCTTTACGGGGTGTGTGCGCGGATGCGAAGGACGCGGTGGGTGCGAAGAACTGAAGGGCGAGCAGCACGCCGGCGAGGATCGACATCACGGTCCGTGCCGTCTTACCTCGGTACATGCGCCCCCCTTCAGGTGACTTGCGCGTCTAGCGTTGACCAACGCTTGGTCAACGACTGGTCAAGAAACACGTTAACCCTGCAAAGTCGTTTGCAGGGTTAACTTAACGTTGCAAGCTGAAGAGAGCCTGAAACTTATGGGTGGGCCGTCCTGAAAAAGCCCTTGTCACACGGCAGTTGATGCGATATCGGGTGTGGGGTTACCGAGGGTTCGCGAGTCGTCCCGCGTCGCGGGCCAGCGCGGTGAGCCGCGAGATGGCCCGGAAGTACTTCTTGCGGTAGCCGCCGTTCAGCATCTCCTCGCTGAACAGCTGGTCGAAGGGCAGGCCCGAGGCCATCACGGGCACCTCGCGGTCGTAGAGCCGGTCCGCGAGGACGACGAGCCGGAGCGCCGTCGACTGGTCGGGAACGGGCCGCACCCCGGTGAGGCACACCGCCTCGATTCCGTCGGTCAGTGCGCCGTAACGGCTGGGGTGGACGCGGGCGAGGTGGTCCAGGAGGGACGAGAACGAGTCGAGGGAGGCGCCCTCGGTGGCGTGGGCCGCCTTGGTCACTTGTTCGTCGGAGTACGGCGGGGGTGCCTCGGGCAGGCCGCGGTGGCGGTAGTCCTCGCCGTCGATGCGCAGCGGGCGGAAGTGGGCCGACAGGCCCTGGATCTCGCGCAGGAAGTCGGCCGCGGCGAACCGGCCCTCACCGAGCTTGCCGGGCAGCGTGTTGGAGGTGGCGGCCAGTGCGACGCCCGCGTCGACGAGCTTGCCGAGCAGGGTGGAGACCAGGACGGTGTCGCCGGGGTCGTCGAGCTCGAACTCGTCGATGCACAGCAGCCGGTGGCCGGACAGGGTCTGGACGGTCTTCTGGAACCCGAGGGCGCCGACCAGGTTGGTCAGCTCCACGAAGGTGCCGAAGGCCTTGAGCTCGGGCTCGGCCGGGGTGGCGTGCCACAGGGAGGCCAGCAGGTGGGTCTTGCCGACGCCGTAGCCGCCGTCGAGGTAGACGCCGCGCGGGCCGGCCGGGGCCTTCTTCGGCGCCTTGCCGAATCCGAACAGCCGCCGCTTGCCGGAACCGCCCGTTCCGTGGCCGAGGCCGGCCGCGAAGCTCTCCAGCACCTGGACCGCCTCGGTCTGGCTGGGCTGGTTCGGATCCGGGATGTACGTGCTGAAGCGCACCGAGTCGAACCGCGGCGGCGGCACCATCTCGGCGACCAGCCGGTCCGCGGGAACGCGCGGCTCACGCGCGCACAGGGAGAGGGGGGCCGCGTCGGTTATCGGGCCGGTACCGGAGGGGGCGGGGGAGGAGGACACGGTTCACCATGCTAGGGCCTGTTCGGCGGACCAAGCCGTGCCGGATCCACGCTGACCTGGTAACGCCCGGGAGTGGGGTCTGGTGCGTCCAGCTGCAAGGCGGAGGAGGGAGTCGACGCGGAGCGTCGGCGAGTGACGACAACGCCGCAGATGGGCGTGCCAGGCCCCGCGACCCACGGCTTGGTCCGCCGGACAGGCCCGCAGGCGCGTGGAAGACTGCACGGCATGCGACGTCTGTTCCCTGTGATCGATGAAACAGCAGCTCCGGACCCCGGTGAGGGGGCCCTGGGGGGTGCCGGGCGGGAGTGGGGGCTCGAGGAGCTGGCCGACGCGTACGCGTATCCCGAGCCGGGGCCCGGGGGGCCGGTGCCGTGGCTGCGCGCCAACATGGTGGCCACGCTGGACGGAGCCGCCCAGCACGACGGCCGGTCGCAGCCCATCTCCAGCGCTTCCGACATGCGGATCTTCGGCACGCTGCGGGCGCTGGCGGACGTCGTGGTCGTCGGCGCGCAGACCGTGCGCCAGGAGGGGTACCGTCCGGCTCGCGCGCGGGACGACTTCGCCGCGCGGCGCGAGGCGGCCGGGCAGGCCCCCGCGCCCGCGATCGCGGTGGTCACCGCCAGTCTCGACCTGGACTTCTCGCTCCCGCTGTTCACCTCGCCCCTGGTGCCCACCCTGATCCTCACGGGAGCCTCGGCCGCCCCGGACCGCGTCGCCGCCGCCGAGAAGGCGGGCGCGCGGGTGCTGACCGCCGGGGACGGCATCGGCGTGGATCCGGCCCGTGCCGTCCGGGCCCTCGCCGGTCTCGGCCACACCCGGCTGCTGACCGAGGGCGGCCCCCGGCTGCTGGGGCAGCTGGTGTCGGCCGGTGTGCTCGACGAGCTCTGCCTGACCGTCTCCCCCATGCTCACCGCGGGCGACGCGCAGCGCATCGCCGGGGGGCCCGCCGTCCCGGTGCCGCACCGCTTCCGGCTGGTGTCGATGCTGGAGGAGGACGGCTTCCTGTTCACCAGGTACGGACGGTCCTGAGGTACTGAACCGCCGGGCGCGGGGTACAAGGTGCCGGCGGCCGGGATGTCCGGCCGGCCGGTACGTCCGGAAACGGGGACGATGGTCGCCGCCCGTCCGTTCATCGACGGAATATGCCGTTCCGTTTGGTTTCCGGGGGGCACACTGGATCCGGCACTACCCGTGCGAACGCGCGGCAGGATGGTTTTTGCAGGGCCCGGCACGGCCCACGCTGGAGTGGGGCCGCAGGCCCCCGGAGGAGAAGGGGCGCCTGGTGTTCACAAGCGTATTGATGATCGAGAAGGCGCTGACGTCCGCCGACGTGGAGTTCGTCACCACCTTGCACGGCGAGGAGGATGTCTCCTTCCAGGTGCTGCTCCAGCCGCGCGGCGAGCAGGCGGACCGGCTGCTGCGGGCCATCGACGACGTGGCGCTCGGCGAGCTCGACGAGGCCGTGCGGGAGGGGGAGACCCCGGAGGGGCAGGAGGCGCTGAGCGTGGGGCAGCGCGCCCTGGAGGTCTCTCTCGCGGCACTGCGGGCGTCCGGGAGCGCTGCCCAGGGGCGGTTGATCGAAGACCATCCGCTGGACGCGCTGAAGTCCCTGGTGCAGGAGGTCGGGGCCGACGAGGTCATCGTGCTGACCGATCCCCACTACGTGGAGGAGTTCTTCCACCGGGACTGGGCCTCCCGGGCCCGCCACAAGGTGGGGGTGCCGGTGCTGAAGCTGTTCTCGCACAGCAAGGCGTAGGGGTGCTTTCCGACGTCCTTCGGGTGCGGGTGGCGTGTGGCTGGTCGCGCCCACGCGGCGGAGCCGCACATCGATACCGTCCCGCGCCCCTGAGGGGTTGGCACAGTCCTGCCCCCTCCTGAAATAGGCTGGGGCTGCTCACCCTCGCACCCCGAACTTGGAGACCCGCATGGCACCCGGCCTTCCCCCAGCCATGGACCGACCGCACTTCATCGGTATCGGTGGGGCAGGGATGTCGGGGATCGCGAAGATCCTCGCGCAGCGCGGGGCCGTCGTGGCGGGCAGCGACGCCAAGGAGTCGGAGACGGCCGAGGCGCTGCGGGCACTGGGCGCGACCGTGCACATCGGGCACGACGCCGAGCACCTGGCGGACGACGCCAGCTGCGTGGTCGTGTCGTCGGCGATCCGGCAGGACAACCCCGAGCTGGCCCGCGCGGCCGAGCTGGGCATCCCCGTGGTGCACCGCTCCGACGCCCTCGCCGCGCTGATGGCCGGCCTGCGCCCGATCGCGGTCGCCGGTACGCACGGCAAGACGACGACGACCTCGATGCTGGCGGTCTCGCTGGGTGCGCTGGGCCTGAAGCCCTCGTACGCGATCGGCGGCGACCTGGACGCGCCCGGCTCCAACGCGCTGCACGGCGAGGGCGAGATCTTCGTCGCCGAGGCGGACGAGTCGGACCGCAGCTTCCACAAGTACGCGCCCGAGGTCGCCATCGTCCTCAATGTCGAGCTCGACCACCACGCCAACTACGCCTCGATGGACGAGATCTACGAGTCGTTCGAGACGTTCGTGGACCGCGTCACCCCGGGCGGCACGCTGGTGATCGCCGCCGACCACGAGGGCGCGCGGGAGCTCACGCGCCGGATCGCGGGCCGCGAGGTGCGGGTGGTGACGTACGGCGAGTCGCAGGACGCCGGCGTGCGCATCCTCTCGGTCGTGCCGCAGGGCCTGAAGAGCGAGGTCACCGTGGTGCTGGAGGGGGAGGAGCTGACCTTCACGGTCTCCGTCCCCGGCCGGCACTACGCGCACAACGCGGTGGCCGCGCTCGCGGCCGGCGTGGCGCTCGGCATCCCCGCCGCGGAGCTGGCCCCGGCGATCGCGGCGTACACCGGTGTGAAGCGGCGGCTGCAGCTCAAGGGCGAGGCGGCGGGCGTGCAGGTGATCGACTCCTACGCCCACCACCCCACCGAGATGACGGCCGACCTGGAGGCCATGCGCGCCGCGGCGGGTGACTCCCGCATCCTGGTCCTCTTCCAGCCGCACCTCTTCTCGCGGACCCAGGAGCTGGGCAAGGAGATGGGCCAGGCGCTGGCGCTGGCGGACGCCTCGGTGGTGCTGGACATCTACCCGGCGCGGGAGGACCCGATCCCCGGCGTGACCAGCGAGCTGATCATCGACGCGGCCCGGGCCGCCGGCGCGGACATGACGCCGGTGCACGACAAGGCGGACGCCCCCTCGGTGATCGCGGGAATGGCGAAGCCGGGGGATCTCGTTCTCACCATGGGAGCGGGCGACGTCACCGACCTCGGCCCGCGGATCCTGGACCGTCTGTCGAACTGAGGGGCTGAAGCTCATGGCGTACGACGTCGAGAAGCCGGACGAGCAGTGGCGCGCGGAGCTGAGCCCGGGCGAGTACGCGGTGCTGCGCCAGGCGGCCACGGAGCCCGCCTTCACCGGTGAGTACACCGACACCAAGACCCAGGGCGTCTACTCGTGCCGTGCCTGCGGCGCGGACCTGTTCACCTCGGGGACCAAGTTCGAGTCCCACTGCGGCTGGCCGTCCTTCTTCGACCCCAAGGACACCGACGCGGTGGAGCTGATCGAGGACCGGTCCCACGGCATGGTGCGGACCGAGGTGCGGTGCGCGCGGTGCGGCTCGCATCTCGGGCACGTCTTCGAGGGCGAGGGGTACCCGACGCCCACGGACCAGCGGTACTGCATCAACTCCATCGCGCTGCGGCTGACGCCCGAGCAGGGCTGAGGCGGCGCTCAGCCGATCCGGCACTCCTTCTCCGTGAGGCGGTCCGTGTCCCCCGCGGTGCGGCTGCACACCACGCGGGTCCTGGAGGTGCCGTCACCGGCGCGGCGGACCTCCTTGAGGACGATGCTGTGCCCGGTGCGGTCGCCGTACAGCGGGGCGCGGGTGAAGTCGATGGTGCCGGTGGCCATGCCCTCGATCTTGACGTTGCGCAGGTTCACCCAGGTCGAGGCGCGGCTCTGCGGCCGGTCGTCGCGGGTGGCCGCCCAGAACAGGGCACGGGTCGCGTCGTGCGCCAGGGCGGTCTGGCCGCTGGCCAGCGCCGGGCTGTCGTAGCGCAGGCGGCGGTCCTTCAGCCCCGGCAGGTGGTCGGCCGCGTCCAGGTAGAAGCCCGTCCTGGTGGCGGCCGTCCGCAGCTCGGCGAGGGCCGCGTGGTACAGCGTGACCTTCGGTGCGACGGACTGACCGCCGCCGGCGAAGTCCGCCTTGGACAGGTCGTCGCCGGTGAAGATGGCCAGCGGCTTGCCGGCACAGCCCGGCTCGGTGCCCAGCTGGTTCATCAGGGGGTCGACGTCCTCCACCCGGCCCGCGAAGTAGATCACCGACGGGACCCTGCCGCCCCGGCAGATCTCCTGGGCGTGCGAGCGGAGTTCGGGCTTGCCGCCGCTGAGGCTGTAGCGGCGCTGGTCGAGCAGGGTGAAGCCGTGCCGCCGCAGCATCCGCTGGCCGTAGCGCGCCTGTTCGCTGGTGTACAGGTCGTCGGTCTTCGCCGTGTCGCGGGCGAGGACCAGGGCGTACTGCTGCCGTCCCGGTGTGCGCAACTGGGCGGCGATCAGGCCGAGCTGCCGGGTCTGCCACTCGTCCGTGGCGGCCAGGCTGAACCAGTTGGCGAACTCCCGGGGCAGATAGGTGGCGGAGTTCGTGCCGGAGACGACGGGCAGGCCTGCCTCCATCAGGGTGCGCGTCGTCGCCCTGCTCGACTTCAGGTCACGGCCCGTTCCCACGACCCCCACGACGGTCGGGTCGTGGGCGGCGTACGCGGCGATCTGCTCGGCCATCTCCTCCTGGTGGCCCAGGTCCACGCCGCCGTTGGCGATCAGGACGCGCAGCTTGACGCTGGAGTTCTCGTTGATGACGGCCTGCGCCAGGTACACGCCCGCCAGTTCCTCGGCGCCCTTCACCAGCGAGGAGCCGGACGCCGGATCGGCGCTGAGCGGCCCGGCGTAGACGACGGTGACGTACTTGCCGGAGTGGTGGGCGAGGACGTCCGCGTTCTGTCCGGCGACCCGGTCCTCCAGGTCGTCCACCGTCCAGGGCGGCTCCTCGTCGGCCGTCAGCGTCCTGACTTCCTCACCGGGTTCCGGCACGGGCAGCCAGTCGGCGAAGCGGACGCCGTCCGTCGCGATGCCGATGCACTCCGTGGCGCCGTCGGACGTCCGCTCGCGCCGGGAGTCCCGGTTGGCCGTCAGCACGGACGCCGAGCAGTACCGGTCGTGCAGGGCGTCGGCCCGCATCACGGTGCCGACGGCCAGCAGGACGATCACCAGGACCAGGGTGTGCAGGGCCCACACCAGCCGGGCGAGCGTCGGCCGGGCGGAGGCACGCAGATGTCGGCGGTGCTCCTCGACCGGGCCGAGCTGGTCGTGCGGCAGCGGGATCCGCATCACCCAGGGCAGGACGGACCGCTCCCGGCTGGGTGACTGCTCGGCGCGCAGGTTGTGCGCCCACTCCCGGTACCAGGTGCGCAGCCGCTCGCCGAACTTGGGCGGGGCGATGTCCGGCTCGGGTGTCGTCCGGACCACGCTGCGCTCCAGGCGCGGCACGTCCTGCGAACGCACCGCGGCGACCACCATCAGCGGGTCGAGCTCGCTGCGCCGGCTGCGGACGTCGCTGACGGCCCGGATCAGTTCGATGCCGCCGTTGCGGTCGTCCGCGTGCGGGAGGAACAGCATCGGCGGGCGCGGCCGCTTGAAGCCGCGCAGGTCCCAGCTCCAGCGGCGATGGTTGTCCCGCAGGTCCTCCCGCAGCGCCAGTACGCACAGCTGGAGGTGGAAGTCGCCACCCGCCTCCAGCGCTTCCGCCACGTCGTACGCCCGGGCCGCGATCGCCTTCCAGGACCGCACCGGCCGCAGCAGCGAGACTTCGGTGGGCTCCTCCTGGTCCGCCGCCCTGAGGAAGGTCGTCGTCATGAACCAGCGGCTCTCCCGGCGCAGCCACAGGAAGATCGGCGCCCGCCCCGGCAGGGCGTAGTTGAGGACGGTCAGCAGGACCAGGAAGACCAGACCGGCGCCCACCGCCACGTACCACTCGCTGCGGGCCAGCAGCGCGGCGAGCACGGTCACGAGGCTCGCCGGGAGGATGTGCGCCATGTCGAACAGCGGCAGTCCGGAGCGCCAGCGCGCGGTGTTCCTCGGCCGCCAGCGCTGCTGGGCCAGCTGGTTGAGCAGCCGCTGCCGCGGGTCCTGCCCGGCCTCGGGACTGCCCGCGGCGGGGGCCGGCCAGCTGTCGCCGAGGGCGGCGACCGCGTCGTCGATGGCGTGCACCAGCCGCAGCCGCGGGAACGCGTAGCGCCGGTACACCGCCTTCGGGCCGCCCCACTTCTTCGGGTCGCTCAGGGCCCGCACCATGGCGGCGGCCCGGCGCACCTCGGTGGGGCCCTCGTAGGCGTCCTGCACCACCGCGCAGCGCGTGCCGTGCGCCTCCTGACCCGCGTGCAGCTGACGGACAAGACCGGCCACGGCGTCGTCGTCCGCGCTCTCCTGCGCGTGCACGACGAACACCGGCATCGGCGGCTCGGCGCTCGTGCGGAAGTCCTGGATGAGGATCTCGAGCTGGTCCTGGAGATGGGCCCCGGCACTGCTCTCCGGTCTGCCGTCATGCCCCCCAGGGCAGTCCGGTGGCGTGCGTTCGGCGTTCACCATGGGCAACCCCCGTTCACCGTCGGTGAACCACGAGGCTAGCGGCTGCGAGTGGGGTGGGAGTGGGTGACGGACGAACTTCAGCACGTTTCGCCTGCCCGGGCTCGCCCGCAAGCCCGGCGGCCTGCTGAATGGGTGATCCATCTGGCTGTTGACATTTGGTTGAACGAGCCAGAAGATTCACGGGGTGACCCCCTCCGCGCCCCTGCCCACCGGCCTCGACGAGGCCGCCCACGGCTGCCTCGTCGCCGGCTTCACCGGCACCACGACCGTGCCCGACCCCCTCAAGCGGCTCATCGACCGGGGCCTCGGCGGGGTCATCCTCTTCACCCGCAACGTGCGGGACGCGGAGCAGGTGCGCGTTCTCACCGACACCCTGCGGGCCCTGCGCCCCGACCTGATCGTGGCCATCGACAACGAGGGCGGCGGCATCGGCCACCTGGTGAGCGCGGACGCCCCCGACGTCCCCGGCTCCTACGCCCTCGGCGTCGCCGACGACTCGGAGCTCACCGCCCGGTGCGCCGACGCGCTCGCCGGGCATCTGGCCACGCTCGGCATCACCGCCTCCTACGCCCCCGTCGCCGACCTCCAGCACCATCCGCGCAACCCGATCGTGCGCACCCGGGCCTTCGGCGCCGAACCCGCGCTCGCCGCCCGGCATCTGCGGGCCTGGATCGCCGCCACCGAGCGGCGGGGCGTCGCCTCCTGCGCCAAGCACTTCCCCGGGCACGGCGGCACCGAGACCGACAGCCACCACGGCATGGCGGTCGACCCGCGGCCGTACGACGAACTGCGGGCCGATTTCGAACCGTTCCGCGCGGCCGTCGATGCGGGCGTGCCGATGATCATGAGCGCCCATGTCGTCTTCCCGGCCCTGGACCCCGAGCGGCCCGCCACCCTGAGCCGTCGCATCCTGGGTGATCTGCTCCGCCACGAGCTGGACTTCGACGGGGTCCTCGTCAGTGACGCGCTGGAGATGAAGGCGATCGCCGACCGCTACGGCGAGGCCGCCGGGGCGCGGATCGCCCTCGCCGCCGGTGCCGACCAGGTCGTCGTGGCCGTACCGGACCTGGAGGTCACCCTGGCCTGCCGGGACGCGGTGCTCGGCGCGCTGCGCGACGGTGTGCTCGCCGAGGAGCGGGTGTGGGAGGCCGCCGGACGGGTGCGGCGGCTCGCCGGGCGGTACGCCGCTCCGGCCGCTGCGGTCGCCGGCTGGGACACGGGCGCCGGGCTGGCGGCGGCGCGCCGGGCCGTGCGTCTCAGCGGCGTGCCGGCGGCGGTGCGTGGAGCCCATCTCGTCGATCTGTTCCCATCGCCGCACCCGGCCCTCAACTGGGGCGGCGAGGACCTGCTCACCGCGCTGCGGGCGGTGGACCCCGCTGCCACGGGGACGGCCGTCACCGGGGAGCCGGAGGACCCGGACGCCCTCGCCGGCCGGCTCGTCCGGGAGACTGGCGAGGCGCCGCTCGCCGTCGCCACCTGCGACGCCGCCCTGCATCCGTGGCAGGCGCGGCTGCGCGACGCGCTGCTGAGCCGGCGGCCCGATGCCGTGCGGATCGACACCGGACTGCCGGAGGGCGGCGCGCTGTGCTCCTACGGGCGGGGCCGGGTCAATATGCGGGCGCTCGCCGAGGCACTGACCGGCGTCTGAGCCCCTACGGCACCCGTACGATCTCCTTGATGCCGCGCGCCTCCAGGTACGCGGCGTCGTCCGCCCGCTCCGCGAGGACCACCGCGGGCCGGGCGCCCTCCGTACGCAGGGCCATCCACGCCTCGAAGTACGCGCCTCCCGGGCCGGACACCGAGCGGGTGGCCGGTGTGCAGTCCAGGACCAGGGCCGTGTCGCGGGGCCGTGCGGGATGGTGTCCCGCACGGACCTCGGCGACGGTCTCGGCCAGGGCCGTCGCGATCGGCTTGGTGCCGCCGCGCGCGTCGAACAGGCCCAGCGTGTACTCCAGTTCCGGGTAGTCGGCCAGGGACCGGTCCACGTCGTGGGAGCACCACCAGGTCACGCCCCACAGCCCCTCGCACCCGGCCGCGTTCCGTACGGTCGCGCGGGCGAAGTCCGGGGCGTCGGCGGCCGGGACGTGCGGCTCCGGGGCGCCCGTCTCCTGGACCCAGACCGGGCGGGCCGGGTCCTCCGCGTAGGCCTTGGCGAGTTCCGTGCCGTACTCGGCGAGGTGCAGCACCTGCGGGGAGCGGGGGCCGTAGCGCCGGGCGCAGTCGCCGGAGAACACCCAGGGGTGGACGGTGGTGACGTCGCCCTTGCGGGCGGAGGCCTCGGGGGTGAAGGGGTGGTCGTCGCCGTACCAGGCGGCGTCGTAGGCGGAGTGGGTCGCGAGCCGGTCCGGCGGCAGGTGCTCGCGGGTGGCCGCCAGCAGGGTGTCGAGGTAGTGGTCCACCTCCTCGGGCGTCACCGGGTTGTGCTCGACGAGGTTGTTGAGCTCGTTGCCGAGCTGCAGGCCGAGGAGGTTCGGGCGGCCCGCGAGGGCACGGCCGAGGGTCCGCATGAGCTCGGCCTGGGCGGCGACGGCCTCCGGGTCGGTGAAGACGTTGCGGTGGTGCCAGCTGCGGGTCCACTCCGGGTAGAAGTCGAAGCTGGACAGATGGCCCTGCACACCGTCCACCAGGACGTCGAGACCGGCCTCGGCCGCCAGATCGACCAGGTGCGCGAGCTGGTCCACGGCGGCGGTGCGGATGAGTGTGCGGTTGGGCTGGAGGAGCGGCCACAGGTGGAAGACCCGGACGTGGTCGAGGCCGAGGGCGGCGATCTGGTCCAGGTCCTCACGGGCGTGCGCCGGGTCGAAGTCGTGCCAGGCGTGGAACCAGCCGCGGCGGGGCGTGTAGTTGACGCCGAAGCGGAGAGTAGGGATGTGATCCTCCTCGGGTCGAGTCTTGCCCTGGGTGAATGCATCAATCACCATAGTCGGCGATGAGTAATGAATTGAACCAGGAACGTCAAGGCGTCTCGCCCCTGGTGGTCGGTCTCGACGCGGGCGGCACCCGGACCCGGGCGGTCCTGGCGACCGCCGCCGACGGACGTCCGCTGGGCGAGGGCGCCGCCGGGCCGGGCAACGCGCTGACCGTGCCGGTGCCGCAGCTCACCGAGCACCTCGCCGAGGCCGTCGGGCAGGCCGTGCCGGAGCCGGACCGGGGCAGGGTCGTGGCCGTGGCCGGGGGCTTTGCGGGGGCCACGGACGCCTTCGCCGACGAACCGGGGCGGCGCAACGCCCTGACCGCCCTCACCGCCGCCCTGCGCCGGCTCGGCATCGAGGCCGGGCCGCCCCTCGTCCGCAGCGACATCGAGGCCGCCTTCGCCTCCGCGCCGGGCGCCCCGGCGGACGGCCTCGCCCTGGTCGCCGGGACCGGCGCGGTCGCCATGCGCATCACCGACCGCCGTGCCACGGCCACCGTGGACGGTGACGGCTGGCTCCTCGGCGACGACGGCAGTGGCTTCTGGATCGGCCGCGCGGCGGTACGGGCCGCCCTGCGGATGGCCGACGGGAGGGGTGCGCCGACCTCGCTGGGAGAGACGGTGGGGCGGGAACTCGGGGTACCGGGCGACCTGCTGCCCGGCGGGCAGCACGGGGGTGTGGCCGGAGGGGCGGTGCGGAGACTGTCACCCGGTGTGGTCCAAGGGGACGCGGAGGGCGCGTCGCTCGACGTGCGGGACGAGGCGGTGCCGCCGCTGACCGGACCGGCCGCCGCGGGCGGCCCGGCGCACGGCGGAGCGGCCGGATCCCCTGCCGGCGACCGCCGCCCCCTCCCGCCTCACGACGACACTCCCTGGTCCCGGCCCCACCGCGAGGCCTACCGCGGGCACGTGCTGCCCGCCGTCATGAACGAGCCCCCCATCCGCCTGGCCCGGCTCGCGCCCCTGGTGGTCGCGGCGGCCCGGGACGCCGAGGACCCGGTCGCCCTCGCCATCCTCGACGAGGCCGCCGACCATCTCACCGAGACGGTACGGGCGTTGCACCCCGGCTCCGGCGAACGCGTCGTCGCCACCGGCGGACTGCTCGGCCCCGACGGGCCCCTGACCACCCGCCTGGAGGCCCGTCTCCACGCCCTCGGCCTCACCCTCGACTGGGTCCCCGACGGCCTCCGGGGCGCCGTCGCCCTGGCCCGTCTCGCTCACGAGGGCCGCGCATGACCGTCGCCACGCTCCTCTACCGTGACCCCACCGCCCCCGTCGAGGCCCGCGTCAACGACCTGCTCTCCCGCATGACCCTGCGCGAGAAGGCCGGCCAGCTGAACCAGCGGATGTACGGCTGGGACGCCTACCGCCGCACCCCCGACGGCGGCTTCGAACTCACCGACGCCCTGTACGCCGAGACCGAGCGCTTCGCCGGACTCGGGGCGCTGTACGGGCTGTTGCGCGCCGACGCCTGGTCGGGCGTCGACCACGCCACCGGGTCCGGCGCCGGGGACGGGGCGGCACTGGCCCACCTCGTCCAGCGGCACGTCGTCGAACGCAGCCGGCTCGGCATCCCCGCCCTGTTCGTCGAGGAGGTGCCGCACGGCCACATGGCCCTCGACGGCACGGTCCTGCCCGTCAACCTGGCCGTCGGCGCCACCTGGGACCCCGGCCTGTACGAGCGGGCCGCCGCCCACGCCGCCGCCGAACTGCGGGCCCGCGGCGGACATGTCGCCCTGGTCTCCGCCCTGGACATCGCCCGTGACCCGCGCTGGGGCCGGACCGAGGAGTGCTTCGGGGAGGACCCCTACCTCGCCGCCCGGTTCACCGAGGCGGTCGTACGCGGCATGCAGGGGGAGCAGGCGCCGGGCGGGCTGTTCGCCCCGGACAGGGCGCCCGTCGTCCTCAAGCACTTCGCCGGGCAGGGCGCCACCGTCGGCGGCCGCAACTCCGCCGAGTCCGAACTCGGGCTCCGGGACCTGCACGAGATCCACCTCCCCGCCGCCCGCGCCGGGGTCCGGGCCGGAGCCGCCGCCGTCATGGCCGCCTACAACGAGGTCGACGGCATGCCCTGCTCCGGCAACCGGGCCCTGCTCACCGGACTGCTCCGCGAGCGCTGGGGCTTCGACGGACTCGTCATGGCGGACGGGCTGGCCGTGGACCGCCTGGCCCGCGTGACGGGCGACGTCGTCTCGGCAGGCGCCCTCGCCCTCCACGCCGGTGTCGATCTGAGCCTGTGGGACGAGGGCTTCACGCATCTGGAGGAGGCGGTCGAACGGGGGCTGGTGAGCGAGGAGGCCCTGGACCGGGCCGTCGCGCGGGTCCTCCGGCTCAAGTTCCGCCTGGGACTGTTCGAACAGCCCTGCATCGCCGCCCCGTTGCCGTCCCCGGCCGTCGGGCGTGACCTGAGCACCGCCCTCGCCCGCGCCGCCGTCACCCTGCTCCACGACGACCAGGGCGTGCTGCCCCTGTCGACCGCGTCCCGGATCGCCGTCCTGGGCCCGCACGCGGACACCGTCGCCCACCACCTGGGCGACTACACCGCCCCGCAACGCCCCGGCACCGGAACCGGCGTTCTCGACGCACTGCGACGCGCGGACGCCGACGTACGCCACGCCCGTGGATGCGCCCTCACCGGCGACGACCTGTCCGGCATCCCCGAGGCGGTCGGCCGGGCCGCCGCCTGCGACGTCGCCGTGCTGGTGCTGGGCGGCAGCAGCGCCCGCACCCCGGACACGGAGTTCGACGCCAACGGGGCCGCGCGCACCGTCGTGTCCGAGATGACCTGTGGAGAGGGCGTCGACCTGGCGGGGCTGCGGCTCGGCGCCGCCCAGCAGGCCCTGCTCGACGCCGTCACGGCGACCGGCACGCCCACCGTGGTCGTCCTGCTCCAGGGCCGCCCGCACGCCGTCCCCGAAGCCGCCGAACGGGCCGCCGCGCTGCTCACCGCCTGGTACCCGGGCCCCTGGGGTGGTGAGGCGATCGCGGACGTCCTGCTCGGCCGCGCCGACCCGGTGGGCCGGCTGCCCGTCTCGGTGCCGCGCTCGTCGGGGCAACTGCCCGTGTATTACAACCACAAGGACACCGAGTACGGCGGCTACGCCGACGAGGACGCCGAGCCGCTCTACGGTTTCGGGCACGGGCTGTCGTACACCGCCTTCGCCTACGGGACACCCCGGCTCGCGGGCCGGGCGGTGGCGGTCGAGATCACCAACACGGGGGAGCGGCACGGGCGTTCCGTCGCCCAGCTGTATCTGCGCCGGCTCGTCACGTCCGTCTGGCCGCGCACACTCGAACTCCGGGGTTTCCAAGCCGTCGACCTGGCGCCCGGGGAGTGCCGTACCGTCGTGTTTCCCCTGGAGGCCGAGCAACTCGCCCAGGTGGGACCGGACCTGGAGACCGCGGTCCTGCCCGGCACCGTCGAGTTCCGCGTCGCGGAGTCGGCGCGCCGGGCGTTGACCGCCGTACCGGTGGTGCTCCGGGTCGATCAGAGTTTCACGGCACCGGACGAGACGCCCTTGTAGAACCACCGCTGGGTGATGACGAACAGCACCAGCACCGGGATCACGGAGATCACCGAACCGGCCATCACCATCCGCTGGTCGTAGCCGAAGGACGAGGTCTGGAGCCTCGCCAGACCCAGCGTCAGCGTGAAGTGGTCCTCGGTGCGCAGCACGATCAGCGGCCACAGGAAGTCGTCCCAGGCGCTGATGAAGGTGTTGATGGTGACGACGAGGATCGCGCCGTAGGCGGACGGCAGATAGAGGTACCGGAAGCGTTTCCACTCGCCCGCGCCGTCCAGCATCGCCGCGTCCTCGATCTCGCGCGGCACGGCGAGGAACGCGGCCCGCATGATGAGGACGTTGATCGCGGCGACGAAACCGGGCAGCCAGACACCGGCCAGGTTGTCCACCAGGCCCATGTCCCGGACGCTCAGGAACAGCGACACCATGATCGACTCGAAGGGGAACATCATGGACGCCAGCAGCACCACCCAGACCAGCTTGCGGCCCTTCCAGCCGGGCTTGGACAGCATGTAGCCGGCCATGGTGGAGAAGACGAGCTGGCTGGCGATGGACAGCACGGCGACGAACACGCTGTTCCTGATGTACGTCCACACCGGCACCTGGTCGAAGACCTCGCGGTACGCCCGCAGCGACGGGTGGTGGGGGATCAGGGAGGCGCCCGCGCCGAAGACGTCCTCGCCCGCGCCCTTGAGGGAGGACAGCAGCTGCCACAGCAGCGGGCCGACGGTGATGAAGAGGACGAACACCAGCAGCAGGTAGCGCACGACCAGTTCGCGCGGACGGCCGTAGTCGCGCCAGCGGGGCATCGGGCGTCGGCGCTTGTCGACGGCGGTCGTCATGCCTCGTCCTCCTTCGTCAGGCGCTGGGCGAGCAGCGTGAGGCCAAGGGTCAGGGCGAACAGGGCGACGCTGACCGCCGCGCCGTAGCCGGCGTTGCCGGTGAGCGGGTCGAGGCCCACGTCCCGGATGTAGAAGGGGAGCGTGCGGTCGGCGCCGCCGGGGCCGCCGGTGGAACCGCCGAGCATGTAGATCTCGGTGAACACCCTGAGCGAGCCGATACCGGTCAAGGTGCCGACCAGCATCATGGAGGTGCGCACGCCGGGCACCGTCACGTGCCAGAAGCGGCGCACCACGCCCGCCCCGTCCACCGCCGCCGCCTCGTGCAGTTCCCGGGGGACGTTCCCGAGGGCGGCCAGGTAGAAGATCATGTACCAGCCGAGGCCCTTCCACAGCGTCAGGCCCATCGCGGACAGCAGGATCAGCCACGAGTCCGACAGGAACGGAATGGCGTCACGGATGATGTGCGCCCTCTGCAGCCAGGTGTTGACCAGCCCCTGGTCGCTCAGCAGCCACTGCCAGCTCAGGCCCACGACCACGCTGGAGGCGAGCACCGGCGTGTAGAAGGCGGAGCGGAAGAAGCCGATGCCCGGCAGGTTCTTCTCCACCAGGAGGGCGAGCAGCAACGGCAGCAGCACCATCAGCGGGACCACGATCAGCGCGTACAGCAGGCTGTTGCGGGTGGCCAGCCAGAAATCCGGATCGCTCAGCATCCGGCGGTAGTTGTCCAGCCCTACGACGTCGTACGCCCCGCCGAGCGGCTTGGCGTCGGTGAAGGACACCATGACCGTGTTGAGGAACGGGAAGACCCCGAACACGGTCGCCCCGATGATCGCGGGGGTCATCCACAGCCAGGGCAGCCACCAGCGGCGGTAGAGCGCCGCGCCCCCCGCGTCGGCGCTCGGACCGGGCGTGACGAAGCGGAGGGCGCGGCGCAGCGGCCCCGGCGGGGACGAGGGGGAAGCGCCGCCGGGGGGTCGGGCGCCCGCACCCGGGGGAGCGGGGGCGGGCGCCTGGTGGACGGTCGGTTGAGTCATCCTCAGCTGCCCTGTTCGATCAGCTGGTTGGCCTTGGACTGCGCTTCCTGCAGAGCGTCCTCGGCGCTCTTCTTGCCCTGCATGGCCAGCTGGACCTGGGCCGAGATGGCGTTGAGCTCACCGGGCGTCAGGGCGATCTCGTCGGCCGTGGCGGTCTTGCGGTCACTGGCGACGATCTTGCGGGCCTCGGCGAAGGGGTCGTCGCCCTTGACCGACTGGAAGAACGGGTCGTTCAGGGAGGCCGTGGTGGAGGGGAAGATGACGACGTTGGGGTCCTTGGCCCAGGCGAGCTGGTTCTCGGCGTTCGTCAGGAACCGCGCGAAGGCCAGCGCGGTCGGGGCGTTCTTGCTGGTGGACGCGACACCGACGTACTGCGGGGCGCCGACGGTGTGGCCGAGGGCGTCCAGCATGAAGCGGGCGACACCGGTCTTCTTGTAGACGCTCGGGTTGTTCTGCTGGATGAACCGCAGGAAGTTCGGGTTGGTGGGGCCGTAGACCAGCTTGCCCTGGCCGTAGACGTTGGCCGGGTCCTGCGTGGAGGACAGGGAGTCCCTCGGCATGCCGCCGGCCTTGTAGAGCTTCGCCATGGCCTCGACCCACCGGGCCGTCTTCGGGTCGTCGGCGAAGGTGAACCTCTTGCCGTCCGGGGAGAGGACCTCGATGCCCATCTGCTGCCAGTCGGCGGGGATGCGCAGCTGTGGGTTGGCGAGGAACGCGTAGTACTTGCCGCCGGAGGCCTCGGCTATCTTCTCCGCGTCGTCGAAGAGGCCCAGGACCGTCGTCGGAGGTTTGTCCGGGTCGAGGCCCGCCTTCTTCATCAGGTCGGTGTTGAAGGTCTGCACGATGCCGCCGGAGTACCAGGGCAGCACGCTGTGCACCTTCTTGCCGTCCGCGTCGGCGTACATGCTCGACTTCCACAGCGCCGGGACGAACGGCTTGCCCGCGTCCGGTGCCTTGTCGTCCAGGTTGAGCAGGTAGCCGTTCTTCGTCAGCGCCACCGCCGTGTTGACGTTGATGTTCACCACGTCCGGCAGCGTGCAGCCCTGGGCGTCGGCGACCAGGCGCTGGGTGAAGGTGGCGTCGCCCGGGTCGTCGATCCACTTGACCTCGGTGCCGGGGTGGGTCTTCTCGAAGGCGTCGATGACGCCGTTGAAGTACTTCCCGAAGTCCTTCTTCAGATTGGTCGTCTGGAAGGTGATCTTCCCCTTGACCTCGCCGGAGAGCTTGCCGGAACCGACGTTGCCCTTGTCGACCTTGCATCCGCCGGCCGAGGCGTCGCCGTCGTCCGAACCGCCGCCGGACAGGCCGCAGCCGGCTGCCGTCAGTGTCAGGACGACCAGACAGGTCAGGGATCCGGTGAGTCTTCTTGCGCGCATTGCTGCCCTCCTGGGACCAGTCGTCGCTGGACGGTGGCTGGATCAAATCACCAAGTTGGACTTCGATTGATGAAAATGTGGACCAGAATTCATCGGAGGTCAATGGTTTTGCTCAGTGACGGTGTTCGTGGTCCGGCTGCGTGGGGTCGCCGGGGTGTTCATGGCCCTCGGCGTACTCGACGTCCGCGCGGGCCTCGTCCAGCCAGTCGAAGAAGGCACGGCGGGCTGCCGCGTGGCGTAGCTCGCGTTCGATGCCGTGGCGTACGTGCCCGTACGGATGGATGTCCGTGGGAGCCGGTTCGTCGTAGGGGTCGACGCCGCGTCGCAGGGCCTCGGGGGTGAGGAAGCGGTCCCTGTTGCGGTCGTAGTAGTCGCGCACGGCCGTGTCAGGGATGTGCTGTTCGCGTTCCAGGGCGGAGAGGAGGGCCCGGGCGGCCGGGGAGTGGGCGAGGGATGCCGCGACGATGCTGCCGAGGTCGGCGATGTCGGACTCGGGGATGGTGAGCAGTTGCATCGGCATGAGGTCGTCCGGTGGGGCGAGGCCTCGTTCGGCGCAGGCGTGGAGGGCCAGGTCGTGGATGAGGACGATCTGGGTTGCCCAGCGCCGTTGCTGGCGGTGTCGTCTTGCTTGTGCGGCTGTGTCGTGGCTGGTCGCGCAGTTCCCCGCGCCCCTGGGCAAGTCGCAGTGCAGGAACCTGTCCACGTGCTGTTTCGGGATCGGTTCGCCTCGAACGCTTGCCGCATGGTTCTCCCTCACGGTGTCACCACCAGCTCCACCGCCTTGGTGTACGCCACGCAGCCGTGCCAGGCGGTCTTGGCCAGCAGCCAGTAGGAACCGGGGGGTATCGCGTCGGCGTCGACCTCGATCTCGCACTCCGTCTGCTCTCCGCCGGGCACCGTGAAGCCCTGGCAGCCCGGGGTGACACCCGGCCAGGTGCCCCAGGAGGAGACGGCCCAGAGGGTGCCGTTGACGGGGGCCCGTGTGGTGTTGCGCAGCGTGACGGGGACCCTGGTTCGTTCGCCGCGGCGGAGGGTCACCCGGTCTGCTGCCAGGTCCGTGAGGAGGGACGGGCCCGGACGGCCGCCCGGGACGTCCAGGGCCACCACGTCCTCGAAGGTCTGGCCGCCGTACGACAGCCGGGCGGCCAGCCGGTGGCGGCCGGGCTCGGGGTTCGGGGGCGGTGTGACCGTGATGTCCGTGAGGGTGAAGCCCGCCGGGCCGAGTGAGTACGGGAGCTCGGCGGGTTCCGCGGTCCAGCCCGGGGGGACCTCGAAGGTCACCGTGCCGGACACCGGGGCGTCGGTCAGTTCCGAGCTGACCCTGACCGTCGCGGTGACGGGGCCGTCGGTCGTGAGGGCCGTGGGGGAGAGGTACACCGCGACCGGCATGTTGCCGCGTGGGGCGGGGCCGGAGTTGTGCAGCCAGTAGCGGGTGGCGACGGGCTGCGCGGGCTCGTGGGCCTCGACGCCGGGTTCGGGGGACGGTGTTCTGCCGTCGGCCGGTGTGGCCAGGAGCGTGGCGACCTCGAAGCCGGTCAGGTCGGCTTCGAGAGCGCCCTCGCCGTCCGGGGCCAGTGATGTCCCGGGGCTCTCCAGGATGTCGGCGCGGGCGCCCGCCGCCCAGGCGAACGGTCCGGTCACCCGTGCCCGTACCGGACGCCCGTTGACCTCGTGCACCCGGACGACGACGCCCCGACCCGGATCCACGCGTGCCGCGCTGCCCCGGGCCAGCGGGGAGCCGGCCGGTTTCAGCGCGTCCAGCAGGATCTCGCCCGCCGGTTCCAGGGAGAGCAGGGAAGCCGTCCGGGGCAGGGGGCCGGACCCGGAGCCGGTGCGTACCCGGGCCGTCAGCGGGTGGTTGTAGGCGTGTCCGGCCTGCGGCAGCCGCAGTGCGCGCCAGTCGCCGGTGCCCGCGACGACGGCGTACTCGAAGGTGTGGGACCAGCGCTGGAGCTGGAACCCCGAGCCGTCGGGGGCGGTCCGGCGGGGCGGGTCCACCCAGATCCCGGACGGCCAGCCCGTGCAGGAGCGCATGAGGGACATGTAGAGGTCGCCGGAGGCGGTGACCACGCAACCGGGGGTGCCCCGGTTGAGGATCGAGAAGCTGCGGCCGTCCCAGGCGTCACCCGGCGGCAGCGCCTCGCCGCCGCCCGCCGCCGTCGCCGTCAGCGTGAAGTCGTTGAGGTCGGCGATCAGCGCGTCGACCGCCTTGGCGTCGTCCTCGGGGCGGTCCCCCGCGACCACGAGCAGCGGCAGGCGTTCCAGGTCGCGCAGATCGGCCCCGGGGATCCACTCCTCGCGCAGACAGGCGCGTGGTGCGACCCAGACGGCGGCCACGCCCCGCTCGGCCAGTTGGCGCTTCAGCTCCCGGCCGGCCGCCGGGTCCCAGCCCAGTGCCTCGGCGACGACGGCGTTGCGGTCCGGCCCGCCGACGGCGATCCGGAGGTCCGGGAGGTTGGAGTCGACCTCCAGGTCGCCGTAGCGTGGGCCGCCCGCGATCGTCGAGGTCGCCGTGACCCCGGCGCGGACCAGGGCCGCCGCGAGCGGGGTGCCGAGCTCGCCCGCCGTGTCCCAGTCGGAGCAGACGAGTTCGGCGACGCCGATCGAGCGGTGCCCGAGGAACGCGCCGGAGTCGTCGTGCACCGCGACCCGCGCGGTGGAGCCCAGGCCGAACCAGGTGTTCGCCGGGTTGTCCAGCGTCCACGGGAACCGCTCGCTGTCCACCTCCACGAACCCGAACCCGCGCCCGATCACCGCGTCCGCCACCTCGTGCACCGGCAGCCCGCCCCGTACGCCGGAGGGCCAGCGCACCCGGATCAGCCGGTCGGCGCCGTCGTACCCGTCGACGGTGGTGGTCACGTCGAGCCGGTCGACGCCCTGCCACAGCGTCAGCCGCTGGGTGTACCGGAACGGGCCGAGGTCGGCCGTGACGGTGAGCCGGGAGCCGGCCGGCGAGTGCTCGGCGCGCACCTCGGCGGTGACGTCCCGGCTGCGGGCGGCCGTCGTGCCGGTCGGGGTGAGGTGCCAGGGGCCCTCGCCGAAGCGCGGATGCCTCGGATACTCCTCCTGGACGACGATCTCGTTGCCGATGTCTCCGGCGCGCAGCAGCTCCCGGCCGTCCTCGGCGAGCGCGCGCAGAGCGCTGACCCCGCCGCCGCGTGCCGGGTCGACGGTCACCTCGTAGAACTCGTTGCGGATGGTGAGGCCCTCGCCGTGTGTCCAGCCGGGGGCGGGCCCCTCGGCGAGCGGGAGCGCCCGGAGGCCCATGCCGGGCACTTCCGGCACGACGACGTGGAGCCGGCCGTCCTCGCGGACCGCGGGGAGCCCTTCGGGGGCGAGGCCCGGGTCGTCGACCGTCAGCACGTCCCGGCGGGCCCAGGTCGCGGAGTTGAAGACGACGAGGTCGGGGCCGTCGCCGGGGGTGACGTGGTCGGCCAGGGCCTGGGTCGCGTCGGCGTGCACGCTCTCCGCGAGGTCGTGCAGTTCCCGCCAGCCGGTCATCAGGTCGATGTACACCTGGTCCGACTCCGAGCCGGTGATGGCGTCGTGGTGGGCGCCGTAGACGAGTTGCCGCCAGGCCTTGTCCAGGGCCGCGTCCGGGTACGGCCGGCCGGTGCGCAGGGACGCGAGCGTCGCCCAGGCCTCGGCGTCGGCGAGCAGGGTCTCGCCGTGGCGCTGGGCCTGCTTGGTGTCGATGTAGGAGACGTCCTTGCCGGTGTAGACCGGGTTCATGTCGCGGGTCTGCGGTGAGGCCGTGCGGCCCTCCGCCTCCAGTTCGGCCCGGACGGCGGCGAAGAAGTCCCGGGGGATCGCGCTGATGAAGCGGGGCCAGACGTACCGGGCGTTCCAGCCGCGGTGGATGTCCATGACCCAGCGGCACGGCGGCGCGTAGTCACCGCCGACCGGCAGCAGCACGTTGCGGGTGAGGGCGACCTGCTTGAGCCGCTGGAAGAGCTTGTACGCGGCGGCCTGCGCCTCGGGCAGGGTGGGCGCGTTGTCGATCGCCCAGCCGGCGCCGTAGTGGTTGACCATGTACGCCGTCAGCAGCCCGCGCCCCGAGGGGGCGATCCAGTTGAACTCGGCCGGGAACTGCATCCGCCCGGGGTTGCGCGGCTCCTCGCCGAACACCGACAGCGTCGGCCCCCACTGGTGGAACGGCCCGCGCGCCCACGAACTCGAACTCACTCCCGCGTCCGCCATCAGCCCCGGGAACTGCGGGTCGTGCCCGAAGGCGTCGAGCTGCCAGGCGGTCTCGGGCGAGGCGCCGATGATCCCGCGCTGGAAACCGTCGCCGTACAGGGCGTTGCGGATCGTCGCCTCGGCGCCGGTGAGATTGGTGTTGGGCTCGTTGTAGGTGCCGCCCATGATCTCGACGCGGCCGGTGCGGATCAGCTGCCGCAGGAAGGCGCGCTCCTCGGGGAAGGAGTCCCAGTAGGGCTTGAGGTAGTCCACCTCGGCGAGCACGAAGGTGTACGCCGGGTCGCGGCGGGCCAGGTCGCAGTGGGCCCGCACGAGGCTCATGCCGGACTGGCCGCGCGAGTCGAAGGTGCGGGCGGACAGTCCGGCCGCCGGGTCGTCGGCGACGTCCCAGGTCTCGGTGTAGGCGCCCTGGGTGTTCCACCAGACGGGGTCGTAGTGGAAGTGGCTGACCATGAACATGGTCCAGCCGGGCTCGGCGGCCGTGAACTCGCCGGTGCGGGTGGTGATCTCGTCCCCGTCGGTGGCGGTGACCGTGATCTCGCGGCGGTCGCCGGGCACGAGGCCGTCGCCGGTGACGGGTATCTCGGCGCGGGCGGTGCCGTCCTCGCCCACGGCGGTCTCCGTGGCGCCGGTGAGGCCCGGACCCTCCAGGGTGAGCCGGACGGTCCGGCCCGGCGTGTGGCTCAGCCCGACGGCCACCACCTGGCGCGGCTGTTCGGTGGTCCCGGTGAAGAGCTCGGTCGACTCGACAGAGGTGACGCGCATGGGGCTCCTACGAGGTGCGCTGGGGGGAGCCCCATCCTGCACGGCAGGAGTGATTCAAACAACCATCTTCGCGTCAACTTGGTGGTTCATCCATGCACCCTCGACCAGGCTCACCGGGCTCGCCGGGCCTTCACCGCGTGCTGCCCGGCGATGTGGTCGGTCAGCGCCAGCGAGGCGCTCGCGCGCTGGTAGGACAGCTGGGCTACGCGGACGTAGAGGCAGTCCACGAGCATCAGGACGGAGTGCCGGCTGCTGATGCTCTCGGCGCGGAAGCTGGTCGCGGAGGACGACGAGATCAGCCGGATGTCGGCGGCCCTGGACAGCGGCGAACGCGGGTCCGTGGTGAGGGCGATGGTGGTGGCGCCGCGCTCCTTGGCCATCTCGAACGGTTCGAGGGTCTCCCGGGTCGCCCCGGAGTGGGAGATGCCGATGGCCACGTCCGCGGGTGTCAGCAGGGCGGCCGAGGTGGCCGCGGCGTGCACCTCGGTCCAGCCGCGCACCGAGCAGCCGATGCGGAACAGCCGCGTCTCGGTCTCATGGGCCACCGCGCCGCTGCCCCCGACGCCGTAGACGTCGATCCGCCTGGCCTTGGCCAGGGCCTGAGCGGCGCGTTCGAGCGCGTCGAGGTCCATGCGGTCGATGGTCTGCTGGACGGCCCGCAGGTCCGCGGTGCCGACGACCTGCACGACGCGCTCCAGGCTGTCGTCGGGCGAGATGTCCGGGCCGATCTCGGCGGTCCCCCAGTCGGAGGCCTCGCCCCGGCCGCGCTCCTGGGCCAGCTCGATCAGCAGGTGCTGGTAGGACTCCAGCCCGATGGCCCGGCAGAAACGAGTCACGGTCGCCTGCGAAGTGCCGGTGCGGCGGCCCAGTTCGGCGGCCGAGCAGTGGGTGACGGCGGCAGGATCCTCCAGGATCAGCTCGCCGACCTTCCGCAGGGAGCCGGCCAGCCGGGGCAGCTCGGTACGGATCAGTGTCGTGACGTCCGTGGGAGGCATGAAGAGAAGGTACCAGCCACCTTTCAGCGCATGAATTGAATACCAGGACCGGATTGCCGCTGACAGAACCCTGTGATTTATTGATTCACCGATGGGGAAGTGTAGGGTGATTCAATCCATCAGTGGGGAGTGTGTCGCGTGTCCGTCGAGTCCGTGAGCGCCCAGGAGTACGCGCGCAAGAGCCTCGCCGTCCTCCAGGAGGTCGTCGAGTCCGCCCGTGACGACGTGGCCGCCGCCGCCGACCTGGTCGCCGAGTGCGTGCGCGCCGACGGAGTCGTCCAGGCCTTCGGCACGGGCCACTCGCAGGAACTCGTCCTCGAACTCTCCGGCCGCGCCGGGGGACTGGTGCCCACCAACCGGTTGAGCATCACCGACCTCGTCCAGTACGGCGGTGCGGACCCGTCCGTCCTCGACGACCCGCTCCTCGAACGCCGGGCGGGAGTGGCCGCGCGCCTCTACGAACTCGCCGCCCCGCGCCCCGAGGACCTGTTCGTCGTCGTCTCCAACTCCGGCGTCAACAAGGTCATCGTGGAGATGGCCCTGCACGCCAAGGAGCACGGCCACCGGGTCCTGGCCCTCACCTCCCTCGCCCACACCCGGGCCGTCCCGGCCGCCCATCCCAGCGGCCGGAAACTGGCCGACATCGCCGACGTCGTCCTCGACAACGCGGCACCGCCCGGCGACTCCCTGCTGGAACTCCCCGGCGGCGGCTCGGTCTGCGCCCTGTCCACACTCACCGGCGTGATGCTCGTCCAGATGACGGTCGCCGAGGCGGCCGGACGCCTCCTCGCCGCCGGCGAACGCCCTCCGGTCTACGTCTCGGCCAATGTGCCGGGCGGCTTCGAGGGCAACCTGGAGCTGGAGAAGAAGTACGCGGGCCGGATCCGCCGCACCGCGAGCTGAGCCGTACCGGACCCGCACGAAACGGCCGGGGCCCCCTACCGGGGCCCCGGCCGTTCCCGTCTCACTTCACCGGAACCGGCGTCACTGCGACGGCCAGCGGATACGCCCCGGTCCTCAGCGGCGCCCCCACCGCTCCGGACGCCGTGTCGACCGGGACCAGGGCGCCCGCGTCGGCGGTGGTGACGTACGCCGTGCCGCCGTCCCAGTCCAGGGCGACGTCGAAGGCGGACCGGCCGACCTCCACCGTCCTGCCCGGCACGCCGGAGACCGTGTCGACGGGGGTGACGGTGTCGCCCGTGCTGGGGCTGACCCAGAGGGTCCGGCCGTCCGGGGACAGGGCGAGACCGTAGGCCTGGCCGGAGACCAGGAGCGTCGGCTCGGTGCCGTTCGTGGCGGTGTCGATCGGAGTGACCGTGGAGCCACCGGAGTTGGACACGTACACCGTCTTCCCGTCGGGCGCGGCCACGATGTTGAAGGGGCTCGGGCCCACGGGGACGGCGGTCCCCGCCTTCCGGGTGGCGAGGTCGACCGGGGTGACCGTGTTGTCCTTGATGTTGGGCACGTAGAGCGTCCGGCCGTCGGGCGTGATCGCCATGTTCTCGGGACCGCCCCCGACCCGGAGGGGTGAGCCGGCGGTGAGGGAGGCCGTGTCGACGGGCTGGACCGTGCCGTCCCCGTAGTTGGCGACCCAGAGGGTGCGGCCGTCCGGGGTGAGCGCCAGCCCGGCGGGGACCCGGCCGACCGGGACCGTGGCGGTGACCTCGCCCCGTGCCACGTCGATCACGCTGACCGTGTTCGAGCCCTGGTTGGCCGCGTAGGCGGTACGGCCGTCCGCGCTCGTCACCACCTCGCCGGGGTTGGCTCCCACGGGGATGCCGGTCGTCTTCCTCGACACCAGGTCGACGGAACTGACCGACGCCCCGCTGAAGTCGGCCGTCAGCGCCCGCGGCGTGCCGGTGCCGTCGGTGATCCGGACGGGCAGCGCACGGTCGACGACACCGTCGCCCGTCACCACGACCGAACGCACCCCGTCCGGTGCGCTCTCCCCGGCCCGGACGGTCACCGCGGCCGACGCGCCGCCCCCGGCCGGGACGGTCACGGTGCCCTCGGCGGGCGAGACGGTGACGCCCTCGGGGGCGGTGAGCCGCCATGCGACGGTCCGGGCGGTCGTGCCGGAGAACCTGAGCGTCACCTTCGCGGAACCCCCCGGCGCCAGGCTGACGGACCCCGGCGCGAACGCGGCGTCCACGCCCGGGTCGGGTGCGTTCTCGGTCATCGCCGTGTAGAGGAACCGGTCCATCACACCGGGGGACACCTGCTGGGGTATCGCGTCGAGTTCCTTGCGCTGGGCCCTGAGGCGGTTCCAGTGGGCGGTGACGGCCTCGGTGTCGCCGCGCTTTCCCGCGAGCAGGAGATCGACGGCGGTCCGCCCCGCGGTGCCGTAGCGGCCGAGTTTGTCCAGCCAGGGCGCGGTCTCCTCCAGGAAGCCGGGGTTGCCGAGGCGGGCTCGCAGGGCGCCGGGTGTGGCCGCCATGGCGGTGAAGTACGACCGGAGCGCGGCGGTGGCCCGGTCGAGGCCGGAGTTCTCGTCGTAGGCCCGGCGGAACCTGGTGATGAGGACGCTCAGCGTGGGCGACTCGGTCGCGTCGAGCCGGGACGAGTAGTTGTTCTCGGCGAAGATCCGCAGCCACTCGGCGGCGGCCGGACCGGCCAGGTCGCGGACCGAGGCGAGGAAGGCCGCCCGCGGGTCGTAGGCGTCCGGGTTCCACAGGTAGGCGGCGGAGGTGAACAGGGCGATCCGGCTCGCCTCACCCTGGACCATCGGATTGGCGGTCACCCCGGTCGCCGCCTTCGCCACGCCGGGCTCGCGGCCCGTGTAGGGGCCGAGCAGCAGACGGCTGGTGACGTAGTCGTTGACCGGGTAGTTGTCCCAGACCAGGATCGGGTGGCCGTAGACCTCGCGGGCCTGCGCGACCTGGTCGGCGGTGATGGTGGGGGCGATCACGCCGACGCCGGTCCATTCCACGACCACGGACGGGTCCAGCTTCTCCCGCAGCGCCTTCTTGTAGGGGGAGTCCGCGAGGTCGGAGTACTCGGTGGGGACCATCTCCAGCGGCTCCAGACCGGAGTGGGTCGCCGAGAAGTCCCGCCACACCCGGTTCAGCAACTGGGCCTGGGCCGCTCCCGCGGCGCCGCCGCCCGTGCCGAACTCCTTCTCGTCGGCGTCGCAGTTCCACTTGGTGTAACTGATGTCGTCCAGCGGGATCGCGAAGGACCGCACGCCGATGGCGTACAGCGAGTCGAACTTGCGGGTGAGGGCCTCGGTGTCGGCGTCCGAGGAGTAGCAGACGGACAGCCCCGGGGAGAGGGCGTAGGTGAAGCGGACGTGGTTGGCGTCGGCCCGGTCGACCAGTTCCCTCAACTGCCCGAGTCCGGCGGGCGGGTACTCGTCCCGCCAGCGGTCGCGCAGGTAGGGGTCGTCCTTGGGGGAATAGACGTAGACGTTCTGTTTGGTGCGGCCGTAGAAGTCGAGTTGGCTCAGCCGCTCGCCGTGCGACCAGGGTGTGCCGTAGAAGCCCTCGATCACCCCGCGCAGCCGGGCCGTGGGCCAGTCGCGGACGGTCACTTCCGGCACGGTCCGTGTGACCAGTTGGCGCAGGGTCTGGGCGGCGTAGAAGGTGCCGGTGCGGTCGGCGCCGGACAGGGCGAGGAGGGTCTGTCCGTGCCGGCGGCCGGAGGCGAGGACGTAGCCGCCGTCGGGCAGCCCGGCGGGGGACCGGGCGCCGAGGCGCTTCAGGGCCCGGGCCGTGGCGCTGTTCTCGTCCGGGCCGCCCAGGTAGACGGTGAAGGCGGCCTTCGGGGGCGGCTCGGTGACCGTGACGATCCGCTCGGCCCCGGCGTCGCGCAGGACGGTCTCGACGACCCGCCGGGCCGAGGGGTCGGTGCGGCGGCCGACGACCGCCACGACCCGGTCGGGGACCGTGAGCCGGCCGGGCCCGGCGTGCAGGCTCTTCGGCTGCGGCCACACCTGTGGCAGGGCGGCCTTCGAGGGGTGGGCCGGTGCGGCGGCCGCGTCCGGCGAAGGGAGGATGAGGCCGACGGCGAGCGACAGTGCGACGGCGGGCAGGCGTCCGGGCCGCCGGGGACGTCTGACACGAGTGGCTGGGAACACGGGTGCTCCTTCCGGATGCCCGGGCACGTGGCCCGTGGCCGGAGGGGAAAAGGTGAATGGAGCCACCGAGTGATGCTAGAGATGCTGAATTGAGCAATCAATGGGGCGTCGGCGTCCCGAGCGGCTCCCTCAGGGCCGGGCGATCTCGAACCAGACGACCTTGCCGGTGCTGAGCCGGGTGGCGCCCCAGCGCCGGGCCAGCCGGTTCACCAGGTGCAGCCCGCGTCCGCCCTCGTCGGTGGCACGGGCCTGGCGCAGCCGCGGCAACTGGGGTGCGTCGTCGCCCACTTCGCAGCGCAGGACCTCGGTGCGCAGCAGCCGCAGCGTGACCGGCCGGGAGGCGTGCCGCACGGCGTTGGTGACGACCTCGCTGACGAGGAGTTCGACGGAGTCGCTGAGCTCCTCCAGGCCCCAGCGCTGCAACGCGCGCCGGGCCAGGCGGCGACCCCGGCCGGGCGCGGTGTCGTCCGGCTCCAGGAACCAGTAGGCCACGTCGCTCGGCGCGATCCCGTCGAAGCGGGCGGCGAGCAGCGCGATGTCGTCGTCCCGGTCGCCCGGGCCGAGCATGTCGAGCACCTCGTCGCACAGCGCTTCCAGCGAGGGCGGCCGGTCGGGGCCGGTGCGCAGCGCGGTGGCCTCCGCCCTCTCGCGCACCTGCTCGATGCCGGTCCACACGTCCCTGAGGCGGGACTCGACCAGACCGTCGGTGTACAGCAGCAGGGACGCGCCCGCGGGGGCGTCGAGTTCGACCGCCTCGAAGTCGACACCGCCGACCCCGATCGGGGCCCCGGGCGGCACGCTCAGCACCTCGGCGCGGCCGCCCAGGTGGAGCAGGACGGGCGGCGGATGACCGGCGTTGGCGACGGTGATGCGGTGCGACACCGGGTCGTAGACGGCGTACAGGCAGGTCGCCATGTGCTCGGAACCGAGGCGCTGGGCCTGTTCGTCGAGGTGGTGCAGGACCTCCTGCGGCGGCAGGTCGAGTCCGGCGAGCGTCTGGGCCGTGGTGCGCAGTTGCCCCATGATGGCGGCGGAGGTCATGGAGTGGCCCATGACGTCGCCGACGACCAGGGCGACACGGTTGCCCGGCAGGGGGATCACGTCGTACCAGTCGCCGCCGACGCGGGCCGACTCGGCGGCGGGCAGATAGCGCGCGGCGAGGCGGACACCGGCGGGGCTGGGCAGGGTCTCGGGCAGCATGGTGCGCTGCAGCTCGTCCGCGATGTAGGCCTCGCGGCCGTAGAGCACGGCCTTGTCGATGCCGAGGGCACTGTGCGTGGCGAGCTGTGCGGCGACGAGGAGGTCGGCGGCCTCGAACGGCGCCTGTTCGGGGCGGCGCAGGAACACGGCCGCGCCGATGACCCGGCGCCGGCCGCGCAGCGGCGCGAGGATCGCGCGCTGTCCCTCCGGCACGGTGAACTCGCCGTCGTCACCGAGCAGTTCGGACAGGGCGGCACGCGCCGCGGGGGCGTCGGCGAACACCGGGCGCACGCCCCGCAGCACCTCGGCGAGCGCGCTGCCGGGCCGCACCTCGCAGGGTCCGGCGGCGTCGGGGTCCGTGAACGGGACGGCGTCCGGGTCCTCCTCCGCCGGGAACCGCTCGACGCGCAGCAGCCGCAGCGCCATGGGGCCGGCCGGCCGCTCGTCGCCGACCGGCAGCGGCTCACGCAGGTGGACGAGAACCGTCTCCGCGAAGGTGGGCACCACGGCCCGGCACAGCCCGGTCAGGATCTCGTCCAGCTCCATGGCACGGCTGATCCGCCGGGTCGCGGCACCCACGAAGCGCAGCCGGTCCCCGTCTCCCCGCGTCGGCGCGGAGGCCGGTGCCGGGACGGGCGGGACCGGCGGTGGCCCGCTCACACCGAGCGCGGCGTGCGCCGACAGCTCACCGAGCGCCTGCCGGTCCTCCGCGCGGAAGACCTCCCGGTCCGGCCGCCGCAGGAACAGGGCGGCGCCCAGCACTCCGCCAGGGCCGGCGAGGGGGACGAGCAGGACCCGGTCCCCCTTCGGCAGCCGGGAGCCCGGCCCCAGCAGCTCGCGCAGCGCCGGATCCAGGTCGTTGGAGTCCCTGCCCAGCGCCTCGCCCGCCTGGAGGACCTTCGTCAGGACGCCGGACTCCACCATCGGCACAGTGACGTGCGCCGTTCCGCCCAGCGCACCGTCGAGGCCCTCCCGCGGTCCGGGCCGCCACAGCTCACCGGCGTCGGGCGACAGGTCGGCCGGCAGGTACCGCGCGACGGCGGCGGCCGGAGCCGGGCGCGGCGCGGCGGTCCGCACGGGCAGGCACCCGGTGCCGCTCAGGCGCAGAAGCGCCCCGGAAACCGCGTGCTCCGCGGAGCCCGGAGCGGCGGCGAGATACACGACGAGGGCGTCCGCGACGGACGGCACCGTCGTCCCGCAGAGCTCCTGGAGCACCTGCGCCGGATGCTCGGCGCGCGCGACACGACGGACCGCGTGGGTGAGAAAGCGTTTGGGGTCGGGCCGCATCGCCCACATCCTGCGCGAGGCAGGAGGTTCTGTCCAGCGGTGGGCGGCAGTCAACCCTCCGGATGCTCCGCGCAGTTGGCGGACCGGGTCCGGCGCCCCCGGACCGGCTGCCCCGTGCGCTGAGAAAGCGGTTCCGCACGAACCATTGACGCGACCGCGAGGCACCCCGACACTGGCGTGACTACGTAGTCATAAACGGCTCGGGCACTCCCACCGCCCTCATTGACTACGTAGTCCACAGTCCTGCCACTTCCGGGAGCACGCATGACCACGAGCGGAGCCGAGGGACCCCCGGCCGCGGGCGGCCGCCGGCGGCGCGGCCCCGGCATGACCGAGGTCGCGCGGGCCGCCGGGGTGTCGCAGAAGACGGTCTCCCGGGTCGTCAACGGCGAACCGCACGTCAGCCCCGAGGTGCGCGACCGCGTCCTGAGAGCCGTCCGCGAACTGGACTACCGCCCCAACACCGCCGCCCGGGCCCTGCTCCTCGGACGCTACCGCCGTATCGGCGTGGTCTCGCTGGGCAGTTCCCTCTACGGCCCGTCGACCCTGCTCATCGCCCTGGAACGGGCGATGCAGCGGGCCGGGTACTCCGTCGCCCTGGCCAGCACCCTGGAGGGGCAGAAGGTGTCGGTAGCCGTGGACGCGCTGCTGGAGCAGGGTGTGGACGGGATCGTGCTGTCCGAGCCCATCGACGACGGCGCGCCGCTCAGGATCGGCGCCGACGTGCCCGTGGTCAGCGTCGGCGAGGGTGTGGAACTCACCGGCGGCACCGGGGCCGTGGTCGGCGGCGACGGCGTCGCCGCCGCCCGCCTCGCCACCGAGCACCTGCTCTCCCTCGGCCACCGCACCGTCTGGCACCTGCCCGGCCCGCAGGACTGGTGGGCCGCCCGCGACCGCCTGCGCGGCTGGCGCGAGGCACTCGCCGCGGCCGGCGTGCCCGAGCCGCCCCTGCCGTCGCCCGGTGACTGGACCCCGGCCTCCGGGTACGCCTCCGGACGGCAGCTCGCCGGACTTTCCGATGTGACCGCCGTGTTCGCCGCCAACGACGACATGGCCATCGGCGCCCTGCGCGCGTTCGCCGACGCGGGCCGCGCCGTCCCCGGTGACGTGAGTGTCGTCGGCTACGACGACATCCCCGCCGCCGCCTACCTCTCCCCGCCGCTGACCACCGTCCGGCAGAACTTCGCCGCCGTCGCCGACCGCGCCGTCGACGTACTGATCGCCCTGATCGAGGGCCGCACCGCACCGGCCGAACCGGCCGACGACGCAGTCGAGTTGACCGTACGGGCCTCCACCGGGCCGGTACGCGACCCGGGCTCCCTCTGACACCCGCCCGCAGCCGCACCACGTGAGGAGTCACGTGTGTACACCCCAGCATCCCCCAGCCCTCCGACCCGCCGCGCCCTGCTGCGCGGCACCCTCGGCCTCGGTACGGCCGCCGCGCTCTCCGCCTGCGGCGCAGGCAGCACCACGCCCCGCACCTCGGGCGACGTCACCCTCTCCCTGTGGACCCACGACCCGGGCTACGAGGAGTTCTTCGTCAAGGGCGTCCCGGAGGCCGACCGTGCCACCGACTTCCGCTACCACCTGAAGGTGACGCGCTCCGGGCCCCCGGACATCGTCACCAAACTGCTCGCCCAGGCCGTCGCCGGACGGGGCACCCCCGACCTGGTGGGCTTCGAGATCGGCAGCTTCCCGCGCATGCTGCGCGGCGACATCTCCGAACGGCTGCTGCACGACTTCACACCCGACATCGAGGCCGTACCCGGTCTGAAGGACGACCTGCTGCCGGCCCGCACCGCCCCCTTCAGCAAGGACGGCCGCGTCTACGCCTTCGACTCGGACACCCCGATGGTCGTCTACTTCCACCGCGAGGACCTCTTCGACCGGTACCGCCTCACCGGGTCCCTGACGACCTGGGAGGAGTTCGCCGACGCCGGGGCACGGGTGTACCGGGACCACCGCTCCTCGCTGTGCGTCGTCTCCACGGTGGGCAGCGACCCGGGACAGGTCGTGCAGTCCTTCCAGATGCTGCTCTACCAGCGCGGCGGCGCGTTCTTCGACGCCGACGGGACCCTGCTCCTCGACTCGCCGGAGGCAGAGGAGGTGCTGCGCTTCCTCTGCGAGGGGCTGCGCAGTGGCTTCGTCGTCGACGTCTCCGACTACTACGGGGCCGCCATGCAGACCGCGCTGAAACAGGGCCGGGTCATCGGCCTGCCCATGGCCATCTGGTACAAGAACTACGGCCTGGTGCCCAACGTGCCCGAGCAGAAGGGGAGATGGCGCGTGCGCGCGTTGCCCCGGTTCGCCGCGGGAGGCGGGGTGACCGCTGCGCTCGGCGGTACGGGTTTCGGTGCCGTCAAGGACAAGGCCAACACACGGGCGGCCACGGAGTTCCTCTTCAAGACCTGGCTCAGTCACGAGGGGCAGGTGCGGCGGTTCACGGAGACCGGCTATCTGCCCACCCGGCGGTCGGTGTACGCGGATCCGCGCCTGGGGGCTTACCGGGACGAGTTCTGTGGCGGGCAGCGGCTGTTCGGGTTGTACCGCTCGCTGCTGCCGGATGTGCCCGCGTTCCACCAGAGCCCCGACCAGTCGATCCTCTACGACGTTCTGGCGGGCAACCTCTTGCGTGCCTATCGCGGCAGCTTGACCCCGCGGCAGGCCTTGAAGCAGACCGCGGCCGATTTTCGTGACCAGGCCGGCCGGTAGTTCGGCTGCGGCGCCGTTGGGGTTTGTCGCGCCCACGCGGCGGAGCCGCATATCGAAGCTGCCCGCGCCCCTGAGGGGATGCCGAACTCGGCGGATTAGGAGTAACCCATGACCCCCACCGTTGCCGGGGCGCCTGGAACCGCCCGTGCGCACAGCGCCCCTGGCCAAGAGGCACACCGGCCCCGCAGAACCTGGGCGCCCTACCTCTTCATCTCCCCCTTCTATCTCCTCTACGTCCTCTTCATGCTGGTCCCGGTCGGTGTCTCGCTGTGGCTGAGTCTCACCGAGTGGGTCGGGCTCGGCACACCGCACTGGGTCGGGCTGCGGAACTACCGGCTCCTCGTCACCGACATCAGCTTCCACCGGGCCCTCGGCAACACCGCCGTCTTCGTGCTGGTCGCGGTCTGTGTCGTCGTACCGCTGGCGCTGCTGATCGCGCAGGCCCTCAACACCCGGGGCCTGCGGGTGCGCGACCTGTGGCGCACCGCCTACTTCGTGCCGATGGTGGTCTCGCCGATCCTCGTCGCCCTGGTCTTCGGCCTGATCTTCGACCGCCAGTTCGGGCTCGCCAACGCGGTGCTGCGCGCCCTGTTCGGCGCCGGCGGCATCGACTGGCTCGGCGATCCGGGCTGGGCCAGGGTGAGCATCGCCCTGGTCATGCTGTGGCGCTGGACCGGCTACCTCACCGTCTTCTTCCTCGCCGGACTCCAGAACGTGCCCCGGGAGCTGTACGAGGCCGCCGCCCTCGACGGGGCCGGACGGCTGCGCACCTTCACCACCGTCACCCTGCCGGCGCTGAAGCCGGTGACGGCGTTCGTCGTCGTCACGTCGTTCATCGGCGCGGCCCAGATCTTCGAGGAGCCGTACCTGCTGACCGGCGGCGGACCGGCCGAGTCCACCCTCTCGGTGACCATGTTCATCTACCGGGCCGCCTTCCAGCGCCAGCAGTTCGGCTACGCCGCCGCCGCGGCCGTCGTCCTCTTCGTCCTCGTCTTCGGCCTCAGCCGGCTCTTCAACCGTCTCCTCGGCATCGGGAGGGCCGCCTCATGACCCGCACCCGCGTCCCCCTGTACGCCGCGCTGGTCCTGCTGCTCCTGGGCTTCCTCGCCCCGCTGCTGTGGGCGCTGAGCGGCTCCTTCAAACCGCGCGGCGACATCTTCGGCTACCCGCCGCAGCTCCTCCCGGACCCCTTCACACTGGACAACTACCGCACCCTGCTCACCGAGCAGCCCTTCGGCCGCTGGTTCCTGATGAGCACGGTGGTCGCCGTCGTCGCCACGACCGTGTCCGTCTTCGTCTGCGCGCTCGCCGGCTACGGCTTCGCCAAGTTCCGCTTCGCCGGGAAACGGCTGCTGTTCAACGTCATGTTCAGCTCGCTGTCCATCCCGTTCGCGGTGATCCTCGTGCCGCTGTTCGTGATCCTCGTGAAGACCGGCCTCGGCAGCCCGTGGTTCGCGCTGATCGTGCCGTGGGTGGCGCCCGCGTTCGGGATCTTCATGATGCAGCAGTACATCGTGCAGTCGATCCCGGACTCGGTGCTGGAGGCCGCCCGGATCGACGGGGCGAGCGAGTTCGGCATCTTCCGGACCATCGTGCTGCCGCTGCTGCGGCCCGCGCTGGGCGCCCTGGCCGTCTGGCAGTTCCTGCAGAGCTACAACAGCTTCCTGTGGCCGCTGGTGCTGGTCTCCGACAGCTCCCAGTACACCCTGCCGCTGGGCCTGCAGACCCTGTTCGTGTCGGAGCAACGGCAGTACGACCTCGTGCTCGCCGGAGCCGTCCTCGCCGTCCTGCCCGCCGTCGCCCTCTTCGTGCTGCTGCGCAAGCAGCTCCTCGAAGGCCTGTCCACCGGCGCGGTCAAGGGCTGAAGTCCCACCAACTCGCCCAGAGGAGAGACATGTTCGAGCTGCCCCGACGCATCCTGTTCGGTGCCGCCTACTACCACGAGTACCAGCCGTACGAGCGTCTCAAGGACGACCTCGACCTGATGGCGGAGGCCCGCTTCACGGTCATCCGGGTCGGCGAGTCCGTCTGGTCCACCTGGGAGCCCGAGAACGGCCGCTTCGACCTCGACTGGCTCCAACCGGTCCTGGACGGCGCGCACGAGCGGGGCATCTCGGTGATCCTCGGGACGCCGACGTACGCGGTGCCGCCGTGGCTGGCCCGGCAGTACCCGGAGATCGCCGGGGAGCACCGCACCGGCATGCGCCACGGCTGGGGCGCCCGGCAGGAGGTCGACTTCACCCACCCGGCGTTCCGCTTCCACGCCGAGCGGATCATCCGCAGGATCGCCGAACGGTACGCGGACCACCCGGCGGTCATCGGCTGGCAGGTCGACAACGAACCGGGCCTGCACCTCTTCCACAACCACGGCGTCTTCCAGCGCTTCACCGACCACTTGCGCGAGCAGTACGGCGACGTGGAGACCCTGAACCGCGAGTGGGGCCTGGTCTACTGGTCCCACCGGTTGTCCACCTGGGCCGACCTGTGGACCCCGGACGGCAACGTCCAGCCGCAGTACGACCTCGCCTGGCGGCGCTTCCAGGCCCGGCTCACCACCGAGTTCATCGCCTGGCAGGCCGGCATCGTCCGCGAGTACGCGCGCCCCGGCCAGTTCGTCACGACGTGCATCTCCTACGACCGCCAGGGCGTGGAGGACGACAAGCTCACCGACCGCCTCGACGTCACCGCGGGCAACCCGTACTACACGATGCAGGACGCCCTCGCCCTGCCCGACGTGCGCAAGGCCGGGCAGAACTGGACGACGAACGGCACCTGGGCGCTGTTCCGCAGCGCCGACCGCATGTACTCCTCACGCCAGGAGCCCTTCCTGGTCACCGAGACCAACGCGCAGGCCATCAGCGGGCCGTGGGACAACCGTCCCGCCTACGACGGCCAGTGGCGCCAGGCCGCCTGGGCGCTGATCTCCCGCGGCGCCTCGATGATCGAGTACTGGCACTGGCACACCCTGCACTTCGGTGCCGAGACCTACTGGGGCGGCATCCTCCCGCACAACGGCCGGCCCGGCCGCGTCTACCGCGAAATGGCCGCGCTGGGCGCCGAGTTGGAGAAGGCGGGCGACCTCGTCTCGTCCCTCACCCCGGACGCCGACGTGGCCTTCCTGTACGACGGGCCCAGCAAGTGGGCGCTCCAGGGCCATCCGCCGCTCGCCGACGCCGAGGGGAACCCGGACGGGCGGTCGTACGAGCGGATCTTCGACGCCTTCTACCGGGGCGCCTTCGACGCGGGCCTCCAGGCGCGTGTCCTGCACCCCGGGCAGCTCCCGGACGCCGACCTGCCGCCCCTCCTCGTCGTCCCCGCCTACTACGCCGCCGACGACACCGTCCTGGACCGGCTCCGCGCCTACGCCGAGGCCGGCGGCCACCTCGTCCTCGGCCCCCGCACCGGCTACGGCGACACCGAGGCCAGGGCCCGCACCGACCTCCAGCCGGGACGGCTCGCAGAGGCGGCCGGGGTGACGTACGACGAGTTCAGCAACCTGGGCGACCCGCTGCCCGTCACCGGTACGGACGCCCTCCCCCTGCCGCCCGACGCGCATGCCCTGCACTGGGCGGACGGACTGCGGGCGCAGGGCGCCGAGGCCCTGGCGGCGTACGTGCACCCGCACTTCGGACGCTGGCCCGCGATCACCACGCACCGCCACGGCGCCGGCCGCGTCACCTACGTCGGCACCGTCCCCGACCCCGTCCTCGCCCGCGCCCTGTTCGACCGGTACGCCCCGGACGGCTCGTGGCGCCCCGCCCACCCGAGCGTCACGGCCACCTCGGCGGCCGCCCGGGACGGCCGCCGGGTGCGCTTCCTGCACAACTGGTCGTGGGAGGAGGTGTCCGTTCCGGTTCCCGCGGCCGTGCGGGACGTGCTCTCCGACACCGTCTACGCCGAGGCCGTGCCGCTCGGTCCCTGGGACGTGAAGGTGCTTCGGGACGAGGAGCTCTAGCAACCATCCCTTCCGGCCCGGGAGTTCCGGCCGCCCGTTCGCTGGGCATCGTGTCAGGGGCGTGGGCCGCGCCGTCCCGGAGGGGGAGCGGGCGGGCCGTGCCGGCCGGGCGAAGGGATGGGAAAGCCATGACGTCACCGCTGCCCCCGGGCGAGACGCTGCCACAGCCGGTGCTGAACCCGCCGGCGTCGGTCGCGGTGTTCCTGGTCGCCACGATCGACGCCGGCGGGGAAGCCACCGTACGGGAGGTGCTGGGCTCCCTCGCGGGCCTCGTGCGGTCCGTCGGCTTCCCCAGCCCCGACGGCGGCCTCGGCTGCGTCGCCGGCATCGGTTCCCGGGCCTGGAGCCGGCTGTTCGGCGGCCCCAGGCCCGCGGAACTGCACCCGTTCCGTGAACTGGCCGGGCCCCGGCTCCACGCCCCGTCGACCCCCGGCGACCTGTTCCTCCACATCAAGGCCGCCCGCACCGACCTGTGCTTCGCCCCAGGGCCTGTCGTTTGGATCATGCCGGCGTCGCGGGGCGTGGCACGCACATCTGCCGCGTTGTCGTCACTCGCCGACTCCCCCACGCTCGGCTTCGCTCGCGTGGGCGGTACCCCCATCGCGTCGACTCCCTCCTCCGCCTTGCAGCTGCACGCACCACGCCCCGCTCGGGTCGGCTGACAGGCGAGGCCCCTCTCAGCCGACCTGATCCAAACGACAGGCCCTCGCCGCCGAGCTCATGCGGCGGCTGCGCGGCACGATCACCGTGCGGGACGAGACGCAGGCGTTCTCCTCCTTCGACTCGCGCAACGTCCTCGGCTTCGTCGACGGCACCGAGAACCCCGTCGGGCAGGCCGCGGCCGACGCGGTGCTGGTCGGCGAGGAGGATCCCGGCTTCCGGGGCGGGAGTTACGCCGTCGTGCAGAAGTACCTGCACGACGTGGACGCCTGGGAGGCCCTCGCCGTCGAGGCGCAGGAGAAGGTGATCGGCCGCACCAAGCTCACCAACCTCGAACTCGACGCGCCCGGCTCCCACAAGGACGTCAACACCGTCCTCGGCCCGGACGGTTCCGAGCAGAGGATACTGCGCGCCGCGATGCCGTTCGGCAGGCCCGGGCACGGCGAGTTCGGCACGTACTTCGTGGCCTACGCCCGCACGCCCGGGATCCCGGAGACGATGCTGCGCACGATGTTCCTCGGCGGGCCGGGCTCGGGACCCGACCCGCTGCTGGACTACTCACGGGCCGTCACCGGCAGCCTGTTCTTCGTCCCCCCGGCGGGATTCCTGGAGACGCTTCCCGAGGACTGACCGGTTCGGTCAGACGCGATCCAGCGGCCGGTGCGGCTCGGCCGGCAGCCGCACCTCGACGGTGTCGCCGGGCCGCACCACCCCGCCCTCCCGCACGATGCTCATGACGCCGGTCTTGCGCACCACCCGGCCGTTCTCGTCCCGGCCGACGACCTGCTTCAGCAGCCCGTCCTGGAAGGCGTCGATCTGCTGGCAGGGGTTGCGCAGGCCGGTCACCTCCACCACCGCGGTGTCACCGATCCGCAGCAGCGTGCCGACCGGCAGGCCCAGCAGGTCGATGCCGCGCGTGGTGATGTTCTCCCCGAGCTCGCCGGGCGCCACCTGGAAGCCCGCCTCGCCGACCTCGGCGAAGAGCTCCTCGTGAATGAGGTGGACCTGGCGAAGGTTCGGCTGGGTCGGGTCCTGCGCGACGCGCGAACGGTGCTTGACCGTCACCCCCGCATGGACGTCGCCCTCCACCCCGAGCCCTTCGAGCAGCGTGATGCTGTCCCGGTTCGGCTTGGTGAACGAGTACTCCCCGTTGCTGCTGACAGCCGTCACCGTGGCGTCCATGCGCCCGGCCCCCCTTTACCGTTGGCAGTGATCCACCAGGAGCCTAACGCGTCCTCGGGACGGGTGCTTTGTTGACTGCCTCGTTTCCCCGCTCAGCGCACGCCTGCTCAGACGTCAGGGGCGGCCTGTATACGCAGTTCAGAGTTCGACTCCCACTTCGGCCGTAATTCAATACGAAATAGTTGACCGAAAATCCTGTGTGAAGCAACTGTTGAGGGTTGTGATCTTTCGTAGGCCCGGCCGATAATGGTGGTGTACATCTAACTACTTCTGCCGAGTGATCCGAGGGAGTTGCAAGTCAGGGGGTAGCGTCATGACGCTGCAGCAGATTATTCCTATCCAGGCACGTCACGTGGGGGACAGTGTCAAGCAGGGAGCTGAGCACGCCGGCCGAGGTCGTCATGATGAGGCCCTCATGGCCTACGAAGAGGCACTCAGCGCAGACCGTCGCAACATCAGGGCGCTACGCGGAAAAATAGCGGCTCTGGTTGCGCTCTGCCGATGGACCGAAGCTATAGATGCCGCTGATGAAGCACTTTCACTGCATCCGATGGATGCGGGCCTACGGGTCTCACGAGGATGGGTGCTGAGTGAGCAGGACCATGCTGAAGAAGCGCTTCGGCAGTTCGAAGAAGCCTGCGAAATGGATCCGGATAATGAAGAAGTTTTGCAGGCGAAAGCCGCCCAGTTGCGTTATATGCGCCGTTGGCATGAAGCCGAGGAGGCGGCACGAGCAATAATTCGCCTTCCCGACAGTGCAGACGGACGTGTGATGCTCGCTTGGGTACTGTTCGACATGGGCCGTCGTGACGACGCAGAAAGAGAAGTCGACGAAGCGATAAGCCATTCGAGGGGACACCACTCCTGGGGTCTGTCCACAAAAACGCAATTCCTGGCGATGCAGCAACGTTGGGAAGAGGCCGAGAAGCACGGATACGACGCGATCAACAAACTTCCGGACGACCTTCCCCAGCGTTCCGCACTCTGTGACGTGCTCCGGGGTGAAGGAAGGTACGAGGATGCGCGAGAGCATGCGAAGAAGGCTTTCTCCGTAAATCCTGTCCATCCGAAGGCGTTGTCGGATTATATTCAAATCCTGAAAGAACTCCATGAGTTCGGGTCGGCGGAGGACGAGGCCCGCAAGGTGGTCGCCGAACATCGAAGGTCGGTGGACGCGCATACGGTCCTGGCGCAATTGCTGGACGGTCTCTGCCGTCCTGCGGAGGCCTTGAAGTCCTACGATGATGCCCTGGCCCTGAATCCGCGGTTTGAGCCGGCAATCATCGGGAAGTCCTCCGCCTTGCGTGGGCTGGGCCGTCTGGATGACGCGCAGAGGTTCATATGTGGGCACCTTGAGCGGGCCTCGTATCGACCATTCCTCGTTGAACAAGGCATGATTGAGCTTGAACGAGGCATAGCTCACCCAGAAGGGGATCACTTTCGGAAGGCGGAAATGATTCTTGAGGATCTCCTCGAACGCGAGAGCGTGTCCGCCGAAGAGGAGGCGGAAGTGCTGGAGCAGCTCGGCTGGGTGGCTTTCGAGGGAGAAGATTACAGAAAGGCGGCCGAGCGATTCAAGGCGGCGCGTGAGAGGGACCCGATGCATGCGGCCAGGTATTGGCTCGGGTCGGCCTGGATAAGTGTGCGGGACGAAAATTCGAACTATGGTGCCGATGGCGATCCACGTCTTCACATCGCAGAGTTTCTGGATCACACGCCGAGCGATCCCCTCGCTCCCCTGGCTCACTCATGGCGAGGTGTGATGGCATTCCGCGACGGCGAGTACGCAGCTGCGGAGCAATACTTCCAGCAGGCGGTCGAGCTTGCACCCTGCTCCAGTGGGCATGTCGCGCTGGGTGCCCTGTACCGAGAGATGGGCCTGTTCAAAGAAAGCCTGGAATCCTTGGAGCGCGCGGAAGATTGCAATGAAAACGACGCGAGCGTGCATATCGAGCTCGGTCATCTCCATCTGGAGCGCAGTGAGTCCCCTGAGGACGCGGAAGCCGCCGCCTGGCACTTCCGTCGGGCCCGAATGGCGACTGCGAACAGAAAGGAAAAAGGAGACGCGGCTCTCGGGCTGGCAGTAGCTGTAGTGCGATCGCGGGGCGATCTGAAGTCGGCAGAAGAGACGCTGCGCACCGCCATCCATGTCGGAGACGATGTCGGCTATTCCACGGGGAAGCTCAATCAGGCCCTGGCCCGGGTGCTGGTGCAGGCCGGCGACGCGGTCCCGGAGTCCGCTGAGCAAGCCTCTGGGACGCCCTTCTACGATGACGCCCTCAGCGCGGCCAAGGCGGCGGTCCTGAGCGACATGAACGACCCGGAATCCTACTTCGTAGCAGGAGTGGTGGAGCAAAGGTTGGCGAGTCAGACGTCGAACGCCTTCGAGCAGAGCAGACACCGTAAGAATGCTCGTCACTATTTCGAAGAGAGCGAGAATCATCATCGCGAGGAAGGCGGCAAGTACGAGGCCCGGCGCGCTGCTCAGTTGCTCGGAGAAAGCTCATTTCCGTGGATGGTGGGTGCCACCGTCGCAGGACCGTTCGTGGTCTTGATCGTTGCGCTGGTTCTGCTGGCCACGTGGGTCGACTTCCTTTGGGGGGCAGATGTGACCACGACGATGGTCATGACACTCACGCCAGTTCTCCTCGGGTTGATTTTCGCAGGGTTCCTGTTGCCCAAAGTGATCAGCTTGAAGCTGCCGGGCGGTGTGGAAGCGAGTCTGGCGGAGGATCTGAGCATTGTGCCGAACGTGCAACCAAAGGTGATGCTCAACGCATCCCGGTTCACTCCGTCGTCCAGCTTTTTCGGAAGCCCCTCCCAACTTCGGTGGCGGATGCCAAAGGCATGGGCGACCAGGTACTACCGATAGGTCAGTCCCGCACCGTCCGTTCCCCGGCGACGGGAAACCCCGCCGACCGCAGCACCCGTCGCCCCGCGTCCACCGCGAAGACCTCACAACCGGCCCGCCCCGCCACCCACTCGACCCCCTCGGCGCCCAGCGCGAAGGCCGCCGTCGCGACGGTGTCGGCCTCGGTGAGGGTGGGGGCGACGACCGTGAGGCTGAGCAGTCCGGTCGCCGGGCGGCCCGTGCGGCCGTCGATGATGTGGTCGCCGCGCTCGTAGCGGGCGGAGGTCGCGACGGCCCGGTCCGTGAGGGCCAGCACCGTGCACAGCCGGTCCGCCCGCTCGGGATGGCGTACGCCCACCCGCCAGGGGCCGCCGACGGCGATCACGTCACCGCCCGCGTTGAGGCAGAAGCGCCGCGCCCCGGCCGCCCTCAGCAGCTCGGCGCCCCTCTCCACCGACCAGCCCTTCACCACGGCGCAGGGGTCGAGGCCGCGCCCGGGCAGCCGTGCGTCGAAGGCGCCACCGGTCGCGACCCGGTACTCCTCGCACAGGTCCAGGACCTCCCGCAGCTCCGGGCTCGGTTCGCGTACCTCCCCGCGGTCCAGCCGGGACACCTCGCTGTCAGGCCGGAACGGGCTGAACCGTGCGTCGACCTCGCGCAGCCAGGCGAAAAGGCCGTCCAACGGCGCCTCGGGGAAGCCCTCGTCGTCGATCCGCACCGACACCGGGAATCCCATGACGTGCTCGACGCGCCGCATGCTCTCAGCCCTTCGCGTCGAGGGCGGCCTGGAGCGACTCCTTGTAGCCGTCGCTGGTGATCGTGGCGCCCGAGACGGTGTCGATGTCGGCGCTCTGCGCCTGCAGCGTTTCCTCGATCAGCTGGGGTACGGCGGCCGTTGTCTGGGGGTGGTTCGGCTGTTGCAGCATGCGCACCGAGGCGATCTTCTCGCCGTCGAAGGTGACCTCGACCTGCACCGGGCCCTTCTCGGTGTCGATGGCCGAACCCGACACGACCGTGGACGTGGTACCGCCCGACGAGGAGACCGAGGGCGTCGACGCCGGTGCCGCGGCCTCCGTGACCGTCGACGACGATCCCGTGTCGTGCGAGGGCGCGTACCGCCAGACCGGGATCAGACCGGCGACGCTCAGGACCAGGACGGGTATGGCTCGCTTCACGACAGTCTCCTCGTCATCCGGCCAGGCTGAAGCGTTCGAAGTGGACCTGCGGCTTGGGCACGCCCAGCTCGCGCAGGCTGCCGAGCACGGCGTTCATCATCGGAGGCGGGCCACAGAGATAGACGTCCCGCTCGGCGATGTCCGGCACGAGACGGGCCAGCTCCCCGGGCGCCAACCGGTCCGGCACGGGCGGCCCCGTCACCAGGTGCAGTTCCGCGCCCCTGGCGAGCGCGAGGTCGCGCAGTTCCCCGTGGAGGACGGCGTCCTGGTCGGTGGCGACCCGGTAGATCACGACGGCGTGGCCGTGCAGTTCCTCCAGCAGGGCCCGGATGGGCGTCACGCCGACCCCGCCGGCGATGAGTACCGCGTCCGGGCGGGTGCGGTGCAGGGTGGTGAAGGCGCCGTAGGGACCCTCGGCGAACACGCGCGTGCCGGGCTTCAGGTGGCGCAGGGCGGCGCTGCCGGCGCCGGCACGCTTGACGGTCAGGCGCAAGGTGCGGCCGTCCGGGGCGGCCGACAGCGAGAACGGGTTCGCCTGCCACCAGCGGTCCTTCGTCAGGAATCGCCACAGGAAGAACTGTCCGGCCCGGGCGGGCAGGCGGTCCAGGTCGCGGCCCGTGACGTAGACCGAGACGACGTCGTCGTTCTCCGGGACGACGGCGGTGACCCGGAGCCGGTGGCGGAGGTTGCGCCACAGGGGCAGCACCAGCCGGCCCGCGAACACCGCGGCGAGGGCTCCGCCCCACACGGCCGACCAGTAGGTCTTCGCCACGGACGACGAGGTGAACGTCGTGCCCGCCGCCACCTGGTGGGTGAACGCCAGCACCACCGCGACGTAGGTGTACAGGTGGATGAAGTGCCAGGTCTCGTAGGCCAGCCGGCGCCGCGCGCAGCGAGCCGAGACCACCCCGACCACCATGAGGATCGCCAGGGCGACGAGCGCGCGCAGCACGCCCTCCGTGGTCTCCGCGAGGTCCACCAGCTGGTTCACCGGGTCCAGGGACGAGGACCGCGCGTAGCCGAAGATGATGAACACCGCATGCGCGAGCAGCACCGACAGCACCGAGAAGCCGGTCCAGCGGTGCAAGGACGTCAGCCGGTCCATGCCGATCCGCCGGTCGAACCACGGCAGCCGCGCCACCAGCAGCAGCTGGAACGCCATCAGCAGCGCCCCGTACAGCCCGGTGAGCCGGCCCAGCACGATCAGCGCGTTCGAGGCGAAACCGGCCTGGACGAAGAAGACGGCCACCACGGCCGCGTTGGCGAGCAGCACCGCGTACAGGCCGGCGCGGCCCACGACTCCCGGGCGCACGCCCGGCCGTGTCGCTGTGGGGGGTCGTTGAAGGGTCGTCACGGTCGGCAGCTCCTTGATCGGATCCTGGGACACCGAGCTTGTCGCGGGGGAGCTGTCGGAATACTGTCGCTCAACTTTCAAGTTTTTATCGATCCCGCGGCCGAGGGGCGGACGGCTATGGAGGCGCAGGACAGGTGAAGCACTATGAGCGGGTGGAGAAAGTACGACTGCTCGTCGTCGACGACGACCCGCCCATCGCCGATCTCGTCGCGACCGTCGCCCGCTACGAGGGCTGGGAGGCGGTCACGGCGTACACCGGCGAGGACGCGCTGCGGCGGGCCGCCGAGTTCCACCCCGACATCGTGGTGCTGGACCTGATGCTGCCCGGCGTGGACGGCTTCGGTGTCCTGGACCGGCTGCGCGCCTCCGGCACGATGGTGCCGGTGGTGTTCCTCACCGCCCGCGACGGAGTCGCCGACCGGGTCGCGGGTCTCACCCGGGGCGGTGACGACTACCTGGTCAAGCCGTTCGCCGTGGAGGAGCTGATGGCCCGGCTGCGAACCGTGCTGCGGCGCAGCGCGGGCCCCGCCTTCCAGCGGTCCGTGCTCCGGGTCGGCGACCTGACGATGGACGAGGACACCCGCGAGGTGCGGCGCGGCGACCGGCTGCTGTCGCTGACCCCGACCGAGTACGAGGTGCTGCGCTACCTCATGCGCAAGTCGCCCACCGTGCTGACCAAGGCGCAGATCCTCGACCACGTGTGGGAGTACGGCTTCGGCGGCCGGTCCAACGTCGTCGAGCTGGTCGTCAGCCGGCTGCGCCGCAAGCTCGACGAGACGGACGACGACAGCGCGCCGCTGATCCACACCGTGCGCGGCTTCGGGTACGTCCTGCGACAGGCCTCCGAGTGATCGCCCGGCCGATGCGGGCCTACCGCGGAATGCGCCTGGGCACCCGGCTGGCCCTGGGCCTCGGCGCCCTGGCGCTGGTCGTGTTCGCCGTCGTCGGCACGGCCCTGACCACCTACATGCGGGACTACCTGTCCGCCCAGCTCAACGACCAGCTCAAACTCGCCCAGCTCGCCCAGTCCAAGAGCATCGCGGACCACGGCACGCTCCAGGGCAAGAAGTACTACCGCTGGTACTACGCCGTGTACGACGTCGCGGACGGCACACCCGAGCTGCGCAAGCCCGAGGACCCCGCCGACGTGCCGCGGGACGTCGACGACTTCACCGCCCTGGCCCGGGCCCAGGCCGCCACGCACCAGGAGCTCGTGCGCACCGAGCACCTCGAGGGGGCGGGCGCCTACCGGCTGCGCGCCTGCGAGGTCGAACCCGGGGTGGTGCTGGTGAGCGCCGCGCCCATGGACGACATCGAGGACACGGTCGGGCAGCTGATCACGATCCAGGCTGTCACGTTCGGGCTCGCGCTGCTGGCCCTGGTGGTCCTCGGCCGCAGGATGCTGCGCCGCGGCCTGAAGCCGCTCAGCGACATGGCGTACACCGCGAACGGCATCGCCTCGCACGACCTGACCGAGTCGGCGGCCCGGCTGCCGCTGCGCGCCGACGGCCGCGACGGCGGGCCCGAGGTGGACGAACTGCGGACCGCCTTCAACACGATGCTGGAGCACATCGACGACTCCCTCGCCGTCCGCGCGGAGGCCGAACAACGGCTGCGCCGGTTCGTCGCCGACGCCTCGCACGAACTGCGCACCCCGCTGATGTCGGTGCGCGGCTACGCCGACCTGTTCCAGTACGCCGCCGCCAACGCCCCCGAGGAACGCGACCGGCATCTGGCCCGGCTGCGCGCCGAGGCCGCCCGGATGGGCGTCCTCCTGGACGATCTGCTGCTGCTCGCCCGGCTGGACGCGGCGGAGGTGGAGACGCCGCTGCGGCTCCAGCACGCCGACCTGATGGAGCTGGTGCACCAGGCAGCGGAGGCCTTCCGCGCGGGCCGCCCCGACCATCCGCTGACCGGGCCTGCCGGTCCGCGGGCGGTGTGGCTGCGGATGGACCCGCTGCGCATCCGGCAGGTCGTCGACAACCTCCTCACCAACGCGGCCGTGCACACACCCGCCGGTACGAAGGTGTCCGTGGAGGTGCGCGTCGGGCCCGGCACGGCCGAGGTGCGGGTCACCGACACCGGCCCCGGCATCCCGCCCGACGACAGCGCCCGGGTGTTCGACCGTTTCTACCGCGTCGACAAGGCGCGCAGCCGCGACCGCGGCGGCAGCGGACTGGGCCTCGCGGTCGCCGAGTCCCTGGTCCGGGCCCACGGCGGCCGCATCGAGCTGGACAGCGAGCCGGGGGCGACGGTGTTCACCGTGCGCCTGCCGCTGACCGCGGAGCAGATTCCGGCCGCCCCGGGGCCGGAAACGGCCGCCGTCTAGACTCGACCGGCAACAGCCCGTACGACCATGGCCAACACTCTCCGCCAACCCGAAGGGCCCCGGCGTCTTGATACGGATCGAATCAGTCACCAAGCGGTATCCGGACGGCACGGTGGCGGTGGACCGGCTCTCCATGGAGATACCCGACCGCTCGATCACCGTCCTCGTCGGACCTTCGGGCTGCGGCAAGACCACCACCCTGCGGATGATCAACAGGATGGTCGAACCGAGCGAGGGCACGATCCTCCTCGACGGCGAGGACATCCAGCGGCAACCCGTCACCACCCTGCGCCGGTCCATGGGGTACGTCATCCAGAACGCCGGCCTCTTCCAGCACCGCACGATCGTCGACAACATCGCGACCGTGCCCCGCATGCTCGGCTGGGGCAAGCAGAAGGCCCGGGCCCGGGCGGCGGAGCTGATGGAACGCGTGGGCCTCGACACCGCGCTCGCCAAGCGGTACCCCTACCAGCTGTCCGGCGGCCAGCAGCAGCGCGTCGGCGTGGCCCGGGCGCTCGCCGCGGACCCGCCGGTGCTGCTCATGGACGAGCCGTTCTCCGCGGTCGACCCCGTGGTGCGCAAGGGCCTCCAGGACGAACTGCTGCGCATCCAGGAAGAGCTCGGCAAGACGATCGTCTTCGTCACCCACGACATCGACGAGGCCATCAAGCTCGGGACCACGGTCGCCGTGCTGCGCACCGGCGGTCACCTCGCCCAGTACGCACCGCCCGCCGAGCTGCTGTCCAGCCCCGCCGACGCCTTCGTCGAGGACTTCCTCGGCGGCGACCGCGGCATCCGCCGGCTGTCGTTCTTCCCCTCCGGGCGGCTCGAGTTGACGTCCGGCCCGGTGATCCCGCTCGACGCGACCGCCGAGCAGATCGCCGCCCCCGACGCCCCGTACCTCCTGGTGACCGACGGGGACGGCAGGCCGCTCGGCTGGGGCGAGCCGCGCGACCTTGCGGCCGGGGACATCAGGACGGACCGGCTGCTGTCCCACGGCCGGCCGTTCGTGCCCGGCACCGACTCCCTGCGGGTCGCCCTCGACTGCGCGGTGCTCTCCCCGACCGGCTGGGCCGTCGCCGTGGACGCCGACGGCCGGGTCACCGGAGTGGTCTCGCAGCAGACCATCGGCGAGGCGATCCGCAGCGCCCACGCGGCCGGGCGCGACGACGAGAAGGTCGCCGGATGAGCGGCTTCCTGCACGACTTCTTCGACATCCCCAGCGACCTCCAGCACAGCTGGCTCGGACTGATCGGGCTGCACCTGAGGGAGGCGCTGCTGCCGGTCGCGGCCGGACTGCTGCTCGCACTGCCGATCGCCCAGCTGTGCGTGCGCTTCCGCTGGCTGTACCCGCCCGTCCTCGGCGTCACCACGGTGCTGTACGCCATCCCGTCGCTGGCGTTCTTCGTCGTGCTCATCGACTACACCGGGCAGACCGAACTGACCGTGATGATCCCGCTGGCCGTGTACAGCCTGGTGGTGCTCGTCCCGGCGATCGTCGACGGGGTGCGCTCGGTGTCCGAGGAGACCCTGGCCGCCGCCACGGCCATGGGCTTCGGCCCGGTACGGCGCTACTTCCAGGTGCAGTTGCCGATCGCGGTCCCGGCGATCATCGCGGGTCTGCGGGTGGCGACCGTGTCCAGTATCTCCCTCGTCAGCGTCGGCATGCTGATCGGCAACCAGGGCGCGCTCGGCAACCTGCTCCACGACGCGCAGATCTACAACCGGCCCGAACTCACGTGGAACTCCGTGATCACCACGGCCCTCCTGGCGATCCTCGTCGACGCCCTGCTGGTTCTCGTCCGTGTGCTGCTGACGCCCTGGATGCCGAGCGGCACGACCCGCCGCAAGCCGGCGCCCGTCCTTGAGGATGCCGCCCGGTGAACGTACTGAACTTCGTCAACTCCTTCTTCAGCGACAGCGCCCACTGGCACGGCTACGACGGCATCCCCGCCCGCCTCGGGGAACACGTGCGGTACACCCTTCAGGCGCTGCTCCTCGCCGCCGCCATCGGGCTGCCGATCGGCCTGGTCACCGGCCACTACGGCCGGGGCGGGAACGCCCTGTCCCTGGTCGCCACCGCGGGGCGGGCCCTGCCCAGCTTCGGTCTGCTGGTGCTGATGACGACCCTGCTGGGATTCGGCATGCTGCCCGTGATGATCCCGCTGGTCGTCCTCGCCGTCCCGCCGATCCTGGTCACCACCTACGAGGCGATGCGCAGCGTCGACCCGTCACCGGTGGACGCCGCCCGCGGCATGGGCATGCACGAGTCGCGCATCCTCTTCCAGGTGGAACTGCCGGTCGCGCTGCCGCTGATCCTGAGCGGACTGCGCTCGGCGGCCATCCAGATCGTGTCGACCGCGACCATCGCCGCCTACGTCAGCCTGGGCGGCCTCGGCCGGTACATCGTGGACGGCCTCTACCAGCGCAACTACGAGAAGGTGGTGGGCGGCGCGACCCTGGTGGCCGTCCTGGCGCTGGTCACGCTCGCGCTCTTCTGGGGAGTGGCGCGGGTCACGGTGTCGCCGGGGGTGCGCAGGCGATGAGGGGCGAGTAGCGCAATCCGGTCCAGATCGACGCCGATTGGTAACCAGGCTGCTCTTGACTGACCGATTATCGGCTGGCTTGGATCAGTGGGTGATTACTACGGCGAAGAGCAGCACCCGGTCCATCACGAGGCATCCCGGCGCGGCCGCGGTCGCGCTCGGCGCGGCAGTGGCGCTCCTGGCGGGCTGTTCCTCCGGCGGCACTTCCGAGGACCCCCTGAAGGGCGGCGGGGCGAAGGGCGACACCGTCGTCGTCGGCTCCAACAACTTCGCCGAGAGCATCCTGCTCGCCGACATCTACGGCGAGGCCCTCAAGGCCAAGGGCATCAAGGTCACCTACAAGCCCAACATCGGCAGCCGCGAGACCACCTACGGTCTGATGAAGAACGGCACCATCACCGTGCTGCCCGAGTACAACGGCTCCCTGCTCGCCTACCTCGACGCCAAGGCCAAGCCGAAGACGGTCGAGGAGACCACCACCGCGATCGACGGCAAGCTCGACTCCAAGCTGGAGCTGCTGAAGCCGTCGGCCGCGCAGAACAAGGACTCCGTGACGGTCAACGCCGAGACCGCGAAGAAGTACAAGCTCACCTCGGACTCCTCCATAGCCGACCTCAAGGACGCCGCCAAGGACCTGGTGTTCGGCGGCTCGCCCGAGTTCCAGACCCGGCACCAGGGCCTGGCGGGCCTGAAGTCGGTGTACGGGCTGGAGTTCAAGACCTTCAAGTCCCTCGACGCGGGCGGGCCGCTGACCCAGACGGCGCTGAAGAAGAACACGGTGCAGGCCGCGGACCTCTTCACCACCGACCCGACCATCGCCCGGGACAAGTTCGTCGTCCTGAAGGACCCGGAGAACCTCTTCGGCTTCCAGAACGTGCAGCCCCTGGTCCGCAAGGGCGAGCTGTCCAAGGAGGGCGCCGCGGCGCTCGACGCGGTCTCGGCCAAGCTCGACACCGCGGCGCTGCTCGACCTGGACACGCAGGTGCAGCTCGAGAAGAAGGACCCGCTGGACGTGGCCAAGGCCTGGCTGAAGTCGCAGGGGCTGGTCTGACCGTCCGGCCGACCCTCCGGCCCGGACGGCGACGCCCGTCCGGGCCGCACGACGTGCCGGCCCGAACTAACTCCCTAAGCCTGCACCGCCGACGCGATCAGCTGGTCGATCAGGGCGATCAGCACGTCACGGCACGACTCCCGGTCCCGGGCGTCGCACAGCAGCACCTTGACGTCCTGCGGTATCGCGAGCGCCTCCCGGATGTCCTCCGGCGGGTACGGGTGTTCGCCGTGAAAGCCGTTGACGCCCACGACGAACGGGATGTCCCGGCGCTCGAAGAAGTCGATCGCGGCGAAACTCGACTCGGGTCTGCGGACGTCGACCAGGACCACGGCACCCAGCGCACCGAGGGCCAGGTCGTTCCACATGAACCAGAAGCGCTGCTGTCCCGGCGTGCCGAACAGGTACAGCACCAGCTCCCGGCTGATGGTGATCCGGCCGAAGTCCAGGGCCACGGTGGTGGCCCGTTTCTCCTCGATGCCGTCGAGGTCGTCGACGCCCAGACCGGCCATGGTCAGGGGTTCCTCGGTACGCAGCGGGGCGATCTCGCTGACCGACCCGACCATGGTGGTCTTGCCGACGCCGAAGCCGCCGGCGACGAGGATCTTGACCGTGTCGGGTGCCGAGGACGCGTCGGTGGTGGAGTCAGAGCCGGCCAAGGCCGTCCCTCACTTTCTGCAGCAGGTCCAGGTCCGGGGTGGTGCGGGAAACGAGGCGCGGCGGGCGGACGGTGATGCGGCCCGCCTCCAGCAGGTCGCAGAGCAGGATGACGACCACGCTCACCGGGAGGTCGAGCCGGGCGGCCAGCTCCGCCACGGCCACCGGCTCGGCGCACAGCCGCAGGATCCGGGTGTGCTCGGGCTGGCACCGGACCGCCACCACAGGCTGCGGATCGACCGCGGTGACGGTCGCGATGAGCGTGAAGTCGGCGCGGCTGGGCCGGGTCCTGCCACCGGTCAGAGCGAACGGCCGTACGAGCCGGCCCGCCGAGTCGCCTCCGCCCACCTCACACGCCTGGGTCGACGACGGGACCGGCCATGCCCCGCGGTGCCGCGCTGAGGTGCTCGCCGATCTTCTTCACCAGCATGTTCATCTGGTACGCCACCACCCCCACGTCCGCGCCCGGCCCGGTGAGCACCACCAGGTGCGCGCCGGGACCGGCGGAGGTCAGGATCAGATAGCTGTTGGCCATCTCGATGAGCGCCTGGCGCACCGGACCGCCCCGGAAGTCCATGCTGACGCCCTTGCTGAGGCTCATCAGTCCGGACGCGGTCGCCGCGAGGCGCTCGGCGTCGTCGCGCAGGAACCCGGTGGACTTGCTCACCACCAGGCCGTCCTCGGAGAGCACCACGGCCTGGTTCACGTCGGCGACCCGCTCCACGAGTCCGGTCAGCAGCTGGTCGAGCTGGGTGTGCGTGGCGGGGATGGGGCCTGTCATTTGCGGTGTCCTTCGTCAGCGGTCGGCGGGCGGAGTCGGGGGGACGGGGGCGGCGATGGCCTGCCGGGGCGGTGCGGTCGAGGTCTCGTCGGACGGCGGCTCGGCGTCGCCGTCACGGGCCCGGAGCGTGCCGCGCTGGAAACCGGCCAGGGAGGAGGCGGCCGCTTCCGCGGTGAACTCGTCGAGGGAGCCGTCGTCGGGCCCGGGCTCCTCCCGCAGCTCCTCCACCAGGCTGGTCTGCGGCACCCGGCGGGGGAGCGGGGCGAGACCGTCACGGCGGGGCACGACCTCGCGGGCGGCGGTCCGGGCGGTGGCGGAGGCCGTGCGCGCCGCGACGAGGGGGCGGGGCTCGCGGGGGGATCCTGCGACGCGCTCGGTCCCCTGCGGGGCCTCGCCTCCGCGCGGCTCCTCGACGTCCTGGGACGCCGCGGCCCGCCCGGCGTCCGTGGCATCCCTCCCGTCCACCGGGGCCCGCCCGTCCTCCGGGACCTGTCCGCCCTCCGGGGGGCCGCCGCCCGTGCCCCTCGGCCCGGCCGTGGCCACCAGACCGTTCACGCCGGCTCCGCCGCCGGCGCCGCGCGCCCGGGACGTCCCGCCGTCCGGGACCTCCCGCACCACGATCTCGTGCGGGATCAGCACGATCGCCGTGGTCCCGCCGTACGGCGAGGACCGCAGGGTCGCCGTGATGCCGTGCCGGTGGGCCAGCTGGGCGATCACGAACATGCCGAGCCGCAGATCGTCGGCGAGCGCCACCACGTCGAACTGCGGGGGCACCGCCAGCTGTTCGTTGAAGGACGCGTAGTCCTCCTCCGACATGCCGAGGCCGCGGTCCTCGACCTCGACCGCCAGGCCCTTGGCCACCATCCCGGCACGCACCGTGACGGGGCTCGGGGCGGGGGAGTACGCGGTGGCGTTGTCGATGAGCTCGGCCAGCAGGTGGATGACGTCGGCCACCGCGGGCGGGGCGACGTACACCTCCTCCTCGGTGTGCACCTCCACCCGCTGGTACTCGGCGACCTCGCCGACAGCGCTGCGCAGGATGTCGATCAGCGCGACCGGCTCGGACCAGCTGCGGCCGGGCCGTTCGCCGCTGACGATGACGAGGTTCTCCTCGTAGCGGCGCAACTGGCTGGCCGTGGAGTCCAGTTCGTACAGGCCCTTGAGGATGTCGGGGTCGCTGTGCTCACGCTCCAGCGCGTCCAGCTTGCTGAGCTGGAGGTTGACCAGGTTCTGGCTCTGCCGGGCGATGCCCAGGATGATCTTCTGGAAGCCGCGCCGGGTGTCGGCGAGTTCCACCGCCGTGTGCACGGCGGTGCGCTGGGCGGTGTTGAACGCCCGGGCCACCTGGCCGAGTTCGTCGTGGCCGTAGTCCAGCTGTTTCGCCGCCGACTCCGGGTCGACGGTCTCGCCCCGCTCCAGCCGCGCCACCACGTCGGGCAGCCGCTCCTGCGCGAGGCTGACGGCGGCCCGGCGCAGGCCGTGCAGCCGCCGGGACAGCGAGCGGGTGATCCGCCAGGACATCCCGACGCACAGCAGCAGCGCGAGCAGGCCGCCGGCGCTCAGGAAGCCCGCCTTGATCAGCAGCCCGTCCGCCTTGTCGGCGCTGCGTTCCAGCAGTCCTGTCGTCTGCTGCTCGATCAGGGTCGCGTAGTGGTCGGAGAGTTCGTCCATGGCGGCGTTCCACCGCTTCTGCGCGTCCGGCAGGGCGATCCGGTCCGCTTCGGCGCTGGAGTTGCGGGCCGCCAGGACCTGGTCCTCGACGGCCTGCAGCGTGCGCCACTCGGGGCTCGCCAGGATCCGCTCGGTCCGCGCCTTGGCATCTCCGGTCAGTTGGGGCAGCACCTGGTCCTGGACCAGCCAGCGCCGGGTGTTCACCAGCTCGGCGAACTGCACCCAGGCCTTGTCGTCCAGATGCCCGGTCGGCCAGGCCAGGGTCAGTTGCGCGTCCTCCCGGGAGACCAGCTCCGCCGCGTGCTCCAGCGCGACCAGCGGGCCGGCCTGCGAGGTGAGGTCGCCGTCGTCGACCTGGGAGAGCTCCTGGAAGGCGTGGATCTGGTCGTCGATGATCGAGGAGTACTGGTCGAGCGCCTGCTGGGGGGTGATGTCGGTGGGGTTGTCCACCTGGTCCCGGTAGTACTCCAGGCTGCCCACCGAACCCAGCACCGAGTACAGCCGGTCCGAGACGCGGGAGGGCGCCTTCTCGATCGCGTCCGCCTGCCCGACCAGCTTCGCGACCGCCTTGTCGCTCTCCTCGCGTTGCGCGTCGAGCCTGGCCCGGGAGCCCTTGGGCGAGGCCAGCCAGGCCGCCGACAGGCTGCGTTCCCGCTGCAGTGCGAGTGTCGCGTCGGTGCCCATGGCGCCGGTCGACCGGCTCAGCTCCGTCTGGTCACGCAGCCGAAGCCCCTCCGAGAACATCTGGATCGTGGTCACGCCCCACATGGCGGCGAGGGTGACGCTCGGCACCAGGGCCAGAAGCACCAGGGAGAGGCGTATGGAACCGAGACGGCGCCGGGCACCTGTCCGTCGAGACATCGTCGTCCTAGGGCGATCAGCGGGGAGCGAGGAACGGGGAGGCGGAACGGTCGGGGAGCGCGGGGGACGGTCGCGGGGGTGCGGGGGACGATCGCGAGGGTGAGGGGATGCCGGGCGCGGCACATGGGATGTGCAGGATGTTATCCGTACAAGTGAACACAGGGACCGGGCCTGAACGAATCTTTGGCGACACCCTCACAGGAAGCGTCCGGTCACCGGGTTCCGGCGGCCGCGAACCGGGCCACAGCGGACACGTTCGACCGGGTCACGAAGGCCGGACCGGTGAGCACCGGCGAGGTCCCGCCGCCGCTGACGTTGCCGTTGGTCCGGTACAGCCACAGGGCGTCCACCGCGAGGTAGCCCTGGAGGTACGGCTGCTGGTCCACGGCGAACTGCACGTCACCGTCCTGGACCGCCTTCACCAGGTCCTTGTTGAGGTCGAAGGTGGCGATCTTGGCCCTGCTGCCGGCCTGTCTCACTGCCTTGACGGCGCTGAGCGCGTACTGGGCGCCGTTGGTGACCACCTCGTCGATGCTCGTGTCCTGCCGCAGCCGGGAGGCGATCGTGGCGTCCACCGCGTCCATGTCGCTGCCGTCCACGTACAGGTTGTCGGTGTCACCGTGGAAGGTCTTCTTCACGCCCGCGCAGCGGGCCTCCAGCGCCACGTTGCCGCGCTCGTGCACCACGCACAGGACGTGCTTGGCCTTCACCTCGTCCAGCTTGTCGCCGACCGCGCGGCCCGCGACGGACTCGTCCTGGCCGAAGTACTCCAGGAGCCCCGACGGCCGCCAGGCGTCGATGCCCGAGTTGAGCCCGACGACGGGGATGCCGGCCGCCTTGGCCTGGGCGATCGGCCCGCGCATCGCCGCCGGCTTGGCCAGGGTCACCGCGATGCCGTCGACCTTGTCGCGGACCGCGTCGCGCACCAGGTCGGCCTGTGCGGCCGGATCGGAGTCGCTGGCGTAGGTCAGGTCGACGCCGTCCTTGGCGGCCGCCGTCTCGGCGCCTCTGCGCACCAGGTCCCAGAAGGCGTCGCCCTTGCCGCCGTGCGTGACCATGGCGACCTTCATGCCGTCGCCCGGCCCGCCCGCCGCGTCCGCGCCCTGCCCGTCCCGGGCCGCGCCGAGGGCGGAGCAGCCGGCCACCAGCAGACACACGGCGGACGCCAGAGCGGCGACCCGGGCGAGTCTCGCTGTGGTGTGCGGTGGGGGAGGAGTGTTCATGGGGGGCGGACCTCGCTGTGCGGCCGAGCAAGAGCAGGGTGAGAGCACAGGCCTGGCCATGAACGTGCACGACCCGATGACTCTCGCTGGCCCGGAGCCAACCGTGTGTGACCACTGGTCGTCAAGTGAGCGGCCACATGCAGTGAGTTGCCGCCGCCGCATCGTGATGACCGTTCGGCCGGTCGAACGGCGTGCTCCCGGTCATGCCGTGCGCGCCCCCGTCCCGTACGTCGCCATGTCCTCGTTCCGGATGCGCTCACCTCGGCTTTCCGTACCGTCCGTGCGGTTCGGACGCCAGGGGGTGGCTGCCGACACCGCCCGGACGAAGTCGCGGAAAACGGCTTTCCGGGACTCCTCTGGGAGCCGCCTAGACTGGGGCGGCTCGCGGGACGACGGTGATGACGGCGACGACGGAAGGGCGGCACGGTGGCGGCAGCCGGCAGTGGCTTCGAGGACCCCTCCGCCGACGTGCTCGCCCAGGCGTCCGCGGCTTTCGGGCTGCTGGCCTCGCCCGCCCGGCTGCACATCGTGTGGGCGCTGGCCCAGGGCGAGAGCGACGTGACCGGGCTCGCGGAGCGGGTCGGCGGTGCGCTGCCCGCGGTCAGCCAGCACCTCACCAAGCTGAAGCTGGCCGGTCTGGTCCGCTCCCGCCGGGAGGGGCGCCGGCAGGTGTACTACTGGCGAGGGCACTGAAGGAGGAGGGCGCCGGAGAACCGGTCTCCGGAGATCCGGCGCCCGCCGGGTCGCCCGTCAGCCCGTCAGGACCGGCAGCGACCGATGGCCGTGGGAGATGAACGAGTCCACCGGCCGCAGCTCGTCCGACGGCACGGCGAGGGTGAGGCCGGGGAACCGCTCGAACAGGGCCGGCAGGGCCACGCGGGCCTCCAGCCGGCCGAGCGGGGCGCCCAGGCAGTGGTGGACGCCGTATCCGAAGGCCAGATGGTCCTTCGCGGCACGGGTGACGTCGAACCGGGCGGCGTCCGGGCCGTGCTGCTCCGGGTCGCGTCCGGCGGCGGCGTAGGAGGCGAGGATCGCCTCGCCCTTGCGGATCACCGCGCCGTCCGGGCCGCCCAGTTCGCCGAGCGGGAGGTCCTCGACGGCGTACCGCAGCGGCAGGCTGGCCACCGGTGCCTCGGCCCGCAGGGTCTCCTCGATCACGTCGTCCCAGGTGGCCCGCCCGTCACGGACGTGCGCGAGCTGGCCGGGGTGGGTGAGCAGCGCGTGGACGGCGTTGTCGAGCAGGTTGACCGTCGTCTCGTGGCCCGCGCTGATCACCAGCAGCAGCGTGTCGAGCAGCTCCTGTTCGCTCAGCCGGGTGCCGCTCTCCTCCTCGTGGGCCGCGATGAGCGCGGAGGTCAGGTCGTCGCCGGGTGACGCCCGTTTGACGGCGACGAGTTCACCGAGGACGGCGTAGAACCGGGCATACATGTCGGTGACTTCGGCCGCGTCGGCCGAGGTGTGGAAGACGCCGTCCACCACAGCGCGCAGTTCGGGCCCCAACTCTTCCGGCAGGCCGAGCAGTTCGCCGATGACCCGGATGGGCAGCGGATAGCAGAACTCCTCCCGCAGATCGACCGCGTGGCCGTCCGCGGCAGCGCCGGCCGCGGCCTTGGCGACCCGGTCGAGCAGCGACCCGGTGATCTCCTCGATCCGCGGCCGCAGCGCGGCGGTGCGGCGGGCGGTGAACGCCTTGGAGACGAGGGTGCGCAGCCGCTTGTGCTCGGTGCCGTAGGCCGTGAACATGCTCGTCACCGCGACCCAGGTGAACAGTGGCCAGTCCGGTGAGACCTCGCCGTCGATCCAGCGCTGCCAGTGCCGGCGCGGGTCCTTCGACACCCGCGGGTCGGTGAGCAGCCGCTTCAGCAGCGGGGTGCTGCTCACCGCCCAGGCCGGGACGCCGTGGGGGAGTTCGACGGGGGTGACGGGCCCGCGCTCGCGGATCCGGGTGGCCTCGCCGTGGATGTCGCTGCCGGTCGGGTCGATCACAATCGGGTGGGTGAACTCCATCGGACTCTCCCTGCGCTGGCGGTCGTTCGCGTGACGTGCCCGCACCTCTTGGGTGAGAGCGCGCCCCGTCCAGCCAAGTGGCCGCGGCGGTGCGACGCCAGGGGATGGCCGATCACTGGCTTGTTTCAGGCGGTCTGGCTTGCTTCGCGCTCCAGGGGCTGCGCCACCGCCCTCGCGGCCCGCGCCTCCTTCCTGCGCTTGCGCCGGCTGACCCGCGGCTCCTGGTCCGGGAGCCAGCCGAAGGTGAGGCAGCTGCCGACGACGCCCAGGAGCAGACCGACGAAGAAGCCGCCCAGGTTCGAGGTCATCCAACTGCCCAGGGAGACCAGCACCCCGATGACCGAGTAGAACAGGCGCTGGGCCGGGCTGAAGAGGATCAGCAATCCGCACAGCAGCATGACGGTGGGCAGCAGGTAGCCGGCCAGCCCTTGCATGCCGACGTGCAGGATGACGTCCAGCGACGCCTTCAGGGTGAGCAGCACCTCCGCCCCGCCCAGGGCGAGCAGCAGCCCGCCCCAGAACGGACGGCCGGCCCGCCACCGGCGGAAGGCGGGCCGGAACCTCCCGGGCGATGCGCCGGGCATCAGCACCCCTTCTCGCCGAAGCCCAGCGTCAGCCCCGGCAGCCTGAACACACCGGCCGTCGTGGCGTAGTTGGTCTGCCGCAGGTTCTTGATGCGCACCCGGTCGGACTGCTGGCTGAACACGCCGATCGGCCCCTTGCCGAGCTTGCCGGCCTTGTTGAGCTTGCTGGCGTCGTTGCCGATCTCGATGTTCTTGAACGCGGCGTCGCCGGACAGCTCCGTCGAGTCGGTCGTCAGGTCGGTGGCTCTGACCTTCTTGTCGCCGCCACCCGCCCTGATGATCAGGTTCGTGCCGCCCAGGTCCACGCTCTGGCACAGCTTGGTGAGCGTCGCGTCCTTGATCACCGACGTGACGACCAGCACCTGACCGCCGGTCTCACCGGCGTTCGGGCTGCCCTCGGCCATCTCGTCCAGGCCGCCGAACTGCGCGAAGCCCTTGCCGTTCAGATCGGTGGCGGTGACCGTGAACGGCATGCCGGAGATGGCGAACTGCACGCCCAGCGCCCCCTCGGCGGTCATGACCGCGAGTCCGGCGGCGACCAGGGTGGCCGGCACCGCCATCACCGCGGTCCGGCGCGCCCGGACCCGCCCGCGTCGCGCGGGGACATCACTGACGTCCGGCACGGCGGCGCCGTCCGGTCTTTCGGGGCTGTGCTCGGCGGAGGAGGTCATGTCTGCTCCAGGTGCATGTCGGTGCGGATCGGACTTCGGTGGCACGTTGCCCTGGCGCGGACACCGACCGCGTACGCACGTCTCCCCGCGACTCCCGGAGGTCGCAAGGGCTTTCTCGTTACGCCGCAGTAGCCGATTCGGAAGTTACCGGGGGTTACATGAAGGGTCAAGGGAAGTGTGAACAAAGAGTGTTGAATGTGCGCCGCATGTGAGTCACCACTGTCGGGGAAGGCTCAACCCGCGCACAACTCCCCTGCGAAGCCTTGACGTTGACTGACGAGTAGGTCTACAACTCTCCTCGTCCCACCGGATCCGTGGCGCCGGATCCGCCACGCGGCGCCGTCCGCGTGCCCCGGACCGCCCGTCTCGTACGGGAAATCCCGCCGCCCGGTGTGTCCACACGGGCTCTCCACCGCCCGAGTCCGACCCTCCACGGCCCCGGCACGGTCCCCTTTCCTGCACGACGTGCCACCAGCCACCCCCCACCCGGCCCGTCCGGAGCCGCGTCCCGTGCGGCCCTCCGGCCGGTGACCGGACTGCCGTTGCCGGCCCGTCACGTACGGAGAAGGCGTGACGGGCCGGCGGCGGCGGACGCGCACCCGCGTCCCCCCTCCCCTCGCTTCACAGAAAGAGGTACACCCGCATGCGTACGCGCACCCTCCTCACCCTCACCGCCGCCGTCGCCGCCCTGGGCCTCGCCACCCCCGCCTCGGCGGCCGACACCCCGGTCCTCACCGCGGGCGGCGCGGCCGTGGCGGTCGGGGACGTCCTCAACGCGTCCCTGGCGAGCGGCACCGCCGCCACCTTCTACTCCAGCGCCACCGGCACCAGTGGCATCTCGTGCACCTCGTCGGCGTTCTCCGCCACCGTCACCGGCAACCCCGCCGCCCCCGGCACCGCCACGGAGTCCCTGACCTCGCACACCTTCGACACCAGCGGCTGTACCGCCAACGTGGTCGGTGTGCTCGGCGTCAGCGGCATCACCGTCGACAACCTGCCCTACACCACCAGCGTCTCCTCCGACGGCACCGTCGCCGTGACCCCGGCCGCGGGCTCCACCGTCCAGTCCACGGTCAAGCTGCGCACCCTGCTCGGCACCATCAACTGCGTCTACCAGGCGCCCGGCCTGACCGGCAAGGCGAACAACGCCGACCACAGCATCTCCTTCACCAACCAGCAGTTCACGAAGGTGTCCGGCTCGTCGCTGTGCTTCGCCAACGCCTTCTTCACCGCCAAGTACGCCCCGGTGACCGCGAACGGTGTCGCCGTCGACGTGAACTAGCAGCCGAGTGGCGTCGGTTCAGCGCCGACGCAGCCGTGCCGCCAGGGCGGCGCCGCCGGTGAGCACCAGCACCGCAGCGGCGCCGCCCGCCAGCATGGGCGTGGACGGGCCCGAGGAGGGCTCGGCGGTGGAGGCCGCCGGGGTGGCGTCCCCCGCCCCTCCCCGCTGCTGATCCGCCTTCTGCTCCGTCTCCTCCTCCACCCCCTTCTGGGGCTCCTTCTGGGTCTCCTTCCGGGGCTCCTTCTGGGTCTCCTTTTTCTCCCCCTCCGGGAACACCACGTCCGAGCACGAGTAGTACGTGTCCGGCGTACTGCTGTTCTGCCAGACCGTGTACAGCACATGCCGCCCGGTCCGGTCGGACGGCAGGGTCGCCTCGAGGCGGTACGCGCCGTCCGTCAGCGCCGGGTCCGTCACCTCGGCGAACGGCTTCTCGGGCAGGTCGGACCAGGACAGCGGTCCGGTCGGGTCGTAGCCGGGCTTCGTCAGGTACATCCGGAACGTGCCGGTGTGCGGGATCGTCGAGACGTACCGCATGGTCAGCGTCGCGCCGGGCGTGACACGGGTCGCGGGCCAGTCCGCGCGGGCGAGGTCGAGCCCCTTGTAAGCGGGCAGTCCACCGCTGCACAGCTTCCCGTCGGGCACGACCTGCCGGTCCCGGCCGTTCACGTTCGCCACCCGCAGGTTGTCCCACGCCGTGAAGGGCCCGCCGTTCGCGGCGACGGCCGCGCGGCACGCCGCCGAGCCGGCGTCGTCGCCGCCCTCGGGGGAGCAGGCCACCACCCGGCTCAGCGGATCGGTCGGCGCACCGTGCGCCCGCGCCGGTGCCGCCGTCCAGAGCGGCAGCAGCAGCGGGGTGACAAGGGCGGCCGCGAGTGCGGTGCGGTGTGTGGTCGTTCGGAGCATCCGTCTGCATCTCCTCGGCCGGGCGGGAGCGGTCGGAAGTGCAGTACGGGAAAGCGGCCCGGCGCGTTCACCGCGCCGAGACCCGTTCGAAAGCGGGCCAATCACGGCCAACTGGCCGCCATACAGGGTTGTTTTCCAGCCGGATCGAGGGTTTCCCCCGTATCCCGAAGACCTTCACCTTGCCTATCGTTCGAGCACAGCTGACCCACAGGTAACCCCGAACGGTCCGCTCCCCACACGCCTGGCCGGCCATCGCGTCGCTTGTCGAACCACCCCCCTCCGCTTCGACGACGAAGCGCGTCCACCGCCGCTCCGCGCTCAGCCCGGAGCCCGGTTTCGAAAGAGGCAACGACCGTGCGTACCTCCCCAGAGCTCAGACGGAAGCTGATATCCGTCGCCGTCGTCTCCGCCGCCCTGCTGACCGCCGCCCCCGCCACGGTCGCCGTGGCCCAGGAGGCCGCCCCCGGCCGGGCCGCCGCGGTCCCGGCCGACCGGACCGAGGCCGCCCCCGGCACCCCGGCCGAGCGGCTCATCGTCGGCTACAAGTCCGGCGCCTCCGAGGCCAGGTCGAACAAGGCCGCGGCCGCCGACGCCGAGGCCAAGGCCGAGAAGACCGGCGAGGACGTCGACTTCCAGCGCCGTCTCGGCACCGGCGCGGCCCTCGTCGAGCTGGGCGCGAACCCCACCCGGGCGGACGTCGCCGACGTCGTCGCCCAGTACCAGGCCGACCCGCAGGTCGCCTACGTCGTCCCGGACCGCCTGAACAAGCCGACGGCCGTCACCCCGAACGACACCGAGTACAGCAAACAGTGGGACCTCTTCGAGTCCACCGCCGGCATGAACGTCCCCGCCGCCTGGGACACCACCACCGGCACCGGCGTCACCGTCGCCGTCATCGACACCGGCTACGTGACCCACTCCGACCTGGCCGCGAACATCGTCGGCGGCTACGACTTCATCTCCGACACCGCCGTCTCCGTCGACGGCAACGGCCGTGACAGCAACCCGGCCGACCCGGGCGACTGGTACAACGACAACGAGTGCGGCCAGGGCATCCCGGCCTCCACCTCCTCCTGGCACGGCACGCACGTGGCCGGCACCATCGCCGCCGCCACCAACAACGGCAAGGGCGTCGCCGGCATCGCGTACGGCGCGAAGATCTCCCCGGTCCGCGTCCTCGGCAAGTGCGGTGGCTACGACTCCGACATCATCGACGCCATCACCTGGGCCTCCGGCGGCACCGTCTCCGGCGTGCCCGCCAACACCAACGTCGCCAAGGTCATCAACATGAGCCTCGGCGGCGGCGGTGCCTGCTCCACCGCCACCCAGAGCGCCATCAACGGCGCCGTGAACCGCGGCACCACGGTCGTCGTCGCGGCCGGCAACGAGAACCAGAACGTCTCGAACGCCTCCCCGGCCAACTGCAACAACGTCATCGCGGTGGCCGCGACCAACCGTGCCGGCAGCCGGGCCTCGTACTCCAACTACGGTTCGCTGGTCGACATCGCCGCCCCCGGCGGTGAGACCCGCACCTCCACCGCCAACGGCATCCTCTCCACCCTGAACTCCGGCTCCAAGACGCCGTCGAGCGAGAACTACGCCTACTACCAGGGCACGAGCATGGCGACCCCGCACGTCGCGGGCCTCGCCGCGCTGGTGAAGTCGGCCAACTCCGCCCTCACGCCGGCCCAGATCGAGTCGGCCATCAAGGCCAACGCCCGTGCGCTGCCCGGCACCTGCTCCGGCGGTTGCGGCGCCGGCCTCGCGGACGCCGCCAGGACGGTCCAGGCCGTCAAGGGCGGTACGTCCACCGGCACCACCTTCTCCAGCACCACGGCCGTGGCCATCCCGGACAACGGCGCGGCCGTCGAGTCGCCGATCAGCGTCACCGGCCGCAGCGGCAACGCCCCGTCGGCCCTCCAGGTGGGGGTCGACATCACCCACACCTACCGCGGCGACCTGGTCATCGACCTGATCGCGCCGGACGGTTCGGCGTACCGGCTGAAGTCCGCCGCCTCGGACTCCGCCGACGACGTGAAGACCACGTACACGGTGAACGCCTCGAGCGAGAGCGCGGGCGGCACCTGGAAGCTGCGCGTCCAGGACACCGCGGCGCAGGACACGGGCACGCTGAACAGCTGGAAGCTGACCTTCTGATCCCGGCACGGGAACGCTGAACGGATCCAGCCACGAGCGGGCGGGCCGGCAGGTGCGGATGGGGCACCTGCCGGCCCGCCTTTACGTCTGGCCGCACAACCCCCACAGTTAGATACCGAACGCGCTGTTTTCTTTCACCGGTTGCGTTTGTTTTGCCGGATGTGCACCCGCACTCCGGCACACTGGTGTGATGAGCGCCGTCTCAGGGTGAGTTATCGTGTACGGGGGGTAAAAACAAACGGCATGACCCGTTCATTTCCGTCCCGGGAGAGATCAGTCGATGGTGAGGCAGTTGCGAGCCGAGCAGACCCGCTCGACGATCATCACGGCCGCCGCTGACCTGTTCGACCGTCGCGGCTACGAATCAACCAGTCTCAGCGACATCGTGGAACACGCCTCGGTCACCAAGGGTGCCCTGTACTTCCACTTCGCGGCGAAGGAGGATCTCGCCCACGCGATCCTCGAACTCCAGTCGCACACCGCCCGCCGGCTGGCGAAGGAGACCGACAACCGCGGTCACACCTCCCTCGAGGCGCTGATGCGCCTCACGTTCGGCATCACCCGCATGTCCGTCGAGGACCCCGTCCTGCGGGCCGGTCTGCGGCTCGCCACCGGAGGGATCCGGCCCCGCCCGCCGCTCAGCCACCCGTTCACGGAATGGCTGGACATCGTCACGGCCCGGCTCGTCGGCGCGGTCAAGGAGGCCGACGTCCACCCGGACATCGACATCGACGTGGTGGCCCACTCCCTGGTCTGCTTCTTCGTCGGCACCCGGGTCGTCGGCCGCTCCCGCGAGCCCGTCGCCCGCCAGCCGCGCAGGACGGCCGAGATGTGGAACATACTCATCCGCGGCCTGGTCCCGGTGACCCGCCGCGCCCGCTACCTGAGTCTCGCGGCCCGCCTGGAACGGGAACTCGCGCCGGTCTGAAGCATCCGTCCGGGACCGGAGATCCGCGCGCTACGGTGAGCCGTATGCCCGACACCCCGTCCGCACCCGTCCTCCTCGGCAACCAGCCGGGCTCCTTCCCGCACAGCGTGCTGGCCGAACGGCACCCCGCGATCATCCGGCAGGTGCGTGAGGCCTTCCCGTACGAACCCGGGCAGCACCGCGCGCTCGACGAACTGCTGACGAACTGCACCAAGGGCGAGATCGAACCGCTCCCCGCCGACGCGCACGACCGGGACCTCTGGGACGCCTGGGGGATGCGCGAGTACGCCGGCCGGTCCTGGTTCGACGTGCCGTGGCTCTGGTCCGAGAGCTGGTTCTACCGCCGACTGCTCCAGGCCGTCGGCTACTTCGGCCCCGGCCCCTGGCAGGGCATCGACCCCTTCCGCCCCTTCAAACTCGCCGAACTCGACTCCCGGGAGACCGACGAGGAACTGGCCGCACTCGACGACCTCGCGCACCGGCCCGCCGGCGAACAGGCGCAGGCCCTCCTGCACGGCTCCCTCTGGGGCAACCGCGCCGACCTCGGCTTCCGGCTCTCCGCCGAGGGCGCACGGGCCGCGGACGCCGCGCCGGGCCTGGTCGCCGACGACAGCGAGGCGCTCTGGTCGCTCCTCGACGCCCAGGGACCGGACGCCGGCAACGGCACGCTCTGCCTGGTCGCCGACAACGCCGGCCGTGAACTCGTCCCCGATCTGCTCCTCATCGCCCACCTCCTGGCCGGCGGCCGCATCGCACGGGCGGTCCTGCACGTCAAGCCCTACCCCTACTACGTCTCCGACGCCACCACCGCCGACGTCGTCGACGCCCTGCGCCGCCTCACCGGCGCCGGGGGAGCCGCCGCCGCGTACGGGCGCCGGCTGTGGTCCGCCCTGGCCGACGGCCGTCTCGTCCTGCGCGCCCAACCCTTCTCCAGCGCCCCGCTGCCGTACGAGGAGATGCCCGGGGACCTGCGCGCCGAGTTCGCCGCGGCCACGCTCACGATCGTCAAGGGCGACCTCAACTACCGCCGCCTCGTGGGCGACCGGCTGTGGGCCCCGACGACTCCGTTCCCGGACGTCACGGCCTACTTCCCCGGCCCGGTCGCCGCCCTGCGCACCCTGAAGTCCGATGTGATCACCGGCCTCGACAGCCGTACGGAGACCGAACTGGTGGCTGCGGAGGGCGAGCGCTGGCGCACCGGCGGCACACACGCGCTGATCCAGGTGAGGATCCCCGAGTAGCGGACGCGAAGTCGCAGAAGCCGGGGGTGAGTCACGCGATGGTGTGATCATGTCCCACGCCGTGGATGCGGTGACGGGGCGCCGGGTAGGGCCCGGCCATGACGCAGCCGTTCGAACTCCCGCACTTCTACCTGCCGCACCCCGCGCGCCTGAACCCCCACGTCGACGAGGCCCGGGCCCACTCGACGGACTGGGCGCGCGAGATGGGCATGCTGGAGGGGTCCGGCGTCTGGGAGCAGACCGACCTCGACGCGCACGACTACGGCCTGCTGTGCGCCTACACCCACCCCGACTGCGACGGCCCCGCCCTCTCCCTCATCACCGACTGGTACGTGTGGGTCTTCTTCTTCGACGACCACTTCCTGGAGATGTACAAGCGCAGCCAGGACCGTGTCGCCGGCAAGGCCCACCTGGACCGGCTGCCCCTGTTCATGCCGCTGGACCTCTCGACCCCCGTACCGGAACCGGAGAACCCGGTGGAGGCGGGCCTCGCCGACCTGTGGGCGCGTACGGTGCCGAAGATGTCCGAGGACTGGCGCCGCCGCTTCGCCGTGGCGACCGAGCATCTGCTCAACGAGTCCATGTGGGAGCTGTCCAACATCAACGAGGGGCGGATCGCCAACCCCGTCGAGTACATCGAGATGCGCCGCAAGGTGGGCGGCGCGCCCTGGTCGGCCGGGCTCGTGGAGTACGCGACCGCCGAAGTGCCCGCGTCCGTCGCCCGGTCCAGGCCGCTGCGGGTGCTGATGGAGACGTTCTCCGACGCCGTGCACCTGCGCAACGACCTGTTCTCCTACCAGCGGGAGGTGGAGGACGAGGGCGAGAACAGCAACGGCGTGCTCGTCCTGGAGACCTTCTTCGGCTGCACCACGCAGGAGGCCGCCGACACCGTCAACGACGTCCTCACCTCCCGCCTCCACCAGTTCGAGCACACGGCCTTCACCGAAGTGCCCGCGGTGGCCCTGGAGCAGGGCCTCACCCCGGGCGAGGTGGCGGCCGTGGCGGCGTACACCAAGGGACTCCAGGACTGGCAGTCCGGCGGTCACGAGTGGCATCTGCGCTCCAGCCGCTACATGAACGAGAACGCCGCGCGCGGCGGCGGCCCGTGGCCGGGATGCACCGGCATCGGCACCTCCGCGGCCGATGTCCGCACCCTGCTCGCGACGGCGGGTGCGGAGCGGCTGCGCTCCTACACGCATGTGCCGTACCAGAAGGTCGGCCCGGCGCGAATCCCCGACATCCGCATGCCGTTCCCGCTGGAGCTCAGCCCGCACCTGGACGACGCCCGCCGGAGTCTGCGCGCCTGGGCGGACCGGACGGGCCTCCTCGCCGAGGGCGTCTGGGACCAGGACAAACTCAGGGCCTACGACCTCGCGCTCTGTGCGGCGGGCCTCGATCCGGACGCCACGCCCGAGGCCCTCGACCTCAGTGCCCAGTGGCTCGCCTGGGGCACCTACGGCGACGACTACTACCCGCTGGTCCACGGCCGCCGCCGCGACCTGGTCGCCGCCCGGCTGGCCACGGCACGCCTGTCCGACTGCATGCCGGTCACCGGTGAGGAGCCACCGGTCCCGGCCGACGCCATGGAGCGCGGCCTCGTCGACCTGTGGTCGCGCACCACCGCGGGGATGACGCCCGAGGAACGGCGCACCCTGAAGGCCTCGGTCGACGCCATGACCGAGAGCTGGGTGTGGGAGCTGTCCAACCAGTTCCAGAACCGCGTTCCCGACCCGATCGACTACCTGGAGATGCGCCGCGCGACCTTCGGCTCCGACCTCACCCTGAGCCTGTGCCGGATGGGCCACGGCCCGGCCGTCCCGCCCGAGCTCTACCGCAGCGGCCCGGTCCGCTCCCTGGAGAACGCCGCGATCGACTTCGCGTGCCTGCTCAACGACGTCTTCTCGTACCAGAAGGAGATCGAGTACGAGGGCGAGATCCACAACGCCATCCTCGTGGTCCAGTCCTTCTTCGGCTGCGACTACCCGGCCGCCCTCGGCGTCGTGCACGACCTGATGAGTCAGCGCATGCGCCAGTTCGAGCATGTCGTGGAACACGAACTGCCGGTCCTGTACGACGACGTCCAGCTCTCGGACGAGGGACGAGCCGTCATGGGGGAGTACGTGACGGACCTGCGGAACTGGCTGGCGGGCATCCTGAACTGGCATCAGAACGTCGACCGTTACAAGGACGAGTGGCTCGCCCGGCGTGCCCACGGCTTCCTCCCGGACCGGCCACCCGCCGTGCCCGTGCCCGCTCTTCGCTGAGACGGCGCTTTCCAGTCAGATCGATCCGGAACGGGACATCGAGGAACCCCCGGCGGCGCTCCGGGGGTCTTCCTCAGTGAGGGGAACAGACAAGCACCAACACGGGGGTTTCACCTTGACCGACATCATCGACAAGCCGGCCGACGTCACCGAGAAGACCGAGCAGGCACCCGCACTGGCCGAACTCACGCCGTACGTCGCACAGTTGCCCGTCCCGCCCGTCCTGCGTCCCGCCTCCGGGGACGTCCTGCGCGAGACCGAGATCGCCCTGCGCCCTACCTGGGTGCGCCTGCACCCGCAGCTCCCGCCGACCTTGATGTGGGGCTACGACGGACAGGTCCCGGGCCCGACCATCGAGGTCCGGCGCGGGCAGCGTGTCCGCATCGCCTGGACCAACCGCATCCCCGAGGACGGCGAGTACCCGGTGACCTCCGTCGAGGTGAAGCTGCGCCGGGACGGCCGCCCGCAGGCCAGTACCGAACCGGGACGTGAGGGCGTCGAGCCGAACAAGGACGTGGCGGCCCTGCCCGCCTGGTCCGTGACCCACCTGCACGGCGCACAGACGGGCGGCGGCAACGACGGCTGGGCCGACAACGCGGTCGCCTTCGGCGACGCGCAGCTCTCCGAGTACCCGAACGACCACCAGGCCGTGCAGTGGTGGTACCACGACCACGCCATGAACATCACCCGGTGGAACGTGATGGCGGGCCTGTACGGCACCTACCTCGTCCGGGACGACGAGGAGGACGCCCTCCGGCTGCCGAGCGGTGAGCGGGAGATCCCGTTGCTGCTCGCCGACCGCAACCTCGACACCGACGAGGACGGCCGTCTGAACGGCCGGCTCCTGCACAAGACAGTCATCGTGCAGGACCAGAACCCGGAGACGGGCAAGCCGGTCTCCATCCCGTTCACCGGCCCGTACACCACGGTCAACGGCCGTATCTGGCCGTACACCGGCGTCGACGCGGGCTGGTACCGGTTCCGGCTGGTCAACGCCTCCAACGCGCGCATCTACGACCTCGTCCTCGTCGACGAGGAGAACAACCCGGTCCCCGGTGTCCTCCACCAGATCGGCAGCGACGGCGGGTTGCTGCCGCGCCCCGTCCCGGTCGACTTCGGGGAGACCCTGCCGGCACTGACCGCCGCGCCGGCCGAGCGTTTCGACCTGCTGGCCGACTTCCGGGGGCTCGAGGGCCGGACGCTGCGCCTGGTCAACAAGGGCCGCAACCAGCCGCCCGGAGTGCCGGACCCGGCGGGTGACGTGCCGTACCCGGCCGTCATGGAGTTCCGGGTCGGTGAGACCTGCGAGCCGGACACCTTCGAGTTGCCCACGGTGCTCTCCGGCTCCTTCCGCCGCCTCACCCACGACATCGGGCACGGCCATCGCCTGGTCGTCCTCACCCCGCCCGCCACCAAGGGCGCCGGCGGCCACCCCGAGATCTGGGAGATGGCCGAGGTCGAGCACCCGGGCGACATCCAGGTCCCCACGGACGGCGTCATCCAGGTCACCGGGCCGGACGGCAGGACCCGGACGTACCGGCGTACGGCACGGACGTTCAACGACGCCCTCGGCTTCACCCTCGCCGAGGGCAGCCACGAGCAGTGGAGCTTCCTCAACCTCGCGCCGATCGTCCACCCCATGCACATTCACCTGGCCGACTTCCAGCTGCTGGGCCGTGACGCGTACGACGTGTCGGGCTTCGACCCGGCGGTGGGCGGCACGCGCACGCCGATCCGCCACGACGCGGGCACGGCCCTGCCGCTCGCCCCCAACGAGCGCGGCTGGAAGGACGTCTTCCGGGTGCCCGGGAACCAGATGCTGCGCGTCATGGGGAAGTTCGACGGCGCGCACGGCCGGTTCATGTACCACTGCCATCTGCTGGAGCACGAGGACATGGGCATGATGCGGCCCTTCGTCGTGATGCCGTCCCAGGTGCTGAAGTTCGACCACGGCGGTGCCCACGGCGGTCACGGGGAGGGCCACACGGGCTGACGCGCCAGGCCCCCACAGGCACCGTTCAGTCTCACTCGTTCGTGGCTCGTGATGCGCCGATGTGCCGGGTAGAGCAACTGCCGTGATCGTTCCGCGTCCGCCGGAGACGATCCGCACATCCGGAGGGGAGCCATGGAACAGACCGCGTTGCGACCCAAACCCATGCCGGGTCAGGAGCCCGACGGGGCGGCGCCGCCCACCGGGCCGCGGGCTACTGACTCAGCTATGGCTGAGTGCAGTGCGAATTGATTGTCCGCGTAACGGCGGGATTTGGCGGCTACAATCGTAGGGTTGCCTC
>NZ_JBEXQJ010000019.1:0-161318 GCF_040612515.1 Streptomyces sp. NPDC006372 | reverse complement strand
AGGACGGACACCCCCCGGCGCGGCCCCGACCCACCGCACCCCGGAAGGCGCTACGCGCACCCCCACCGAAGCAGCCACAGGCCGCCGCAGGCATCCCGCCCGATCAGCCGACCGCCCCCGTGAAATGCTCCCCCACCAGCGCCCGCACCACATCCAGGTCCCGGGCGATCAACGCGTCCAGCAACGCCGTGTGTTCGTGCGCGTCCGCCACCAGGTCCGCCCGCCCCCGCGCGCCCGGACCGGCCCCGACCAGCGGCCACTGCGCCCGCCGGTGCAGGTCCTCCGCGATCTGCACCAGCTGCCCATTGCCCGCCAGGGACAGCACGGCCCGGTGGAACACCCGGTCGGAGTCCGCGTACGTCGCACGGCACCCGGAGGACGCCGCGCGGACCGTCGCCTCGGCGAGGGGACGCAGCTCGGCCCACCGCTCGGCCGGCACCGTACGGGCCAGTCTCAGCATCACCGGCACCTCGATCAGCGCCCGTACCTCGGCCAGCTCCGCCAGTTCCCGCGCCCCGCGCTCCACCACCCGGAACCCCCGGTTCGGCACGACCTCGACCGCACCCTCGAGAGCCAGCTGCTGCATGGCCTCCCGCACCGGCGTCGCCGAGACCCCGAACCGCTCGCCCAGCACCGGCGCGGAGTACACCTCCCCGGGCTTGAGGTCCCCCGCCACCAGTGCGGCCCGCAACGCGTCGACGATCTGCCCGCGGACCGAGGCCCGCTGCACGACGGGCCGGTGCACCGGAGGAGCGGGCTCACTGTGCGTGTGCTCCCCGCGCACGGCCCCGGCCTGCTGCGGCACCCGGGCCTGCCCGACCCGCCCGGCCTCCCCGGACCCGGAAGGCACCCCCGTACCCGCCCGTACCCGTGGTGCCCCCTCCCCGGTGGAGCCCTGCGCACCCTGCTTCACGGGTCCTCCTCCGGACGTATCGGTACTTGGGGTCATTACGGCGGGTTGTTACTCGTCCGTCAAGCACCATAAGCGCACCGGCCGCCAGTTCAAATCCCAGCGATCTCAGATAAGGTTAGGCTTACCTCTCAACCACCAGTTCGACGACGTGGATCGGTGATCGCATGCCCGTGCCCGGCTCGGCCGTCTCCGGCGCCTACGCCCGCCTGGCCGAGGTCCTCCCGGGACTCTCCGTCACCGAGCTGCGTCCCGAGGACGACACCCCGCACGGCGACGGCTGGATCACCGCCACCTCCCTCGCCGCCGCCGGCCCCGACCTCGACGCGTTCCTGGCCTGGGACGACACCCAGATCCGCCGGGACTACGGCCGGCAGGCCCGCCCGGACGTCATCGCCAGCTTCGGCCTGCACCGGTACGCCTGGCCCGCCTGTCTCCTGATCACCGTCCCCTGGTTCCTGAACCGCCGCGTCCCCCACTACCCCGTGACGCACGTCTCCTACGACCGCACCTCCCCCGACCACGTCATCGGCCGGATGGCCGTCCGCCCGGCCGGCTTCGCCTGTCTGCCCGGCGACGAGGCCGCCGCGCTGCCCGGTGCCCGGGTCGTCCCGGACGAGGAAGCGCTGCGGGCCGAGGTGCGGGCGGCGGTCGCCGAGCACATGGAACCGGTGCTGACCGGCTTCGGCCCCCGGATGCGGCGCCGCGGACGGGCCCTGTGGGGCATGGCGACGGACGAGATCGTCGAGGGCCTCTGGTATGTCGCCCAGCTGTTCGGCGAGATCGAGGAACGGCGCGCGATGCGCGAACTGGAACTGCTCCTGCCGGGCGCGACGAAGCCGTACGTGGGCACCGCGGCCTTCCGCGAGCTGTCCGGCCCCGGCGGCGAGCCCCTGCGCACCCGGGACCGGGCGAGCTGCTGCATGTTCTACACCCTGCGCCCCGACGACACCTGCGCCACCTGCCCGCGCACCTGCGACACGGACCGGGTCACCAAGCTGCTGGCGACGGCCGGTTGAGCCACGGACGGACCGAGCGGCACCTCTTCACCCCATAAGATCATCACCGCACCGGGCACCCACACGCCCGCAGCCGATTCACACCATCCTCACGGGTCACGGAAACTCCGGGGAACCACCCGTACGGGTACTCTTTCTCGAACTCAACTCCCGCCCTTCAAGCGGTAGTTCGAGCAGAACGCCGCCCTGGGCATTCCCTTGCACTTCCTTGGCGGCCTCTTGCCCCGAAACCCCCTGAGGGCCGATGGGATTGGGCCACTATGGCGGGCGTTACGCCCTATCCCACTGCAAGGGACCACCCAGATGAAACTGACCGACATATCGCTGAACTGGCTGCTTCCGGGCGCCGTGCTTTTCCTGGGCATGCTGGCGGCGGTGGCGGTGCTCGCGCGCGGCAAGCGCTCCTCGGTCAAGGACACGAGCGCGGACGATTCCTGGGAGCGCAGCGAGGAACGCCGCAGACGCAAGGAAGCCCTCTACGGCACCGTCTCCTATGTCCTGCTGTTCTGCTGCGCGGCCGTCGCCGCCGCGCTCTCCTTCCACGGCCTGGTCGGCTTCGGCGAACAGAACCTCGGCCTGTCCGGCGGCTGGCAGTACCTCGTGCCGTTCGGCCTGGACGGCGCGGCGATGTTCTGCTCCGTGCTCGCGGTGCGCGAGGCCAGCCACGGTGACGCGGCGCTCGGCTCCCGGATACTGGTCTGGACGTTCGCGCTCGCCGCGGCCTGGTTCAACTGGGTGCACGCGCCCCGGGGGCTCGGCCACGCGGGTGCGCCCCACTTCTTCGCGGGCATGTCGCTGTCGGCGGCGGTCCTCTTCGACCGCGCGCTGAAGCAGACCCGCCGCGCCGCCCTGCGGGAGCAGGGCCTGGTGCCGCGCCCGCTGCCGCAGATCCGTATCGTGCGCTGGCTGCGGGCCCCCCGGGAGACGTACAGGGCCTGGTCGCTGATGCTCCTGGAGGGTGTGCGCAGCCTCGACGAGGCGGTCGACGAGGTGCGCGACGACAAGCGCAAGAAGGACGAGGCCCGGCAGCGACGCCGGGACCAGCAGCGCGTGGAACGGGCCCAGCTGAAGGCGATCAGCCGGGGTCACCGCGGCTACCTCGGCCGCGGCGGCGGCAATGGCGGCAGCCGGCAGCTGGAGGTGCAGGTGGAGCGCGGCTCCTCGCAGGTCTCAGCGGAGCCTGCCATATCCGCACCGGAGCCCCTGCCCGTCCGCTCGCGTCCCTCCCTTCAGCCGGTCCGCAAAGGGACTGATCCCGTGACCGTCGACCTCACCGCGGAGGACGACACCATGGCGCTGCCCCGCCTGGATTCCCTGGAGCGCAAGCTCAAGGACCTGGAGCAGCAGTTCGGCTGACCGAGCGGCACACCGGACGGAAGGGGACGCGGCCCGCGGGCCGCGTCCCCTTCGCCGTTCACGCCGCCTCGGCCCCGAGTTCGAACCAGACGGCCTTTCCCACGCCATGTGCCCTGACCCCCCAGGCGTCCGCGAGGGACTGCACCAGGAACAGGCCCCGGCCGTTCGTACCGTCGTCGGCGACCGGTATGCGCAGCCGGGGTCTGCGGGCCACGAAGTCCCGTACCTCCACCCGCAGTCCACGGGGTCCGACGGTGGCCGTCAGGACCGCGTCATGGTCGGTGTGGACGATCGCGTTGGTGACGAGTTCGCTGGTGAGCAGTTCCGCCACGTCGGACTGTCCGTGCTTCCCCCACTGTCCCAGCAGGTCCCGCAGCGCCTTGCGGGCCTCCGGCACGGCCCGCAGGTCCGCCCGCCCGAGTCTCCGCTTCAACTGGGGCGCCTGCGGCTGCTCCGTGACGTCTTCGGTCTCGTCCTCCGCCGTCTTCGTCGAGAGGGTCCCGATGGTCGTGGGACCGCCTCCTCGTGCCTGCCTCTCCATGACCCCCGCCTGCGCGCCGATGTCGGTTCCCCCTGCTCGAACACGTTCACGGGGATCCATGCCCCATCGGGAACGCAGCAGTCATGTCGAATCGTCAACGACCGGGTGTTCGGCCACACGGACACGGCGGGCGGGCCGGGCGGAGCGGCTCCGAGCGGCACGGCGGAGGAGGGCAGGGGGACAAGAGGGTAGCCGGTGCGGGTACCGCGGTGGAGGCTGACCGCCGGAGATCGGACGAACGGCCGATGGCCGGCTGCCGATCCCTCCGTACGCGACCGGCGGTCGAGGCGGCCGGTCCCCGTGCGCGATGGTCCGGGGAAGTTGGCCGAAGTACGTCGGTCTCCCCTCCGGCGCCGGCCGGTGGGGGCCGTCCTCCCGACCCCCGTGGCGGGAGGACGGCCCCGGTCCTTCGCGGTCCGCCGCGTCGTCAGTAGAGCTTGTTGACGGCTGTGGTGGTCGTCTTCTTGAAGGCGGCCACCGGGGCGTCGTCGAAGTCGCCCATCTGGCCCCACGACACGACGGTGACGGTCCGGCCGTCCCGTCCGACGGACAGCAGCGAGATGTCCGTGGCTCCCCAGGAGGTCTCGGTGTGCAGGCCGCGGACGCGGGCGCCCTCCTCGACCGGCAGAGTGCCGTAGTCCCGGCCCTCGGCCTCGACGTCGGGGTCGTTCTGCTCGATGCGGTCGGCGCAGGTGCGGATCAGGTCGTCGTAGTGCTTCGCCAGGGCCTTGGCCAGGGTGGCTGTGTCCGCCACGACGGTCAGCTGCACGGCGCTGGTGTCCAGATCGGTCCGGAACTCCCGGTGCCGGTAGTCGTAGGAAGGCACGCCCTCCGTGCTCACGCAGGAGCCGAGTCCCTCCGGGAACCCCTCGGTGACCGGGCCGGCGGTCCAGGACGACGACGGGTGCGGGGGCAGCTCGGACGCCGACAGGAACTTGGGCGAGGCGGCTCGCGGCGCGGCGCCGGCCGGTGCGGTGAGAATCGTGCCGGCCGCGAGGGCGGCGACGGTGAGTGCGGTGAGCGCTCCGGCTCGAGTGCGCATGGACATGGGTGTCCCCCGTGGGTACGTACGTGGATGTCAGAGGTCGCCGCGGCGCGGGCTGGTCGGCCCGGGCCTGGTCGGTGCGACACCAAGAGCATCAGCGGTCACGGCGGGCGGACGCAACAGCTCTCGCCCGATCCGGCACGGTGGAACCATCCCAGGCCTTCTGACGTGCAGGTACATGGGTGCCTGGGATGCCGTCCCGGGCCCGCGTGGGACCAGACGAGGACGGGGGAACGGTGTCGGCACCAGAGGACGTCGACGACGTCGCGGAGTTCGCGGCGCTCTTGAGAGCACTGAAGGACCGCACGGACCGCAGTTACGGTTCGCTGGCCCGCCGGCTGGCGATGAACACCTCGACGCTGCACCGCTACTGCGCGGGGGAGGCGGTCCCCCTCGACTTCGCCCCGGTGGAACGCTTCGCGGCGCTGTGCGGAGCCTCCCCGGAGGAACGCCTGGACCTCCACCGCCGCTGGCTCCTGGCCGTGGCGGCACGTCAGCGGCCGCGAACGGGGAGGGCGGTGGCCGGCGCCGCCCCCGGCGACGGCGCGACGGACGGGGCAGCGCCCGGCGCGGAAAGCAGCCCTGGGGACGAACCGGACGTCATCGCCCCCTCGGCGGCCGTGTCGGAAACCGCGCACCACCCGGCGTCGGCACCACTCCCGGCCGCCGAAGACTCCCCGCTCCCCCACCGCCCCTGGTTCCGCCGCAGGCGACCCGTCGTCGGTCTGGCCGCCGCCTGTGCGGTGCTCGCGACGCTCGGGACCCTGTCCGCGCTGCCGGAAGGGCGGCGCACGTCCGGCGACCGTGCCCGTACGGCCGGACCCGCCGCCTCCGGCACGACGGAAGTCAGGGCGCCCGAACGGGACGGCCCCTCGCCCACCGCCCCGAGCGACTCCCCCACCGCGAAGAGGCCCAGCCCCTCCACCACCCCCCAGAAGAAGCGGAAGCCCTCCCCGGCACCCAGCACCCCGGAAACCACCCCGCCCACCGCCGGAAAGGCCCCCGCCACACCCCTCACCTGGTCCGTCAACTCCCAGGCCTGGAAGCTCGGCTGCGGTCACGACTACGTCATCGCGAAGCCGCCGGGCCAGGTCCCCCCTCCCCCGGCACCGCAGGACGCGGCGCCCTGGGCGGCGACGCAGGGCGCGGTGCACGGCGGCGAGACGCTCCTGCAGCTCTCCGTGCAGGGGCGCAGCGACACGGCCGTCGTGCTGGAGGCGCTGCGCGTGCGCGTGGTGGGCCGTACGGCACCGGCCGAGGGCAACGCCTACGCCATGGACCAGGGCTGCGGCGGCTCGATCACTCCCCGGTACTTCGACGTGGACCTGGACAAGGAGCGCCCCATCGCCCGCGCGGTCGCCGGGAGCGACACCGGCACGCCGATCCCGGCCGTGCGCATGCCCTACCGCGTCTCGGCGACGGACCCCGAGGTGCTGCTGGTCACGGCCGGGACCAGCACGTGCGACTGCCGTTGGTATCTGGAGCTGGACTGGTCCTCCCAGGGCCGCACGGGCACCGTGCGCATCGACGACGACGGCCGCCCGTTCCGCACCAGCGGCATCGCGGACCTGCCCCGCTACGTGTACGACACCCTCGGACGCAAGTGGAGGCCGTACAGCTAGAGCCGGGGCACGTTGCGGAGGTTGGAGCGGGCCATCTGGAGCATCCGGCCGACTCCGCCGTCCAGCACCATCTTGGAGGCGGACAGGGCGAAGCCGGTCACCATCTCGGCCTTGATCTTCGGTGGGATGGACAGCGCGTTGGGGTCGGTGACGACGTCGACGAGGGCCGGGCCCTTGTGCTTGAAGGCGTCCTTCAGGGCCCCGGCGAGGTCCTTGGGCTTCTCCACCCGCACGCCGTAGGCGCCGCAGGCGCGGGCCACGGCCGCGAAGTCGGGGTTCTTGTTGGCCGTGCCGTGCGACGGAAGCCCGGCGACCAGCATCTCCAACTCGACCATGCCGAGGGAGGAGTTGTTGAAGAGGACGACCTTGACGGGCAGGTCGTACTGCACCAGCGTCAGGAAGTCGCCCATCAGCATGGAGAACCCGCCGTCGCCGGACATCGACACGACCTGCCGCCCCCGGTCGGTGAACTGGGCGCCGATGGCCATGGGCAGCGCGTTCGCCATCGAGCCGTGGGAGAAGGAACCGATGGCGCGGCGGCGGCCGTTGGGTGAGATGTAGCGGGCGGCCCAGACGTTGCACATGCCGGTGTCGACGGTGAACACGGCGTCGTCGGCGGCGATGTCGTCGAGCACGGACGCCACGTACTCGGGATGGATCGGCACGTGTTTGTCGACCTTGCGGGTGTACGCCTTCACCACCCCCTCCAGCGCGTCCGCGTGATTCTTCAGCATGCGGTCGAGGAAGCGGTGGTTCTTCTTCTCCTTCACCCGTGGGATCAGACAGCGCAGCGTCTCCCGTACGTCGCCCCAGACCGCGAGGTCCAGCTTCGAGCGGCGGCCGAGGTGTTCGGGCCGGACGTCGACCTGGATGATCTTCACGTCGTCGGGGAGAAAGGCGTTGTACGGGAAGTCGGTGCCGAGCAGGATCAGCAGGTCGCACTCGTGGGTGGCCTCGTACGCGGCGCCGTAGCCGAGCAGCCCGCTCATCCCGACGTCGAACGGATTGTCGTACTGGATCCACTCCTTGCCACGCAGGGCGTGGCCCACCGGGGACTTGACCTTCCCGGCGAGTTCCATGACCTCGGCGTGGGCGCCGGCCGTGCCGCTGCCGCAGAAGAGGGTGATCTTGTCGGCCTCGTCGATCATCTCGACGAGCCGGTCGATCTCGGCGTCGCCGGGGCGGACGGTCGGCCGGGAGGTGACGAGGGCGGTCTCGGCGGCCTTCTCCGGGGCGGGCTGGTCGGCGATGTCGCCGGGCAGGGAGACGACGCTGACGCCACCGCGGCCGACGGCGTTCTGGATGGCTGTCTGGAGCAGCCGGGGCATCTGCTGCGGACTGGAGATCAGCTCGCTGTAGTGGCTGCACTCGGCGAACAGCCGGTCGGGGTGGGTCTCCTGGAAGTAGCCGAGGCCGATCTCGCTGGACGGGATGTGCGAGGCGAGGGCGAGGACGGGCGCCATGGAGCGGTGGGCGTCGTACAGGCCGTTGATGAGGTGGAGGTTGCCGGGCCCGCAGGAGCCGGCGCAGGCGGCGAGTTGTCCGGTGATCTGCGCCTCCGCGCCGGCGGCGAAGGCGGCGGTCTCCTCGTGCCGGACGTGGATCCAGTCGATGGCGGAGTTGCGGCGGACCGCGTCGACGACGGGGTTGAGGCTGTCGCCGACGACTCCGTAGAGGCGCTTGACTCCGGCGCGGGTCAGGATGTCGACGAACTGTTCCGCGACGTTCTGTTTGGCCATGACTCTCGTCTGCCCCTTCGGTCTCCTCGGATCCCTCCGGGTTCCATCAAGTCACACGCCTCGCTGTCACGCCTCCCAGACGGCGGCGGCCGTACGGTCGTCCGCGTAACCTTTGACCCGCACTTGGGAGTCGGCGAGGAACGCGGCCAGTCCGGGCGGCTCGGGGCGGGACCAACGGTCGGCCAGGTACTCGCCCAGTTCGGGTTCGCCGCGCAGGGGGTCGGCGAAGCCGCCGCTGCACATGAGCAGGGTGTCACCCGGGCGGGCGACGGAGGTGCGGAAGCGGAAGGGTTCGCGGGGCGGTTCCGGGGCGGGCTCGTACGGGCTGGGCGGGGTCGGGATGCCCAGGTCCATGGTGAGCCGGTCGCCCTCGGGCGTCTCGGGGGGCGGCGATCCGAACCCCAGGACGGGTTCGCCCTTGACCTCGGTGACCTGCGGTTCGATGTCCTGCCACTCGCCCTCCCGCAGCCGGAACAGGCCACCCGGCCCGACGCCGAAGAAGACACGCGTTCGGCACTCCGGGTCGGCGGACAGCAGGAGGCAGCGCAGGCTCGCCGCGTACTCGTCCGGGTCGACGCCCTGTTCGGCGGCGCTGGCGCGGAGCTTGCCGAGGCTGCGGTCGGTGAGGCGGTGCAGGCCGGACTTCAGGTCACCGCGTCGGCCGGCCCTTATGTCCGCGACGAGCCGCGCGTGGCTGCGCCCGACGGCCCGACCGATCCAGTGACAGGCCTCGGCGGCGGCCCGATGCGCCCCCGGCGTGGCCCGGGCCCCGGTCGCCATCGCCACCAGCAACAACGCCTGCTCCCCCGTCCCGAACCGCGCGGTGAGCAACGAGTCCCGCCGCGGCTCCCCCCGGTACCGCGCGGAGTCCCCCCGCACGGACACGGCCCGCAGGGTGCAGACCCCGTACCGTGCCCCGTCGAGGACGGTGTCCGCGACGAGGTCGTCGAGGTCGTCCGGGTCGGCGGGCGGGAGCGCGGTGGGTTCGGCGTCATAGGTCGGCGGCCGGGACCCCACGTGCCCCCGTACCCGCCCGGCGGGCGGCACGGGCGGCTCGATCCGGGGTTCGGGCCGGTCGAGCAGCGGAGCGTCGACGGGCCGCGGTGGTGCCGGTGGTGGATCGGTAGGTCGTGGGGGTGTGGGCGGTGGATCGGCCGGGGTGGTGGACGCGGACGTGCCGGATTCACCGTCGGGAAACGCGGAGCCCCTGGAGGAACCCTCCGTCTGGGCCGGTCGGTCTTCCGTGGTGGGCCAGGAGGGAGGGATCTCCGGCGGTGGCGGGACCTGCGGTGGTGCTGGGGCCTGTCCGGACTGCCCTGGGGGTGGCGTAGCGGGCGGGAAGGTCACCGGCCCGGGGGACCGGGCGGGCGGGGGTTCCCAGGGTGCGCGCTGTGCGGAGCCGTCGGCCGGGCGGTGGGCGTCCGGCGCACCGGCGGACCCCGTCCGGGGCGCAGGCACCACCGGCTCCGCTCCGGCGGAGCCGGACCGCCCGCCCCGCTTCCACGGGCGGAAGGCCCGGCGCTCATCCCCCCTCTCCCCGTCCGCCTCCTGATCCGCCCCGTCCCCCACCGCCCCCGCCGCCGAGGCGAAGCGGTCGTCCAGGGAGTCGGGTGCCGGTGCGGGCCCCGTGTCGTCGGTGGAGTCGTCGTACAACTGCCTCCACCAGTCGTCCTCGTGACCGCTGGGCCTTCCCCCCTGCTGACTCATGCCCTGATTGTCCACCGCACGAGCCGGATGGAAACGGGGCTTGTGGAAAAACCGGCCCGTCACGGCGACGGGAACGGCGCCGACGAGTGATCCGTAGAACGGTCATGCGATATGCGGGTGCCCTGGACACCGCGACCGGCTGACCTGCGGTCCTGACCGCTGTAACACTCCTGACCTGCGTATTCTCCCCGAATCCGGCAGTCTGGTCAGATGGGAGTGTGGGAACTCCTGATGGTCGGGCTGGTCATCCTGCTCGGTCTGTGCGGAGTGCTGCTGCCCGCGGTGCCCGGGTCGCTGCTGGTGTGGGCCGCGGTCATGTGGTGGGCGCTGAAGGACCCGCAGCCGGTCTCCTGGTGGGTCCTGGTGGGGGCCACGGTCCTGATGTTCGTCTCCCAGGGCGTCCGCTGGGCCCTGCCGCCCCGGAGGTTGCGGGCGAGCGGCACCAACCGCCGCATGCTGGCCTACGCCGGAGCCGGATCAACCCTGGGTTTCGTGGTGCTCCCCGTCCTCGGCGCGATCCCCGGCTTCCTGGCCGGCATCTACCTCTTCGAACGCCTCCGCCTGGGCCGCCACGCCGAGGCGGTCACCGCCCTGCGCACGGTCATGCGCTCGGGCGGCTCCAGCATCCTCACCGAACTGTTCACCTGCCAGCTGATCGCGGCGGCCTGGCTGGGCGCGGTCTTCTGGGGATGACCCCCGCTCCCCGCCCCTACGGCACACGCTCGCCCAGGACACCCTCGTGCGTCAGCAGCCGCACCTTCCGGTCCAGTCCGCCCGCGTACCCCGTCAGCGTGCCGTCCGCCCCGATCACCCGGTGGCACGGCCGGACTACCAGCAGCGGATTGGCCCCGATCGCCCCGCCGACGGCCCGTACGGCCGCCCTGGGCGCTCCGATCAGCGCCGCGATCTCCCCGTACGTGACGGTCGAGCCGTAGGGGATGCCGTCCAGCGCGGCCCAGACACGCTCCCGGAACGCGGTGCCCTCGGTGCGCCACGCCAGCCGGAACTCCTTCAGTTCCCCGGCGAAGTAGGCGGCGAGCTGCTCCCCGGCCTCGCGGAACGGCCCCTCGTCGCGCCGCCAGTCGTCCCGGACCACGCGTCCGCCCTTCTGCCCGGGCACGGACAGCGAGGTCAGCTCGCCGTCCGGGCCGGCGGTGAGGAGGAGCGGCCCGAGGGGTGAGGCCACGTTCGTCCAGTACGTCGGGGTCATCAGAACTCCCACTCCCCTGCTGCGCGCAGGTGGTTCAGGGCGTACGAGCGCCAGGGGCGCCAGCTGTCGGGGACGTCGGCCCCGGGCGGGGCCACGTCGGGGTCGCCTAGGGCGCGGGTGCGGATCTCGGCGATGGTGCGGGCGTCCAGGCCGGGCACGGCACGCAGGGCGTCCTGTGCGTCGTCCCGGTCGGCGCCCGGGTCGAGGCGTACGGCGTGGTCGGCGAGGGCGGCGGCGAGCGCCCCGAGGGTGCCGCCGGGCTCGGCCCCGGCGAGGACGGCCGGCTCGGGGAAGAGGTGGGTGAGGCTGCCGCAGGGCGCGTCGAGGGCCTTGCCGTACCGCCGCACGAGCCGTTCCGCCTCCGTCCGGCCGGCCAGTGCGCGGACCGCGAGTTCCTCCGGGTCGCTGGTGCCGGGCGAGCGCAGTCCGGGCCGGGCGGCGACCAGGGGCGCGAGCCGGGGGTCGGCGGCGAGGCGCTCGTCGACGGCGTAGGGGTCGGCGTCGAGGTCGAACAGCCGCCGCAGCCGTTGTACGGCGGTGGTGAGGTCGCGCGGGTCGGTGAGGTGCAGCCGGGCGTCGAGCCAGCCGCCCGGGTGGGCGCCGAGCCCGGTCCGCGCGGTGCCGGGCCGCTCGTCGACGGCGACGATGCCGGTCCCGTACGGGAGGCGGAGCGTACGCCGGTAGGTGCGGGCGCCGGGCGGGCCGCTCATGTCCTCGATGCCAGGTACGGCCTCCCGTTGCAGCAGGTCGAAGACGGGTCCGGCCTGGTACGGGCCGCGGTGGGCCAGCCGGAGCGGGATGCCGGCGGTCGGGGTGGCCGTACGGCGGCCCCGGCCGCTCCTCGGGGCGGCCAGGGCGCGCAGCTCGCTCGGTGTCGACGCGTACACGGCGCGGACCGTGTCGTTGAACTGCCGCACGCTGGCGAAGCCCGAGGCGAACGCGATCTCGGTGATCGGCAGCTCGGTCGTCTGCACCAGGACACGCGCGGTGTGGGCCCGCTGGGCCCGGGCGAGGGCGACCGGCCCGGCACCGAGCTCGGCGGTGAGCTGCCGCTGCACCTGCCGGGCGCTGTAGCCGAGCCGTCCGGCGAGGCCGGCGACGCCCTCCCGGTCGACCACGCCGTCGGCGATCAGCCGCATGGCCCGGCCCACCACGTCCGCGCGGACGTTCCACTCGGCGGAGCCGGGCACGGCGTCCGGGCGGCACCGCCGGCAGGCCCGGAAGCCCGAGCCCTGCGCGGCGGCGGCCGTGGTGAAGAACCGTACGTTGGCCCGCTTCGGGGTGACCGCTGGGCAGCTCGGACGGCAGTAGATGCCGGTCGTCTCGACGGCAAAGAAGAAGGCGCCGTCGAAACGCCCGTCCCGGCTGCGCACGGCCTCGTACCTGGGGTCTTCCCCCGTCTCCTCGTCCATCACGGTGTCCAGTCTCCGCCCCCGGCGGGGATGCCGCTGGCGGAAATCGGACACCGCGTTCCACGTCGTCCCCGGCTACGAACGCCAGTGGGGTCCGCGCTTGGCTTCCATCGCGGCTCGGCCGATCGCTCCCTTCCGCTTCCAGTCCTTGCGGATCTCCGCCCTGAGACGGGCGTCGGTCTTGGCGACGATGCGCTGGTTCTCCCGCAGGAGCTTGCGGTAGCTGTCCAGCCGGCGTTCCGGCAGTTCCCCGGTCTCGACGGCGGCCAGCACGGCGCATCCCGGTTCGGCCTCGTGGGCGCAGTCGTGGAAGCGGCACCGCTCGGCCAGGTCCTCGATCTCGGAGAAGACCTGCCCGACGCCGGTCTCGGCGTCCCAGAGGCCGACGCCCCGCAGTCCGGGGGTGTCGATCAGGACGCCCCCGCCGGGCAGGGCGAGGAGATTGCGGGTGGTCGTGGTGTGACGTCCCTTGCCGTCGACGTCCCGGGTGGCCTGGACGGCCATGACGTCCGCGCCGAGCAGCGCGTTGGCGAGGGTCGACTTGCCCGCGCCGGACTGCCCGAGCAGCACGGACGTCCCCCCGCCGGCGATCGCCGCCAGCACGTCGAGCCCGACCCCCTCCACGGAGCTGACGAGCACGACCGGCACGCCGGGCGCGCTCGTCTCCACGTCCTGGACGAGGTGGGCGCGGGTGACGGCGTCCGGGACGAGGTCGGCCTTGGTGAGGACGACGACGGGCTGCGCCCCGGACTCCCAGGCGAGCGCGAGGAACCGCTCGACGCGGCCGAGGTCGAGTTCGAGGGCGAGGGACACGGCGACGATGGCGTGGTCGACGTTGGCCGCGAGGATCTGCCCCTCGGACCGCTTGGAGGAGGTGGAGCGGACGAACGCGGTGCGGCGCGGCAGATACGCGCGGACGTAGCGCGGGTTCCCGCCGGGTTCGACGGCGACCCAGTCGCCGGTGCAGACGACCCGCATCGGGTCGTGCGGGGTGACGAAGGCGGTGTCGGCCCGGAGCACGCCGTCGGCGGTGACCACGTCGCACTGCCCGCGGTCGACCCGGACGACACGCCCGGGCAGCAGCCCGTCGGCCTCGTACGGGGTGAAGGCCTCGGCCCAGGAGTCGTCCCAGCCGTAGGGAGCGAGCGCGGTGGAAACGGATGCGGCGGAGCTGGAAGTCAAGGGTGACCCTTCCCAAGGTCGGCCCCGGCCCGACGTCGGTCGGGTCAGCCGGCGGCCAAGGAGGTGGAATTGATGAACTGGATGCGGGCAGCGCCCATCGCAATGACAGCCATCGGTCAACACCTCCTCGTTTCTCGACTCGCCTCGGAACCCTTCGTGGAACCGCCGTAACGCTATCCCGTCACGGCGGCGTCGCGTCAACCGCTTTTCGCGCAGTCGTGGCCGTTGAGGGTGAAGTCGTACGGCGGGGAGTTCTTGCCGCGCCAGGAGGCGATGAAGCCGAAGGCGAGGTCGGAGCCCGCGGGGACGGACTTGTTGTAGTCGGCAGCGGTGGCGGTGACGCGGGAGCCGTCCTGGGAGACGGAGGCGTCCCACATCTGGCCGACCCGCTGGCCGTCCCGGAAGGCCCAGGAGACGCGCCAGGAGTCGAGGGCCGCGCTGCTGGTGACGGTGACGGTGGCCTGGAAGCCGTCGGGCCACTGGTTGACGAGGTCGTACTCGACCCGGCAGGCGGGTTCCTCGCTCTCGTCGGGTTCGGTCCGGCCGGTGGGAGAGGAGGTGGTGGGAGAGGAGGTGCCCTGCGGTTCGGTCCGGCGTTCGTCGTTGCCGTCCTCCGGCTCGCCGGGCTTCCCGGTGCGCTTCTCGTCCTCGGAGGCGGTGGCGGCGGGCTTCGAGGTCGCGGGGGGCAGCGAGGGGACGGACGGCAGGGCCGGGTTGGGGTTGGGGTCGGCCACTGGCTGGCGGTCGGCGTCGCCGCGCGCACCGAGGTCGTCCCCGCCGCCGAACGGCATCATCGAGACGCCGAGTGCGAGCGCGGAGACCAGGACGGCGGCGACGAGGAGGCCGTTCCGGGCGACGCGCGCCTTCTGCGTCCCGTCCTCCGGTTCACCGGCCGCCTTGCCCGCCGGGCCGGGACGGCCGGCGCCGAGCCGCACCTCGGCGGCGCGACGGCGGCGCTCCAGGTAGGCGAGCCCGCCCCAGCCGATCACCCCGCCGGCCAGTGCCCCGGGGAGTCCGCCGCCGTGCAGGCGCAGACAGGCGGCGGCTTCGGCGCACTGCACGCAGGTGGCGAGGTGCCGGGAGAGGTCGCCCGGGGCGTCGGCGGCGGAGGAGCGGGTGACGGCGTCCAGCAGCCGGGCGTAGCTGCGGCACTGCGCGTCCATCGGCGTGTCGAGGTGGTTGCGGTGGCAGCGGTCCCGGAACAGGGTGCGCACCTGCTGGAGTTCCTCGGCGGCGGCGTCCGGGTCGAGTCCCAGCCTGCGGGCGACCACGGACAGCGGCAGGGCCTCGACCTCGACCAGCCACAGCAGTTCCGCGTCGGCCTGCTGGAGGTCGCGCAGGCCGCGCAGCGCCAGCGGGCGCCGCAACGGCGGTCCGGTGTAGCGGGCGGCCTTGTCGGAGTTGAGCCACAGGCGCAGGTCGGGGTCGAGCTTGTGGCCCTGGCCCTCCTCCTCCCAGGCCGCGGCCGTGGTGCGTACGGCGGTCAGCAGCAGGGGTATGCGGGGCAGCCGGGCGGGACGGCGGCCGGCGTTCCGGGCCGGGCCGGCTTCGGCCGCGCGGGCCTCACGTGTGCCGTGTGCGAACGCCTCGCGGCCGAGCTGTGCGGCGGCGGTGGAGCCGGACGTGCACAGATCGGCGTAGGCGAGGACCGCGTCCCAGCACTCGGAGAACAGCGCGGCCTCGGCGGCGTCCTGAGGGGTCGGCAGGTCGGGCATGAGTCTCCTGCATCCAAAGCGAGATCAACTCACCACAGCGGCAATGGAGTTGGGGGGAACCTCGCGGCAGGGCAAGAGCTTTTCACGCCTCCCACACAACTGACAAGCGCCCTGTTCAGATGTCAGGACAGGGCGGATGTGCCCCCACGACTCCGGCCTCGGTGTGTCGTACGGACCCGGCCGCCCTGTGACTCAACGCCGTGACGCAATGATGGACGATGTCATCAAAGCGTTATCAGACGGGGGTGTTCGCGTCCGCCGGCAGACTGTCCATGAAGGAGCTGACCGAGAAGACCGCGTTGCCGGCGCCGGGCGGACCGTAGCCGGGAGGCGAGGAGAGACCGAAGTCCTCCATCGTCTGCCGGTAGGCCTGGAGCAGACGGATGTGGTACTCCAGGGGCGCGCCCTGCGGGTTGGCCTTGCCGAGCGGGGTCGTGGGCTCCGGGCACCAGGTGGTGAAGCGGGGCGTGATGCCGTGCGACATGAAGAAGCGCAGGCCCTCGGTGGTGGAGTCGATGGCCTCGTCGACCGAGGTGAAGCCGAACGGCTCGGCCATCTCCACGCCCGCCACGAAGTTGGGGATGACGTTGCGCGCGCCGAAGACCTCGGTCGAGTCGAGGATGCGCTTGTGCCACTCGTCGCGGCCGACGTAGCGCTCCTTGCCGGGGCAGTACATCTTGAACAGGTACTCGTCCCACACCTCGTAGTTGGGGTGGTAGATCTGCACGCCGTAGTCCTTGAAGCGCTGCACGTCGTCCTTGGGCAGCGCCTGGGCGACGACCTTGCCGATCCAGCGGCCCGGGAAGTGCTCCTCGATGGCCTTGGCGTACCGCCCGTAGAAGTCCGCCTCGTCCAGGCCCTGGACCTTCGTGGTGATCGCGCCACCGGTGAGCGTGTACGCGGTGGACGCCTTCGCGGTGTCGTACCTGTCGATGATCTCGAGCGCCTCGAGGACTTCGTCGACGTCCTTCACGCCCGTGTACGGACGGCCCGCCGCCTTGTGCTGGCGCCAGTTGTGGTTGATGTCGCAGTACTGGCACTCCTCCTTGGCGCCGAAGTACTGGCAGACGCGGAACGCGGTCAGGTAGATCAGGTAGCCCCACTGGATGGTCGGGGCCACTTCCATGACCGACTTGCCGTTGGAGAGCTTGTGGCGGTAGTACTCCGGCATGGGGGGCACGCCCACGTCGGCGATGCGCCTGCCGTCGAGGTAGAGGCCGAGCATCCCGTCCTCGCCCGCCGCCACGCGGTACGGCGACGAGGGGTTCACGCGGACCGAGACGACGGTGCGGCGCAGGTCGTAGGGGCCGCCGGTGAGGACGATCTCCTCGGGCGGCCGGCGCAGCGCGGCCTCGCCGAGCTCGGGCAGGGTGCCGTGGTCGAAGGAGAAGATGAAGTACGACTTCGGCTTGACCTCACCGCCCTCGTTGTCGCTGAGGGCCGACGGGTCGAAGGCCACGCCGCCCCGGAGCAGGTCCTCCTTGAAGACGGCCTCCCGCGGAACGTGCGGGAATCGCTCCATCAGATCCTCGACCAGCGCGGTACGGCTGCCGCTGCCCATCCCGTCTCTCCTCCCGGTTCGGACGTACGACTCCTCACGGTATGCCTCCACGAGCACGGGAGCCGCACCGGGGTCCCCGATGCCCTGTTTGTCACCGGCCTGCGCGACCAGCAGCAGGCGAACCGGGCCAGCGCCTGGCCGGTGCCCACCAGTGGCTGCCCGGCCCCCCGGTGCCGTGCCGCGACCGCCCCTGCCGTGGCGGCCGCGAGCACGCCGTCGGTCGCCGCGTAGAAGGTGCCGTGGAGGACCCGGACGGTGGCCGCGGCGGGGAGACCGTGCCAGGGGCCGAGCACCAGGCCGTAACCGAGCAGCAGGAAGACGACGGCCGTGCCCAGCGGCAGCAGCGGGAACAGGTGGGCGGGCAGGCCCTCTTCGCTCTAGAGGAGCAGGTAGAGGCGTCGGGCCCGGTCCAGTGGTGGGCGGGGGTGCGGCACCTGCGGCAGTGATGTCGCCGGGCACGAAGAGCACCAGCACCAGCACGCCTCCGAGCCGCCCCGTCGGCCCGTCAGGCCACGCGTTCCAGGGAGGCCAGGTCGATCGCATGGGCCGGTGGTGCCCCCGCGCACAGGCGCGCGGCCTCCTCGGCGACCGTCAGCCCGAGCCGGGCCAGTTCGTTGCCCTGGGAGCCCGCGAGGTGCGGGGTGAGGAAGGCTCCGGGCAGGTCGTGGAGGGGCGAGTCGGCGGGGAGCGGCTCGGGGTCGGTGACGTCGAGGATCGCGGTCAGGCGCCCGGTGCGCAGTTCCGCCACGAGGGCGTCGTGGTCGACGAGCGCGCCGCGCGCGGTGTTGATCAGCACCGCCCCGTCGGGCATCAGGGTGAGCTCGCGACGGCCGATCAGGTGGTGGGTCTCGGGTGTCTCGGGGGCGTGGACGGTGACGATGTCGCTCGTGCGCAGCAGGTCGTCCAGCGGCAGCAGGGGGACGCCGAGCGCGGCGGCCTCCTGCTCGTCGACGTACGGGTCGGTGAGGGCGGGCCTCAGGTCGAAGGGGCGCAGCAGGTCGAGGACGCGGCGGCCGATGCGGGAGGCGCCGATGACGCCGACCCGGCGGCCGTAGTTGCCGATGCCCGGGAGGACACCCCAGCCGGAGGAGGCGCGGTCTGCGCGCATCCGCTCGCGGGCGGCGAGGATGTCCTTCCCGGCGAGCAGGATCATGGCGAGGGTGTACTCGGCGACCGGCAGCGCGTTGGCCGCGGCGGCCGTGGAGACGGCGATGCCGCGCCGCCAGATGCCGGGGGTGGCGAAGGACTTCACCGACCCGGCCGAGTGCAGCACGGCGCGCAGCCGGGGAGCCGCGTCGAGGACCGCCTCGTCGATCCGGGGGCAGCCCCAGCCGGTGATCAGGATCTCGGTCCGGGCCAGCGCGTCGCGCACGCCCGGGTCGGTGAAGTCCCGCACGACGAGGGCCGGGTCGATGTCCACGGACGCGCGCAGCCGGGCCAGCACCTCGGGCGGGAAGACCTGCGGCACGTTCTCGGGGTCCATGGCGAACAGTGCCTGGGGGCGCTGGCTCAAGGGGGGTGACCTTCCGGCTCGGCGGCACTTGGGGAGGCAGAGCGGGCAGAAACCGCTCTCTACAACATCTCCACGGTAGGCCGAGCCGGGCGGCGGGAGCAATGGACGACCGGCCGAGGTAGGTTCCGGCGGGGGCTCTCCCGGTCCCCGTTGCCTCGGGGAAGGACGACGCGATGAACGGGACCGTGACCAACTGGGCGGGCAACATCACCTACGCGGCCAAGGAGCTGCACCGGCCGGACTCGCTCGTCGCGTTGCGCACGCTCGTCTCGGACAGTGACCGGGTGCGGGTCCTGGGCAGCGGACACTCGTTCAACGAGATCGCCGAGCCGGGCGCCGAGGGGGTTCTGCTGTCGCTGGCAGGCCTGCCGCCCGAGGTGGACGTCGACACGGTGGCCCGGACGGTCCGGGTCGGTGGTGGCGTGCGCTACGCGGAGCTGGCCCGCCGGGTGCACGGCCAGGGTCTGGCATTGCACAACATGGCGTCCCTGCCGCACATCTCGGTGGCCGGGTCGGTCGCGACCGGCACCCATGGCTCGGGGGTGCTCAACGGGCCGCTCTCGGCGGCGGTGCGCGAGGTGGAACTGGTCACCGCCGACGGCTCGACGGTGACCATAGGCCGGGACGAGGAGCGGTTCGGCGGGGCCGTGGTCGCGCTGGGCGCGCTGGGCGTCGTCACCGCGCTCACCCTCGACCTGGAGCCGGCCTTCGAGGCCGAGCAGCACGTGTTCACCGAACTGCCGCTTCAGGGGCTGGACTCCGGGACGTTCGAGACGGTGGTGGCGACGGGCTACAGCGTCAGCCTTTTCACCGACTGGCGTGCGCCGGGCTTCCGGCAGGTGTGGCTCAAGCGCCGCACCGACCAGCCGCTGCCCGCCTTCCCCTGGGCCGCTCCCGCCACGGAGAAGATGCACCCCGTACCGGGCATGCCCGCGCTCAACTGCACCGAGCAGTTCGGCGTGCCGGGTCCCTGGCATGAGCGGCTGCCGCACTTCCGGGCGGAGTTCGTCCCGAGCAGCGGGGCGGAGTTGCAGTCGGAGTACCTGCTTCCGCGCGGGCACGCGATCGAGATGCTGCACGCGCTGGACGCGCTCCGCGGGACGGTCGCCCCCGTCCTCCAGACCTGCGAGATACGCACGGTCGCCGGCGACGACCAGTGGCTGAGCCCCTCCTACGGCCGGGACACCGTGGCGGCACACTTCACCTGGGTCGAGGACACCGAGGCGGTGCTGCCGGTGGTGCGCCGGGTCGAGGAGGCGCTGGCCCCCTACGGGGCGCGGCCGCACTGGGGGAAGGTGTTCACCGTGCCCGCGTCCGTCCTGCGCGGACTGTATCCGCGGCTGGGCGACTTCCGGTCCCTCAAGCGGGAGTTGGACCCCCGCGGGAAGTTCACGAACGCCTTCGTGCGGCAGGTGCTCGCGGAGGCGTAGCCGGACGGCCCGCGGGTCAGGAGACGCACAGCCAGGTCGTGGCGTGCGGTCCCGGGGGCGGGCCTCGACGTCTGGCCGGAGGGTCAGGCCGTGGCGTGCGGCAGGCCGCGGGGGCCGGGGGTCGTGACGCGGTCGACCTCGTCCTTGACGAGCAGCGACAGCAGCGACGCCACGGTCAGCCCGGCCTCGGCGGGGTGACGCAGCACCTTGCCGGGGTCGATCCGGTACGTGTTGGTGCGGCCCTCCCGGGTGTGGGAGAGATAGCCGTCCTGCTCCAGGTCGGCGATGATCTTCTGCACGGCGCGCTCGGTGAGCCGGCAGTGGGCCGCGATGTCCCTGATACGGGCGCTGTGGTTGTCGGCGATGGCCGCCAGCACCCGGGCATGGTTGGTGACGAACGTCCATCCGGTGTGTGGCTCGGGCACTCCATCCATACCCCAAACTCTACCGACCTCAGGTACACGCTTTCAAAAACACGTACTTCGTTTCATGTATCAGTTGACGGGTGTGGGGTACAGAAGCGAGGGTGGAAAGCGGAGGCAGGGCGAGCGGACGAGGGAGAACAGGGCCATGCCGGAGCCTGCGTACTCTGCGCGGTCTCACGCGCAGGAGGATGCCGCCCCCACGGCGGGCGACGACGCACCAGAGGCGCTTCCGCCGTGCATGGCGACCATGGACGTCGTACCGGACGGCGACCGGATGTCCGTGACCCTGTGGGGGGAACTGGACCTGGGAAGCCGACGCCTCCTGCCGGATCTGCACGACATCCTCACGCTGTCGGACAGCGGCGTCGACCTGCACCTCAACGCGGTCGGGTTCTGCGACTGCTCCGGGGTCAACATGCTGCTCGACCTGCGCATGCGCGCCCTGGACCAGGGCAAGTCGGTCACCGTCCGCTCCGCCGGCCGCGCGGTCGGGCGCGTCCTCGAACTGACCGGCATGACGGAGCTGTTCACGGCGCCCGTCCCGCAGACGCTCCCGGCGGTCCCCGCGCAGGCCGACGGCGACCGGGAGCTGCGTACCGAGGTGGCCCAGTTGCGACGGGCGATGGAGACGCGGCCGACCATCGACCTGGCCCGCGGCATCCTGATGGCGTCCTTCGGCCTGAGCCCCGAGGCGGCCTGGAGCGTGCTGGTCAGGACGTCCCAGAACACCAACACCAAGCTGCACCACCTGGCCCGCGACCTGGTCGGCACCGTGCGCGGCAGCACACTGCCGGAGCGGGTGCAGCAGCAGCTCGCGGCGGCCGTCGCCGGAGCGGGCACGCCCGACGACGACCCCGCGGGTCGCCCGTCCGGCTGAGCCTCCCTCCAGGGGGACTGACGCACCGGCCGTCACCCGACCCGGGCATCATGGTCAGGCCATGCCCGGCCACTCTCGCCCCTCACCAGGAGCGCACTTTATAAAGCCCCTTTCCAAACCCCTTGTCGAAAGTCCCCGGCAGCCCATAGCCTTGCGCCGCGCCGGTGCCGACCTCGACCCGGCCAGGGCCGGTCTGGGAAGGAATGGGGCACCCGGTGAAGCGCACATCACGTGACATCCGCACCGCCAACCGCTACGAGGTGCTGCGCCAGATCATCGCCGAGTCACCCACCTCCCGGCAGGAGCTGGCGGCCGCCACCGGCCTCAGTCTCGCCACGGTGGCCACACTCGTCGGCGAGCTGCTGGACCTGGGCATGATCACGGAGGTCGGCTTCGAGGACTCGGCCGGCGGACGCCCCCGGGGCCTGGTCGCGGTCAACACCTCGGGCGGTGCGCTGATCGGCGTCGACATCGCCGAGACCTACGTCCACGTCGAGCTCTTCGACCTGGGGCTGAACGTGCTGGCCCGCGCCGAGGAGGACGTCCGCGCGAGTGAGAGCCTGCCCGAGCAGGTGGTCGGCCATGTGGCCACCGCCGTCGGCTCGGTGGTCACCCAGGCCGGCATCGAGGGCGCCCGGGTGCTCGGGGTCGGCGTGAGCGTGCCGGGACAGGTGGACCGCGCCACCGGCGTCTCGGAGTACGCGCCCAACTGGGACTGGCACGCCGTACCGCTGCTGGACCTGCTCACCGAGCACATCGCCTACCCCCTGTACCTGGACAACCCGCTGCGTGCCGCCGCGGTCGCCGAGCTGTGGTTCGGGGCCGCACGCGGACGGAGCAACGCCGTGGTGGTCAACCTCGGGACCGGGGTGGGCGCCGGGCTCGTCCTGGGCGGCGGGCTGCACCGCGGCGTGAGCAACAGCGCGGGTGAGTGGGGCCACACCACGATGGTGCTGGACGGGCGGCTGTGCCGGTGCGGCAACCACGGCTGCGTGGAGGCCTACGTCGGCGCCCGCGGCATCATGATGAACCTGCGCGAACTCAGCCCCGACAGCGCGCTGCTGCACCCCGAGGACCAGACGGCGACCATCGACGCGCTGGCCCGCGGAGTCGCGGCGGGCGACCCGGTGGCGCGCCAGGTCGTCCACGAGACCGCCCGGTACCTGGGCGCCGGCGTCGCCGACCTGGTCAACCTGTTCAACCCCGAGATCGTCGTGCTGAGCAGCTGGGTCGGCATCGCCCTGGGTCAACCGCTGCTGCACGAGGTGCGCGAGGCCGTGACCCGGCACGCGCTGCCACGGCCGTTGGCCGCCACCGAGATCGTCCTCTCCCCGATCCCCACCGACCCCGTGTGCCTGGGCGCGGCGACGCTCGCGCTCGAAGGCGCACTGCAGGCCGTCGGGCAGAAGAACGGCAAACGCACCGCCCCCGTGAGGAGCCGAACCCGAACCACCGCCACGCCACCCTCGTAGCGGCGGAAGCACCTCCTCCACCACCCCCACTTGTTCGAAATCACGAACCGGACACAACGCTTCGAACAGACTTCGTCCAACCCCTTGCCGAAGCCTTAGCCGAAGCTCTAGCGTCCCGCACCGCACCCTCTCTTTGAGCCATCTGGCGCGAGCCCCCGGGCCGTGAGCCATCAGGCAGTGAGCCGCAGAGCCGCAGCCGCACTCGAGACAAGGACGTCAGCATGTCGGCATCGAGCAACATGAACTGGGACCGCCGAAACGTACTGCGGGCCGCGATGGGCCTGGCCGCCGCCGGCGGGCTGACCGCGTGCGGCAGCAACACCGGACGCAGCGGCGGAGGTTCGGGCGACGCCCTCGTCCAGTACTTCCACGCGTACGGCGAGGCCGGCGTCGAGCAGGCCGTGAAGCGGTACGCGAAGGCCTACAAGGACGCCAACGTGGCCACCCAGTGGATCACCGGCAACAACTACGAGCAGAAGCTCTTCGCCGCGCTGCTCACCAAGAACGCGCCGGACGTCTTCGAGTTCCACCCGCAGATCCAGATGGTCAAGAGCGGTCAGGTGGCCGACCTGAGCGACATCATCGATCCGGTCAAGGACGACTTCAACCCGGCCGACATCAAGTCGCACACGGTCGACGGCAAGATATACGGCGTCCGGATGATCGACGACCCGCAGTTCCTCTTCTACCGGCCCTCGCTGTTCAAGAAGGCCGGAGTCCAGGTTCCGACCACGCTGGAAGAGCTGATCGAGGCTGCCGACAAGCTGACCACGAGCAAGGTCAAGGGCCTCTTCCTCGGCAACGACCTGACGTCGATCGACCGCCCGCTGATCTGGTCGGCCGGTGCCGACACGCTCACCGCCGACAACAAGCCCGCCTTCAACACCGACGCCGTCGCCGACGGCCTCAAGCAGCTGCGCGGTCTCTTCACCAGCGGCAACCTGCTCCTCGACGCCCCCGCCGACTCGTGGGACCCGTCGGCCCTCATCCAGGGCCTCACCGCGATCCAGTGGTGCGGCATGTGGGCCATGCCGGCCATGCAGAAGGCGCTCGGCGACGACATCGGCATCTTCCCGTTCCCGAAGGTCGGCTCGGCCGGCAAGCAGTCGGTCTACAACGGCGGCTGGTCGATGTTCGTCAACGCCAAGGGCAAGAACGTCGAAGCGGCCAAGGAATACGTCAAGTGGCTGTGGATCGACCAGAAGAAGTACCAGGAGGACTTCGCCACCTCCTACGGCTTCCACATCCCGCCGCGCACCTCGCTCGCCGCGTCCGCGACCAAGCTGAAGTCCGGTCTGCCGGCCGAGGGCGTGAAGCTCTTCAACGAGTTCGGGCACTTCGACAACATCGGCTGGACGCAGGCCATGATCGCCGCGTTCTGGGACGTGATCGCCAACACCGTCCGCAAGAACGGCGACCCCAAGGCCGCGCTCGACGCCTGTGAGAAGAAGGTCAACGCCGAACTCAAGAAGCTCTTCGGTTAGGCCACCGGACGGATCTCGACATGTCGACCACCACCACACGCGGGGTCGCCCAGCCCGCCCCGGCCAAGGTCTCCAAGACCCGGCCGCGGCGGGGCCTCGGGGCGAGCAGCACCTTCAACTTCTGGCTCTTCACCGGGCCCTTCCTGATCGGCCTGGTGATCTTCGTCTTCGTGCCCATCGGCTGGAGCGTCTGGCTCAGCTTCTTCGAGGCACGCTTCACGGTCACGCCGAGCGAGTTCGTCGGCTTCGACAATTACAAGCAGATCCTGACGGACACGAACTTCCAGAACTCCCTCGTCACGTTCACCGTGTTCGCCGCGTTCATCGTGCCCGCCACCTGGGCCCTGTCCCTCGGTCTGGCGCTGCTGGTCAACCGGCTGCGCTTCATGCGGGCATTCTTCCGGTCGGTGTTCTTCCTGCCGACCGCGGTCAGCTATGTCGCCGCCGCGCTGATCTGGAAGATGTCCATCTTCAACGGCGTCCGCTTCGGCCTCGCCAACACCGTCCTGGGCTGGGTGGGCATCGACAACATCGCCTGGCTGGCCAACCCCGATCCGCCCTGGTACTGGCTGGTCATCGTCACCGTCCGTCTGTGGCTCCAGTCGGGCTTCTACATGATCCTCTTCATCGCGGCGCTGCAGAACATCCCGCAGGAGCTGTACGAGGCCGCCGCCATCGACGGCGCCAAGCCGGGCTGGCAGACCTTCCGGCACATCACCCTGCCGCAGCTCAGGGCCACCTCCACCGCGGTGATCCTGCTCCTGCTGATCGCCGCCTACCAAGCCTTCGACGAGTTCTTCAACCTGCTCGGCAAGGCCACCTGGGGCCAGCCCCCGCTGGTCGAGCTCTACAAGATGGCCCTCGGCCAGAACCAGAACTACGGCGTGGGCAGCGCGGGCGCCGTCGTCCTGACCCTGCTCATCTGCGCCGTGACCCTGCTCCAGGGCAAGTTCATGGGCTTCGGAAGGGGTGAGGAGTCCAAGTGACCACCACAGCACCCGACGTCAGGAAGGCGCCCAGGCCGGCCAAGGCCAAGCGTGGCGGCGTCATCGGCAACACCGGTCTGTACATCGCGACCGGCGTCGCGGCCCTCCTCTTCCTCGTCCCCTTCTACCTGATCATCCGCAACTCGCTGATGACAGACCCGGAGATCACGGGCGAGGAGTGGAAGTGGTTCCCCACCGCCATCCAGTGGGGCAACTTCAGCGAGCCCTTCGACGACGTCACCGTCGACTTCGCCCGGTCCCTGTGGAACTCCGTGGTCGTCGCCGTCCTGCACACCGCAGGCATTCTGCTGATCTGCTCGATGGCCGGATACGGTTTGGCCCGGATCCCCTACAAGCACGCCAACAAGGTGTTCTACGCCGTCCTGGCCACGCTGATGGTTCCCACGGCCGTCACCTTCGTGCCCAGCTTCGTTCTGGTCTCGTCCCTCGGCTGGGTGGACAGTTACCGGGGTCTCATCATCCCGGGCCTGTTCAGTGGTTTCACCTGCTTCCTGTTCCGGCAGTACTTCCTGGGGTTCCCGAAGGAGCTGGAGGAGGCGGCACGCGTGGACGGGCTCGGCTACTGGGGCGCGTACTGGCGGATCGTCGTACCCAACTCGCTGAACTTCTTCGCGGCCATGGCGACGATCACCTTCATCAACGGCTGGAACTCCTTCCTGTGGCCCCTGGTCATCGGACAGGATCCGAGTGCCTGGACCGTCCAGGTGGCCTTGTCGTCATATATGACGAACCAGACCGTCAACTACCACCTGATCTTCATGGCCACCGCCATCTCGATCCTGCCCCTGATCTTCGTCTTCCTCTTCCTCCAGCGCTGGCTGGTCCAGGGGATCGCGCAGACCGGTATCAAGGGCTGAGCTAGGAGACCGATGTCTTTCCGCACCACCCCGTCCGTCGACTACGTCGAGGACGTCTCCCCGGGCAGCGGGGCCCTGCCGCCCCGTGCCTGGTACGCCGCCTCGGACGCCACGTCCCTGTCGCTGAACGGCAGCTGGCGCTTCCGGCTGTCGGCGACGGTCGACGCCGAGGACGACTCGTTCGCCGGCGAGGGCTTCGACGCCGGGAACTGGGCCGAGGTCACGGTCCCCGGGCACTGGGTCCTCCAGGGCGACGGGGCGTTCGGGTCCCCGATCTACACCAACCACCTCTACCCCTTCCCGGTGGACCCGCCGTACGTCCCGACGGAGAACCCGACCGGTGACCACCTGCGCGTCTTCGACCTGCCGGCCGACTGGCCGGCGGACGGCGGCGCGGTGCTCCGGTTCGACGGGGTCGAGTCCTGCGCCCGGGTCTGGCTGAACGGCACGGAGCTCGGTGAGTTCAAGGGCTCCCGGCTGCCGCACGAGTTCACGGTCGGGCACCTGCTGAAGCCGGGCGGCAACGTCCTGGCGGTGCGTGTCCACCAGTGGTCGGCGGGGTCGTACCTGGAGGACCAGGACCAGTGGTGGCTGCCGGGCATCTTCCGTGACGTGACGTTGCTGCACCGCCCGGCGGGCAGCGCGGGCGACTTCTTCGTGCACGCCTCGTACGACCACACCACGGGTGAGGGCACCCTGCGCGTCGACTCCGACGTCGACGGGCGGGTGACCGTCCCGGCCCTGGACATCGATGTCGCGACCGGCGAGTCGGTGACGGTCGCGGTCGAGCCGTGGACCGCCGAGACGCCGAAGCTGTACGACGGTGTGCTGGCCACCGAGGGCGAGCGGGTGCCGCTGCGGATCGGTTTCCGTACGGTCGTCCTGGAGGACGGCCTGATCAAGGTCAACGGGAAGGCCGTCCTCTTCAAGGGCGTCAACCGGCACGAGTGGCACCCCGAGCGGGGCCGTGCGCTCGACCTGGAGACCATGCGCGAGGACGTGCTGCTGATGAAGCGGCACAACCTCAACGCCGTGCGCACCTCGCACTACCCGCCGCACCCGGCCTTCCTGGACCTGTGCGACGAGTACGGTCTGTGGGTCATCGACGAGTGCGACCTGGAGACCCACGGCTTCGTCGAGCAGGACTGGCGGGACAACCCGGTCGACGACGACCGCTGGACCCCGGCCCTGCTGGACCGGGCCGCACGCATGGTCGAGCGGGACAAGAACCACCCGTCCGTCGTGTTCTGGTCGCTGGGCAACGAGGCCGGCACCGGGCGCGGCCTCACCGCCATGGCCGAGTGGATCCACGAGCGGGACCCCGAGCGGCTGGTGCACTACGAGGGCGACTGGAACTGCCGCGACACGGACGTGTACTCGCGGATGTACGCCTTCCACGACGAGGTCGACAAGATCGGGCAGCGGCTCGACGGCGGTACGCGGGGGCGCCGGGAGCTGCCGTTCATCCAGTGCGAGTACGGGCACGCGATGGGCAACGGGCCGGGCGGTCTCGCCGACTACCAGGAGCTGTTCGAGAAGCACGAGCGGCTCCAGGGCGGGTTCATCTGGGAGTGGATCGACCACGGTGTCCGGCATGCCGAGCTGGGCTACGCCTACGGCGGTGACTTCGGCGAGGAGCTGCATGACGGCAACTTCGTGTGCGACGGGCTGGTCTTCCCGGACCGTGCGCCGTCGCCGGGCCTGATCGAGTACAAGAAGGTCATCGAGCCGGTCCGGATCGGGGGCGACGGCACGAGCGGCACTGTGAGGATCACCAACAAGCAGGACTTCGCGGACCTGTCCGCGCTGGCCTTCGAGTGGTCCTGCCAGGTGGACGGTGAGACCGTCGAGTCGGGTTCGCTGGCGGTGCCGGTCCTCGCCCCGGGCGAGAGCGCCGAGGTGAAGCTGCCGGAGCCGCCCGCGGACGGCCGGGGCGGCGAGCGGCAGTGGACGGTGCGGGCGCTGCTCGCGGCCGACACGGCCTGGGCCGCCAAGGACCACGTCGTGGCGTGGGGGCAGTTCGCCGTCGCGGCGCGGCCGCTGCCGGTCGTCCCCGCGACCGACCGGCCGGTGCGAGGCGACGACCGGATCACGCTCGGCCCGGCCGAGTTCGACGCGCGCACCGGTGCGCTGCGGTCGATCGGCGATGTGGCGGTGAGTGCGCCACGGCTGGACGTGTGGCGGGCGCCGACCGACAACGACGACGGCGCGGAGTGGCAGACCGACACCCGCTACGGGATGCTCTGGCGCACGCTCGGCCTGCACCGGATGCGGCACCGCCTGGTCTCGGTCGAGGCGGGCGAGGACGCGCTGACGGTCCGGACCCGGGTGGCGCCCGCCGCCCGTGAGGTCGGCCTGGACACGGTGTACCGCTGGACGTCCGACGGCGAGCGGCTGCGGCTGACCGTCTCGGTGACACCGGAGGGCGACTGGACCGTGCCGCTGCCCCGGCTGGGTGTGCGGTTCGGGCTGTCCGAGGCCGACTCGGTGGAGTGGTTCGGCGGCGGCCCCGGGGAGGCGTACCCGGACACCAGGACGGCGTCCATGGTGGGTCGCTGGCAGTCGACCGTGGACGGGCTGCAGACGCCGTACGTCCGCCCGCAGGAGAACGGCGCCCGCGCCGACGTCCGCTGGGTGGAGCTCGGCGGGCTGCGGATCGAGGGCGACCCGGAGTTCTGGTTCACCGCGCGTCGCTGGACGACCGAGCAGCTGGAGGCGGCGCGGCACCGCACCGACCTCACGCCCGGCGACACGGTGTGGGTCAACCTCGACCACGGGCAGCACGGCATCGGCTCGCAGTCCTGCGGCCCGGGCCCGCTGCCGCAGTACTTCCTGAAGGCGGAGCCGGCGGAGTTCTCGTTCGTGTTCTCGGCCGCCCGGTAAGAAGACCGCAAGGTAAGAAACCGATTAATCGATTGACCAATTGATCGACATTCCGACAGTGTCGGGACGTCATCCGCGGCCGGTCGGCCCTCGCAGCCGACCGGCCGCGACTGCTTTCACCACGAACCACAAGGAAGCCGGTGGGTCGGTTGAATGTCGCCATCGAGGTCCGCGGGTTGTCCCGGACCTTCCACACCACTGTCCGCCGCCCCGGTTTCCTGGGCGCCGTCCGCTCGCTCGTCAACCCCGAACGGGTGGCGAAGCACGCCGTCTCCGACATCACCTTCGACGTGGCGCCGGGCGAGCTCCTCGCCCTGCTCGGACCGAACGGGGCCGGCAAGTCCACCACCATCAAGATCCTGACCGGCATCCTCACCCCCACCTCCGGTGAGGCCCGGGTCGCGGGCGTCGTGCCGTATCAGGAGCGCGAGCGCAACGCCCGGAACATCGGCGCGGTGTTCGGGCAGCGCACCCAGTTGTGGTGGGACCTGCCGGTGCGCGAGTCGTTCGCGATCCTGCGGGACATCTACGAGGTGCCGAAGGCCGAACACGCGGCCCGGCTCGAGGAGTTCGACGACATCCTGGAGCTGTCGTCCTTCTGGGACACCCGGGTCCGCCACCTCTCTCTCGGGCAGCGGGTGCGCAGCGATCTGGCCGCCGCCCTGCTGCACGACCCGCCGGTGGTGTTCCTCGACGAGCCGACCATCGGCATGGACGTGGTGGTCAAGGAGCAGGTGCGGGAGTTCCTGCGGCACCAGGTGGAGCAGCGCGGCCGTACGGTCCTGCTGACCACTCACGACATGACGGAGGTCGAGCGGCTCGCCGAGCGGGTGGTGCTGGTCAACCACGGCCGGCTGATGCTGGACGGCACCCTCGACGAGATCCGCCGGAAGTTCGGCTCGACCTGGCAGGTGCGGGCCACCCTCGCCGACCCGCACACCGAGGTCGTTCCGCCGCCCGGGACCGCACTGCTGCGCCATGAGGGCGCGCAGGTCGTCTTCGGCCCCGACGGGCCCGGAGCGCCCACCGTCCACCAGGCGCTCAAGGCGGTCATCGAGCGGTACGAGGTGACGGACATAGCGCTGGACGAGGCGGACCTGGAAGACGTGATGCGGGCCGCGTACGTGCACGTCGGGGAGGCCTGAGGTGTCGGCGCCGTACGCCTGGCGCGCCGCCCGCGTCACCCCGCTCGGCGAGCTGAACGCCCCGCCCCGGATGACCGCCGTCGCCCTGCGGCTGGCCGTGCAGGTGGTGCTGGTCTGGTCGCTGTGGCGGGGCCTGTACGCGCAGTCCGGCACGACCGCCGGCCTGAGCCGCGACCAGGCGGTCACCTACGCCGTACTGGCGGTACTGGCTTCCCGGCTGCGGGAGCTGGACCAGTACGCGGGCCGGGACACCGTCCTGCAGCACATGCACTTCGGCACCATCGTCTACTGGTACCTGCGTCCGCTGCCCCCGCAGCGCTACTACGCCCTGCGGGCCGCCGGCGAGCAGCTGTACGGGCTCGCGTGGGCGCTGACCGGGTATGTGATCTGCCTGGCCGCGGGGATCGTCGAGCCGCCCCGGTCGGCCTCGGTGGCCGGGGTGTTCGTCCTCAGCATGCTGCTGGGCCAGTGGGTTCTGTACTACGTCATGCTCGTGCTCGACCAGTTGTGCTTCTGGACGGTCCGCAACACCGCGGCGATGCTCATCCTGCTGTTCGCGCAGAACCTGCTGTCCGGGGTGTACGCGCCGCTGTGGTTCTTCCCGGACTGGTTCGTGACGATGAGCGCCTTCCTGCCGTTCCAGGCCACGCTGAGCGTGCCGCTGTCGCTGTACGTGGGGCGGATCCCGCTGTCCGACGCGGCGTTCCAGCTCTCGGTCCAGGCCGCGTGGGTCGTGGTGCTGGCGTTGTTCACCCGGTTTCTGTGGCGGCGGGCCGCCCGGCGCGTGATCTCGCAGGGAGGCTGAGATGTCGCTGAAGGCTCTGCGGATCGTGTGGCGCGTCACCGCGCTCAACTTCCGTGCGCAGCTGGAGTACCGCACCGAGTTCCTGCTGATGATCGCGATCGGGGCGATCTGGCAGGTGTCGGTGATCGTGTTCGCCACGGTGCTGCTGTCCCGGTTCGCCGGGATGGGCGGCTGGGACAGCGCGGACGTGCTGCTGATCCCGGCGATGCGGATGCTGGCGCACGCTCTGTTCGTGCTGCTGCTGGGGCGGATGCACATGGCCGGCCGGCAGATCCAGGAAGGGCGGATCGACATCTACCTGATGCGCCCCATGCCGGTGCACCGCCAGATCCAGCTGGCGTTCTTCCCGACCAACGCCATCGGAGACCTGACGGTGGCCACGGGCCTGATGGTGGGCGCGGTCGCCCGCAGCGACATGGACTGGACGACGGGCCGCGTCACGTACCTGATCGCGGCCGTGCTCGGCGGCATGCTGCTGGAGGCGGCCCTGTTCACGGTCGTGGCCAGTGCGTCCCTGCGCTTCCCGGCCGCCGACATGTGGGGCCGCTGGCTGGAGGAACTCCTCGGCACGTTCGGCAGCTACCCGCTGAACGTCCTCCCGAAGGCGGTGGGCGGCTTCCTCACCTTCGGTCTGCCGCTGGCCTTCGTCGCGTACTTCCCGGCGGCGGTCCTGACCGGCCACGGCCACACCACCGGTGTGCCCTACTGGCTGGCGGCGGCCTCACCGCTGCTGGGTCTGCTGGCGTATCTGGGGGCGCGGCTGGTGTGGCGGTGGGGTCTGCGGCACTACAGCGGGATCAACGGGTGACGGTGGCCCGCGGTCAGTCGGGTACCACGAGCGTGGCGGTCTCCCCCGGTTCGACGCCGACCGCCCGGTCGGGCAGTTCGACGTCGATCGGGGGGAGGTCGGAGGGCGGCACGGTGATCTCCAGTTCGCCGCTGGTCAGGCGCAGCCTGATCCCCCAGTGGCCCTGGTAGGCGATGGAGAATCCGTACGACGACAGCTCCGGCAGCGGCACGGGGTCCAGCCACAGCGCTCCGGCGCGGGTCTCCAGGCCGGTCAGCCCCCGCTGGACCAGGTCGAGGGTGCCGGCCATGGCGCCCAGGTGGATGCCCTCGCCGGTGGTGCCGCCCTGGAGGTCGGCGATGTCGCCGCGCAGGGCCTCCTGGCAGAACTTCCACGCATCGGCGCGGCGGCACCGGGCCAGGACCCAGCCGTGCACCAGGCCGCTGAGGGTGGAGCCGTGGCTGGTGCGGGCCAGGTAGTAGTCGACGGTGCGCCGCCAGGCTCCCTCGTCCAGCCGGTGGCCCAGCCGCTGGAAGAGTCCCTGTAGTTCGGCCGGTGAGAACAGGTACCCGAGCATCAGTACGTCGGCCTGCTTGGAGGCCTTGTAGTGGTTGACGCTGTCGCCCTCGGCCTCCAGGATCCGGTCCAGGCGCCGGATGTCGCCGTACCGCTGGAGGTAGGCGTCCCAGTCGAGTTCGGCGAGGTCGCCGTAGCCCTCGAACTGGCTGATGATCCCGTCGTGGAAGGGGACGTGGAGGGTGCGGGAGACCTCCTCCCAGCGGTCGGGTTCTCCGTCGTTCAGGGCGGTGCGTTCGACGAGTTCGCGGCGGCGGGGCTCCGGCAGGTCGCGCAGCACGTCCAGCGTCCGGGCGAGCACCCAGGCGGCCATGACGTTGGTGTACGCGTTGTCGTCCAGGCCGGGCCGTTCGGCGCCCGGGTATGCCTCGTGGTACTCGTCGGGGCCGACCACGCCCCGGATGCGGTGCCGCCCCAGGGACGCGTCCCAGGTGGCCGAGTCGGCCCAGAAGCGCGCGATCTGCAGCAGCATCTCGGCGCCCTTGGTGTGGAGGAACTCGGCGTCGCCGCCGGCCTCGCAGTACTGCCACACGTTGTAGGCGACCGCGGAACCGACGTGGTGCTGGAGGTGGGTGTGGTCGGGCAGCCAGCGCCCGGAGCGGGGGTTGAGGTGCAGTTGCTGGGTCTCCTCCCGCCCGTCGCTGCCGCTCTGCCACGGGTACAGCGCCCCGCGTCTGCCGGTGGCCCGGGCGGCGGCTCTGGCCCGGTCCAGGCGCCGGTGACGGTAGTGGAGCAGGGCGCGGGACACCTCGGGGAAGTGCAGGTTCAGATAGGGCAGGACGAAGAGCTCGTCCCAGAAGACGTGCCCGCGGTAGGCCTCGCCGTGCAGCCCGCGGGCCGGCACGCCCACGTCCAGGTCGGCGGTGTGCGGGGAGAGCGTCTGGAGCACGTGGAACAGATGCAGGCGCAAAATGGCTCCCGCCTCCCCCGGGACGTTGAGTTCGGCGCGGCGCCACAGCTGGTTCCACGCGGTGCGGTGGGAGGCCGGCAGTTCGTCGAAGCCCGGTGCCGCGCTCACCCGCTCCACGGCCGCCCGCAGCGGATCGCTGATCGCCGCGTCGCGCGAGGTGTGGAGGGCGACCGTCTTGTCGACGGTGACGGTGCGGCCCGGGGCCAGGGACAGGGTGAGCCGCTGCACGGCACGGCCGGGTTCGTGCACGTCCGAGACCGGTGCCGGGGCCGTCAGCCGGGCGGCCATGCCGATCCCGATGTCCGAGGTGCGGGTGCGGCAGCCCAGCCACACCGTGCCGGGCGTGGCCGTTCCGGTGTGCACCTGGGTCAGGTGGCGGCCGTCGAGGTCGCGGTAGCGCGGCACTCCGGCGTTGGTGACTCCCCCGTCGATCGCCGCCTCGACCTCCAGCTCACCGGTGTGGCCCTCGGCGGTGAACTCGGTGCGCAGTGCCGCCAGGTGCGGGTCGGCCATGTGCACCAGTCGCCACTGCCGTACGGACAGCGCCCGTCCCGCGCCGAGGGCGTAGCGGGTACGGCGCTCCAGCAGTCCCGAGTCCAGGTGCAGGGCCTGACGGTGCTCCAGCACCGTCGCCGTGTCCGGCGTGAGCCACGGGCCGCCCGCCGGGCGGAAGCGCAGCGGCAGCCAGTTGGGGAGGTTGACCAGGTCCTCGTTCTCGACGGAGCGTCCCGCGACCTGCGAGGTGAGCCGGTCGTAGCAGCCGGCCGCGTAGGTGCCCGGGTAGTGCACGTCGTCCGCCGCGCACTCGGGCAGCGCCCCGCGGGTGGCGAAGCAGCCGTTGCCCAGGGTGCACAGCGACTCCCGCAGCCGCTCCTCCGCGGGGTGGTACCCGTCGTACTGCCAGATCCGTTCCGTCACAGGGCGGTCTCCTCCCAGGGGGGCTCAGACGCGCTGCGGCACGACGGCCACGGGGCACTGGGCGTGGTGCAGCAACGTGTGGGCCACCGTGCCGAGCTGGAGCCCGAAGTGGCCCTGGCGGCGCCGGGCTCCGACGATCACGAGGTCGGCCGCGGCCGAGCGGTGCACCAGCACCTCGCGGGCCGGGCCCTCGACCGTCGTGCGGCGCACGCGTACGCCGGGGTGGTCGGCCAGGGCGTCACGGAGGAGCTCGTCGAGTTCGGTACCGGCCTCCTTCTCGTGGTCCCGGGCGGGTACCCCGGCGAGCGTGTCCGGGCCGGCGGTCGGGTACGCCGGGCGGCGCCAGGTCCGGACCACGTCGAGGACGCATCCGCGGACCTCGGCCTCACGGAAGGCGAACCGGGCCGCCTCCTCACTGGTGTCGGGTTCCCCGGCGCCGAGCATGATCCGCTCGTGGGTGCCGGCCAGGCCGGCCCGGTCGCCGCGCACCACGATCACCGGGCAGTGCGCGCGGGCGGCGACGGCCAGCCCGACGGAGCCGAGCAGCAGTCCCGTCAGCGCGCCGCGTCCCCGCGACCCCGTGATCAGGGCGGTGGCGTTGTTGCCCTCGTGCAGGAGGGCGTCCGCCGCGTCGGCGGGGTGGACGTCGGTGGACACCTTCACGTCGGGGTTGCGCCGGCCGGCGCGCTCCGCCGCGGAGGCGACGATGTGGTCTGCCCTCACCTGCGAGGTGGGGCGGCCCGGTCCGACCTTCGGGGCGAGGCCCTCGTACCGCTCCCAGAGGGAGCCGTGGACCAGCCGCAGCGGGAGACCGTGCCGGGCGGCCTCGTCCACCGCCCAGTCGATCGCCGGCAGGCAGCCGCCCGACCCGTCGACGCCCACGACCAGGGGAAGTTCCATCATCATCGTTCCCACCGCCTCGTGCTCGGGCAGTCTGCAGATCCACTCTCACCGTCGCACCCTAGGCAGCCGGGCGCGAGGGGGCGGTCGGGCCCCTGACAGGGACCAACGGCCCTCGGCCGGGGCCGGGCGGCCCGTGGTGCGCCGCGCACGCCGGGCGGACGCTGAGGTCAGCGGCCCCGGCCTCGGCAGCGCCGAGACGCCGCGGACCCGCGCGACGGACCCGCCGTCCGGCTGCGGCGGGCGCTGAAGGGAGCCCGGGGATGACCTCCACCACCAACCTGTCCGCAGGCCTCACGGCCGAGCACCGGGAGCGGCTGATGCGCGTCGCCCACGAGGTGTCCTTCGAGGCCGGCACGCGCCTGTTCGAGGAAGGCCGCCGTGCCGACCGGTTCTGGATCGTGCGGACCGGGACGGTCGTGCTCGACCTGCGCGTCCCGGGCCGTCGGGCCGCTGTCGTCGAGTCCCTGGGCCACGGTGAACTGGTCGGCTGGTCGTGGCACTTCGCGCCGTACGTGTGGCACCTGGGCGCGGAGGCGATGAGCCCGGTGCGCGCCTACGAGTTCGACGCGGAGGCCGTGCGGGCCCTGTGCGCAGGGGACCCCGAGTTCGGCCGCGCGGTCGCGTGCTGGGTCGGCCGGGTGGTCGCCGACCGGCTGCACGCCTCGCGTGCCCGGCTGCTCGACCTGTACGCCCCCTACGGCGGCGGGAGCCCGATATGAGCGGTCCCCGTCCCCACCCGGCCATCGGAGGAGAACGGCCATGCAGGGCAGCCCGCACATCGTCAGCGACGTCATGACGCACACCGTCGTGGCCGTGGGCCGTGACGCCGCGTTCAAGGACATCGTCGAGGTCATGGAGCAGTGGAAGGTCAGCGCGCTGCCCGTCCTGGAGGGCGAGGGCCGGGTGATCGGGGTGGTCTCCGAGGCCGATCTGCTGTTCAAGGAGGAGTTCCGCGACAGCGATCCGGACCGGTTCACGCAGCTGAGCAGGCTGTCCGACCTGGTCAAGGCGGGCGGGATGACGGCGGAGGATCTGATGAGCTCCCCGGCCGTGACCGTCCGCACCGGTGCCACACTCGCCCAGGCCGCGCGCATCATGGCCCGGCGCAAGGTGAAGCGGCTGCCGGTGGTCGACGAGGAAGGCCTCCTCGAGGGCGTCGTCAGCCGGGCGGACCTGCTCAAGGTGTTCCTGCGGACCGACGAGGACCTGGCCGAGGAGGTCCGCCGCGAGGTCGTGAGCCTCCTCTTCCCCGCACCCGCCGGACCCGTCGACGTGGAGGTGCGGGACGGGGTCGTCACCCTCACCGGCCATGTCCGGGACACCTCCCTCGTGCCCGTCGCGGCCCGTCTGATCCGCGCGGTGGAGGGTGTGGTGGACGTCGACTTCCGCCTGGCCGGGGCCCCGGCCCGGAGCGAGCGGCGGTAGGCGGCGCGGCGACCGGGGTGTCGTTGAGGGGTGTCCGGGGGGTGTTCGAATCAGCCGGTCATCCGCTTCCTCCACTGCGGCCCGACCCGCTCCCACTCCGCGTCCCACGCGGCCAGCCGCCGCCGGTCCAGACGCGCGCGGGCGAGTCGTCCGCCGGCCCAGACGGCGACCGCGGTGCCGGATCCGGCCAGCAGACCGGTGGCGGCCGCCTGGAACATCGACTCCGTCGGGGAGAGGGGCGCGTCGACCAGCGCGCCGGTGCGGTCCGTCCACACCGTCACCCGGGTCCCGGCCGCGGCGGCCGGCTCGACCTCGGTCCGTCCGGTGTGCGCGCCACCCTCCGGACCGGTCCAGCGCACCGTGGCCCACACCGTGTCGCCGTCGGAGCCGTCCGTCGACACCTGCGGGGTCTTCGGCGCCTGCTGGGTCAGCACGGCCGGGACGGCATGCGCCTCGGCGCGCTGTGCGGCGAGGGCGCCGTCCGTGGCTCCGGCCGCGGCCAGCCCCACCAGCACCCCGCCCAGCACGGCGAGGACGCGGGCGACGAGGACGATCCAGGCCTCGATGCGGTCGCTGCGCCGGCGCAGCGGGTTCTTCCGCCACCGCCACAGCCGCACCGTGTTCGAGTTCCTCCGACGGGTCTCCGTCATCGCGTTTCACCCCCACGCCACGGGTGTACTTCCAGTCTGCGCCGCCACCACCCCGGCTCGCCTCCCGCAGCGGGGCAGCGCGCAACCCCGGACCCGGACGCGGCGATCACACCGTGATCCGGCGCCCGGTGACGGCCACGGGCTCGATGCTCAGCCACAGCTCGCGCCGGCCTCCCGCCCAGGGCGTGCTGTACGCCTCCCTGTCGAGCCGGGCGCTCTCGTCCGGATCCGTCACGGCCCTCGCCGGGCCGCGCGCCAGTACGCTCCAGCCCTCGCTGAACGCCTCGTCGATGCGGTCGACCTCGAAGGCCACCTGGCGGCCGGCCGCCTCCGCGGGTGTGCTGCCGGAGTCGGTACGGAAGACGACCGCGCCCTCGACGACGCTGTAGTTGACCGGCACGACGGCCGGCCCGGAGTCCGTGATCACGGCCAGCCGCCCCACGCCGTGCGTCGCGAGCAGGGAGCGGCACTCGGCTTCGGTCAGCTCCGTGAACCGGGGGGTGCGGGCGGCCCGTCCGAGACCGGTGGGCAGTTCGGTGTCGCCGCCGGTGAGGTGCCACACCGTGGTCTTCAGTGCCCCGGCCAGCTTGAGGAGGGAGCCGGCGCCCGGGGCCGCGGTCGGCTGCTCCTCCAGGTACTGGAGGTAGGCCGTCGCCATGCCCGCGCGCGCCGCGGTCTCCTTTCGGCTCAGGCCGAGTTCCGTACGCCGCTGGGTGATCCGGCGCCCCAGGTCACCCGCCGGGTTCCCCTCCACGGCGTGCGACGAGGCCTGTTCGGTCATGGCACGTCACCTCATCTCCTTCGTCAGGCCGCCCGGAAGGGGACGACCTCCTCGTGCCGCTCCCCGCCGAGCACGACCTTGAGCGCACCGGTGTCGGCGGCCCGCCCGAAGACGTCGTACGCCTCCTCCATGTCGGTCAGCGGGAAGGTGTGGGTGACCAGCCGCCCGGTGGGCAGGCGGCCCGTGGCCGCCATCCGGAGCAGGGTGGGGGTGGAGTAGGTGTCCACCAGGCCCGTGGTGATGGTGACGTTCTTGATCCACAGGTCTTCCAGGTGCAGGGTGGCCGGCCCGCCGTGCACGCCGATGTTGGCCACGTGCCCGCCGGGCCGCACCATGCGCGTACAGAGTTCGAAGGTCTCCGGGACGCCGACCGCCTCGACGACCACGTCCGCGCCGAGCCCGTCGGTGAGGTCCTCGATCAGCTGCTCGGGGGCCTCCCGCGCGTCCGCCACCGCGTCCGCGCCGAGTTCCCTGGCCGCGTCCAGCCGTGTCGGGGCGAGGTCCACGGCGACGATCCGCTCCGGTGCGAACAGCCGGGCGGTGGCGACGGCCGCGAGCCCGATGGGTCCGGCGCCGACGACGGCGACGGTGTCGCCGGGCCGTACGTGCCCGTTGAGCACTCCGACCTCGTAGGACGTCGGGAAGATGTCGGCCAGCAGCACGGCGTCCGCGCTGTCCAGGGCGCTGGGCAGCACGTGCACGGAGAGGTCGGCGTACGGCACGCGGACGTACTCGGCCTGGGTGCCGTCGATCAGATGGCCGAGGATCCAGCCCCCGCCGCCCCGGCACTGGCCGTACATGCCGTCGCGGCAGTAGCGGCAGCGGCCGCAGGCGGTGATGCAGGAGACCAGCACCCGGTCCCCCGGCCGCACCGTGTGCACGTCGCCGCCGACGTCGACGATCTCGCCGACCGCCTCGTGCCCCAGCACGGTGCCCGGGCGTACCTCGGGCACGTCGCCCTTGAGGATGTGCAGGTCCGTTCCGCAGATGGTGACGGCGTCGACCCGCACGATCGCGTCGGTCGCCTCCTTGGTGCCGGGGTCCGGGACGTCCTCCCAGGCGGACTGTCCCGGGCCGTGGAAGACGTAGCCCCTCATGGCGTTCCCACCTTCCTCGCGGGGGCGATGTGCCCGGTTTGCACTCCCGTTCCAGCTTGGCGCGGACCGGTGGCCCGCGCTTGGGCCGGTCGGCCCCATCCGCCCGCCGGACAGGGCCTCGCGCGGCCGGGCCGCCGCACTGGGGCCGTTCGGCCCTATCGCGCTCCCCATCCGCCGGGCTTTGCTCGGACCATGTACGACTCCCCCGGCGGGTCCCTCACGCGGCCTGCGGAGCGCACGGCACGCGTGGTGACGCTGCACGACGAGATCGACCTGCTCACGGCACCGGCCCTGCGGGAGCGCCTCGACCTGCTGACCGCCGGCCCCCGTCCCGACCTGGTGCTGGACCTGCGCCCGGTGTCCTTCATCGACTGCACCGGACTGGGCGTCCTGTGCCGGGCGCGCAACCGCGTGCTGGCCCGGCGCGGCCGGCTGCGGCTGGTCACCGACAGCGGTTTCCTCCGGCGCGTCCTGCGGCACGCCGGTCTGGCCGGGGTCTTCGAGGTGCTGCCCGGCATGCCGCCGCAGCCCAGGGAGGAGCGCGAGGAGGAGCACGGGAAGGGTGCGGCATCGGTATGACAGGGGCCGATCGGCCCTAGTGCTTCCGTTGACCGCACGTGATGATCGTTGTCACGGGCGGTGCGCCGTCCGTCCTTCCGGCGTTCCGGGAACGAGGGATCGAGATGACCGAGCCGCGCGCCTTCACCGAGGAGCACCCGATCCGGGTCTTCCTGCTCGACGACCACGAGGTGGTGCGCCGCGGTCTGGCCGATCTGCTGGACGCCGAGCCCGACATCTCGGTGGTCGGGGACGCCGAGAACGTCGAGCACGCGCTCGTCCGGGGCCCCGCGCTCCGTCCCGACGTCGCCGTGCTCGACGTACGCCTGCCGGACGGGGACGGGATCACCGTCTGCCGGGAACTGCGCAGCCGGATGCCCGGGCTGGCCTGTCTGATGCTGACCTCCTTCGACGACGAGGAGGCCCTGCTCGACGCGATCATGGCCGGGGCCTCGGGGTACGTACTCAAACAGATCAGGGGCTCCGACCTGGTCTCGGCGGTGCGCACCGTCGCCTCCGGGCGGTCGATGCTCGACCCGGACACCACGGCCCGGCTGATGCGCTCGCTGCGCGCCGACCCGGACGGGGAACCGGCGCTCGCCCCGGAGCTGGCGAGCCTGTCACCGCGCGAGCGGGAGATCCTCGCCCTGATCGGGGACGGGCTGACCAACCGCGAGATCGGCAAGAAGCTCTATCTGTCCGAGAAGACGGTCAAGAACCACATCTCGCGGCTGCTGGCCAAGCTCGGTGTGCAGCGGCGCGTCCAGGCGGCGGTCCTCGCGTCGCAGCTGGAGCAGCCCGTGACGGGTGAGCGCCCGGCGCGCTGACCCCGGCCGCCGGGAAGGCGGTGGTCAGTCCTTCGCCGGCCGCACGGGCACCCGCCACACCACCCGGGTGCCGCCGCCCTCGGGGCGCTCACCGACCCGGAGGTCACCGCCCAGGGCCACGGCCCGCTCCTCCATGTTCTTCAGCCCGCTGCGCGCGGTGCCCGCGGGGATCCCGCGTCCGTCATCGGTCACGGTCAGGGTCAACTCGCCGTGCGCGTACCGCAGGTACACGTCGACGGAGCGCGCCGCGGAGTGCCGGGCCGTGTTGCTCAGCGCCTCGCCGAGCACCGCGAGCGCGTGGTCGGCGACCTCGCCCGGCACCTCCGTGTCGACCAGCCCCTCGATCCGTACCGCGGGGGCGAAGCCCAGGGACGAGGTCGCCGCCGTGACCGTGTCCGACACCCGGGCGCGCAGGCCACCGCCCTCGCCCGCGCGGCCGCCCTGCACCCGCAGTCCGAAGATCGTGGAGCGGATGATCTTGATGGTCTCGTCCAGGTCGTCCACGGTCCGCGACAGCCTCTCCACGGCCTCCGGGTGGTCGACGAAACGCTGGGTGCTCTGCAGTGTCATGCCGGCGGCGAACAGCCGCTGGATGGCCAGGTCGTGCAGGTCGCGTGCGATCCGGTCGCGGTCCCGCAGCAGCGCGATCTGCTCGGCGTCCCGGCGCCGCTCGGCCAGCTCCAGCGCCAGGGCCGCCTGCCCGGCGAACCCGAGCAGGGGGCGGGTGTCGGAGTCCGTGAACGGCGTACGGCCCGCCGCGCGCCCCAGGAGCAGCACTCCGCCGGCCTTGCCGCCGGCCTCCAGCGGCACTCCCACGACGGGTCCGAGCCCGGCCCACTGCTCGGCGTCCCGGCTGGTCCGCGGGTCCTCCTGGATGTCGGTGCTCACCACCGGCTCCGCCGTCGTCAGCACGGCGTTGACGAACCCGTCCTGCCCGGACATCACCAGGCCGCTGCGCCGCTCCGCGTCCAGTCCGGCGGCGAGCAGCGGCCGCAGCGCGTTCTCCTCCGGCACCCGCTCGGCGATCATCCCGGCATCGGCGTCGGTGATCTGCCGCGCCCGCTCCACGATCAGTTCCAGGACGTCCGTGCCCGGTGCGCCCGACAGCAGGGCGCGCGTGACCTCGGAACTGGCCCCCAGCCACCGCTCGCGCAGCCGTGTCTCCTCGTACATGCGGGCGTTCTCGATCGCCACGCCAGCCGCCACCGCGAGGGTGGAGAGCACCGACTCGTCCTCGGCGTCGAACTCCGTCGCGCCGCGCTTCTCGGTGAGGTAGAGGTTGCCGAACACCCGGTCGCGGGCCCGGATGGGCACACCCAGGAACGAGTGCATCGGCGGGTGGTGGGCCGGGAAGCCGTACGAGGCCGAGTGCTCGGAGATCTCCGCCAGGCGCAGCGGCTCGGGGTGCCGGATCAGCTCGCCCAGGATGCCGTGCCCGCTGGGCAGGTCCCCGATCCGGGCCCGCTGCTCCGCGCTGACGCCGACGGTGTGGAACTCGGAGAGCATACGGTCGTTGCCGATGACGCCCAGGGCCCCGTACTCGGCGTCCACGAGCACCACGGCCGCCTCGACGATACGTCGCAGCACCTGGGCGAGGTCCAGCTCCCGTCCGACCGACAGCACCGCCTCCAGCAGGCTGTGCACCCGGCCCTGGGCGCCGCGCGCCGCGTCGATCCGCGACTGGAGTTCGTCCAGCAGCTCGTCCAGCCGCAACTTGGGCAGGTGCTGCTCGGACCGCCCGGGCCGTTCCCCGCTCATCGCAGCCTCCGACCGGTTCCCGCGGACGCACCGGATGGGCGCCTCCTCCACCTCACGATAATGGGTGATGGCCTGGTCAGGCCGGTTTCCGGCCGCGGCCCGACCCGCGGATCGGGGTGAACAGGGCGGTCACGGCGAGCAGCGCACAGGTCGCTCCGGCGGCCAGGGCGACGGGGGCCGTGCCCTGTTCCTCGGCGGCCCAGGTGAGCAGGGCCGCGCCGACGGGGGCGGCCGCGTACTGCAGGGTCCAGAAGGCGGAGGTGACGCGGCCCAGGAGATGTTCCGGGGTGACCTCCTGACGGAGCGACATGGAGCAGGTGCCCGCCACGCCGACGCAGGCGAGGAAGGCGGCGCTCAGGGCCGCGACGACCGGCACGTCACGGGCCCAGCCGAGACCGGCGAAGGCGAGTCCGCACACCGCGACCGCCCCGGTCCACGTCGGGCCGAAGCCTAGCCGGCGGCGGAGCCGGGCCACCAGCAGGGCACCGGTGATGGTGCCCAGCGCGCCGAGCGCCATGACGGTGCCTACCGTGCCGTCGTCGTGACCGAGGTCGTGCTTGAGGTGGTAGATGACCAGGTCGTTCAGGCCGAGCGTGAGGAAACTGAACACGAACAGCAGGACGGTCAGTGAGCGCAGCACCGGATGGCCGCGCAGGAAGGCGACACCGGTGCGCAGGTCCCGCCACAGTCCCTGGCGCGCGCCCGTCCGCTCGTCGCCCGCCGTACGCGTCCGGAACCGTACGAAGAGCAGGCAGGTGGCGGACACTCCGAAGCTGGCCGCGTCCACGCCCACGGCCGCGGCCGGGCCGGACCAGGCGGCGACCAGTCCCGCGCACAGCGGCCCGAGGACGCCCGCAGCGGCGGCCGTGGCATTGAGCCGCCCGTTGGCCTCGGTGAGCCGCTCGGTGCCGACCAGGCCGCGCACGACGGTGACGTAGCCCACCGCGAACAGCATGCCGACGGCCTCGCACAGCGGCAGCACCACATACAGCAGCCAGATCTGCGGGCCGAACAGCCACACCAGCGGGATCACCCCGTACAGGCCCATGCGTACCAGGTCGCAGGTGATGAGCAGCCGGCGCCGGTCCACCCGGTCCACCACCGCCCCGGCGAACACCGCCGCCACGACCGACGCCGCGCCGCCCACCGCCGTCAGCAGCCCCATCCGCGCGACCGAGCCGGTGGCCTCCAGGACCAGCAGGGGCAGGGCGATCAGCGCGAAGGAGTCGCCGAGAACGGAGAGCGTCTGCGCGGCCCAGAAGATCCCGAAGTCCCGCTGTCGCCACAGCGGCCGGGGGCCGCGTAAGCCGTCACCGGCCGCGTCCGCCGGGGTGCCGCCGCCGTCGCCGGCCGCGTCCGTCAGACGGTTTCCGCCGGGCTCGGCCGCGTCCCTCGGAGTGTTTCTGCCGGAGTCGGCCACGTCCGCCGGAGGGTTTCCGCCGGAGTCCTCCTCGCTCCGCGCCGCCTCGTACGTCATACCGCCCGCCCCGCCCGGCGACCCGCCATGCGCCCTGCCCGCCCCATACGCCCTCCCCCGCCTCCCGGCTCCCCGGCTCCCCGGCTCCCCGGCTCCCCGGCAACTTTACGGCTCGCGCGACGACCGGACACGGCGACCGGGGCAGGCCGGCAACTGGCGTGCGGTGCGCGGGAAAAGCGCTACCGAGGGGCGCGCGGAGGAGGTAGCGTCACTCGCGTGAGGTGATCTCTCTGCGCGGTGTCCCGGACGCCGCAGACGCGAAACGAACCCGCTTTCCGTGACGTTTCCGCAGGAGAGATCACCATGCACATCGTCCTGGGCGACACCCCCGACGACACTCTGGCCGCCTTCACCGCACGGGCGGCCGCGGACCCCGGCGTCGCCGGGCTGGTCCTCAGCGGCTCCCGGGTCCACGAGGGCATGCCGACCGTCCACTCCGACTACGACCTGCACGTGATCCTCCAGGACCGGCACGCCTCCGAACTCGCCGGACTCGACTGGTTCCGCTCCCCCCACCTCGACCTCGTGGTGATCCCCCTGGCGGAGTTCCGCACCCGCGGCATGCCCGGCCGCCCCGACAGCTTCGCGCGGTACTCCTACGTCCACGCCGAGGTGCTGCTCGACCGCCTCGACGGGACCGTCGCCCGGATCCTCGACGAGAAGCGGGCGCTCAGCGCCGAGGAAGCCAGAACCGCCGTCGACGGCTGGCTCGACGCCTACGTCAACCAGACCTACCGCTCTCTGAAGAGCTACCGCGACGGCCGCCCCGCCATGGGCCACCTGGACGCCGCCGAGTCCGTCCCGTACGCCCTGGAGGTGCTCTTCGCGCTGCACCGCCGCGTCCGGCCGTACAACAAGTACCTCCAGTGGGAGCTGGAGCGCAGCCCGCTGGGCGAGCCGCGGTGGGACGCGGAGCGGCTGCTGCCCGTCGTGCGCCGTCTGCTCGCCGACGGGGACCCGCACACTCAGCGCGCGCTCTTCACCGGCATCGAGAAGGCCGCGCGGGCGGCGGGGCACGACGCGGTCCTCGACTCCTGGGGCACGGACCTGAACCTGCTGCGTCACCCCTGACGTCGGCGCGTCTCCCACTGTTCTCCCGAACCCCCTTGCGGATCAAAGGCGTTGGCCCGAACCTGAGCACCGTTCACCTTTCATCCGTTCGCCTTTCCGTCCGCTCGCCTCCCGACCGGAAGACACCCCCCCCATGAAGAGACTGATCGGCACGCTCGTGGCCACCGCCCTCGCCTGCACGGGCCTCGCAGCCACCTCCGCCGCACCCGCCGCCGCGGCGGACTCCGGCTCCTTCAGCGTCCTCACCTACAACGTCGCGGGCCTGCCCGAGGGCCTGAGCTCCGGCCATCCGGAGAAGAACACCCCGCTGATCTCCCCGCGCCTCGGGGCGTACGACATCGTCAACGTGCAGGAGGACTTCAACTACCACGCCGCCCTGTACGCGGGCGACGACCACGCCCACCGCACCGCGACCAGCGGCGGCGTCCCCTTCGGCGACGGCCTCAACACCCTCTCGGACCATCCCTTCGAGGACTTCCAGCGGGTGAAGTGGAACAAGTGCACCGGCACCAACTGCCTCACCCCGAAGGGCTTCTCGCTGGCACGGGTACGGCTGGCCGAGGGCGTCTTCGTGGACCTCTACAACGTGCACACGAACGCCGACGACACGGACGACGCGCTCGCCGCCCGCCGGGCCAACGTCGAGCAGCTCTCCGACTTCATCCAGGCGAACTCGGCGGGCAACGCGGTCATCGTCATGGGTGACACCAACACGCGGTACACCCGCGCCGGCGACAACATCCGCACGCTGCTGAGCGAGAACGGCCTGACCGACGCATGGGTCCAGCGGGTGAAGGGCGGAACGCCGCCCGCCCAGGGCAGTGCCCCGCTCGTCTGCCCCACCACCGCCCCCACGGACGACTGCGAGGTCGTGGACAAGATCCTCTACCGGGGCAGCAAGCTGGTGCGCCTGAACGCCACGCGCTACCACAACGACTGGTCGTCCTTCCTGGACTCCGCGGGCGGCAACCTCTCCGACCACTTCCCGCACACGGTCGACTTCTCCTACACCCTCGACTCCTCGCTGCGGGCCAGCGACTTCTTCGGCGGCCCGCACGGCACGGCCTTCAACGACGCGGACGACCTGCCCGCGACGCCGGCTCCCCGCACTCTGACGCTGCGCGGCGGCGCCCGGCTGGACGGGGTGTCCCTCACCCACGACGGCGGTACGGCCCTCACCCATGGAGGCACCGGCGGCACGGCGGCGTCCCTGACGCTGTCCCCGGGTGAGCACCTGACCTCGGTGAAGCTGACGCAGGGCCAGAAGGACGGCCGGACACGGTTGTTCTCAGCGGCGTTCACCACGGACAAGGGGCGAACGCTGTCCACCGGTACGGCCACGTCCGACATGAAGACCTTCACGGCCCCGGCCGGTCTGCAGATCGCCGGGTTCACGGGCCGCGCGGGCGACGAGATCGACAAGCTGGGGGTGGTGTACGCGCCGATCCGCTGAGGTCCGTACTACGCTCTTTCCCTCTCCAACGCGCTGATGGACAACGGGGGAACGGCGATGGCGCGAGTCGTGGTGGTGCACGGGATCGGGCACGAGTGGTCGGGTTCGGCGCTGATGGGCCGGGACGTGGTACCGGCGCTGCGGGACGGCGTACGGCAGGGTTCGGGGCTGCGGCTCGACGATGACGACGTCGCCTGCGCGTTCTACGGCGACGTCTTCTTCGAGGAGGGCACCCGCGGTCTGGGCGTGCCGCCCTGGGACGAACACGACGTCGAGGAGGGCTTCGAAGCGGAGCTGCTCATGGTCTGGTGGGAAGCGGCGGCGCGCGCGGAACCGGGGGTGCCGGCACCGGACGAGCCCGGCACCCGGGCGTTCCCCGGCGCGGGATGGCTGCTGTCCCAGCGGATGCGTTCCGCGCTGGACGCGCTGTCAGGGTCCCGGTTCTTCGGCGCGTACTCGGACCGCATGATGGTGTTCGCCCTGAAGCAGGTGCGGCGGTACATGAACGAGCCGCCCGTCTGGCAGGCCGCGCGGGCCCGGGTGGCGGAGGAGATCGGCGACGACACCCGGGTGGTGGTGGCGCACTCGCTCGGGTCGGTCGTGGCGTACGAGGCGCTGTGCGAGCACCCGGAGTGGCCGGTCACCGACTTCGTGACGCTGGGGTCACCGCTCGGCCTTTCGCTGGTCTTCAACCGGCTGAGCCCGCTGCCCGAGGCGGGGAAGGGTGCCTGGCCCGGGAACGTCCGCCGGTGGACGAACATCACCGACCCGGGCGATGTGGTGGCCGTCGTCCACGAACTCGCCCCGCGCTTCGGCGCGGTGGTGGACGAGTCCCTCGACAACGGCCTCAAGCCGCACAGCCTGCCGCGCTACCTGACGGCGAAGAAGACGGGCCGGGCGATCGCCGAGGGGCTGATGTGACGGACTCGGCGGCGGGGAGGCGCTTCCTGATCTCGGTCGGGGTGGGCACCTACAAGGACTCCGGCATCCCGGGCCTGCCGGGCGCCGTCGCGGACGCGGACCGGGTGGCGGCACTGCTCGCCCCCATGGGCTACATTCGCGTTCTGGAGGAGCTGTCCCGCAACCCCTCTCGCAACGCGCTGGTCGAGGGTATGGACGAGTGGGCCTTCGAGACGCGGCTGGGCCCGGAGGACGTCGTGGTCGTCTACTTCGCGGGCCACGGCCAGAAGAACGGCCCGAAGCACCACCTCCTCTGCGCGAACCACCGCCCCGGCCTGTGGTCGTCGACGGCGGTCAAGAGCGACGACTTCGCCGAGCCCCTGGTGCAGAGCGACGTCGGGCACCTCCTGGTCGTCCTCGACACCTGCTTCGCGAGCGCCGGCACGGAGAGCGTCGCGACCCTCGCGGCCCAGCTCACGGACCGGCGGCGGGGCAGTGCCCAGCGCGCGGTGCTCGCGGCGGCCCGGGGCAAGGAACTGGCCAAGGAGAACAAGTTCGTCGACGCGCTGGAGCGGGTGCTCGCGAAGCCCCAGGCGGGGCCGTCGCAGCGGTACTTGAGCGTGCGTGAGGTGACCGCGCGCATCAACGAACTCCTCGACTCCCCGAACCAGCACGCAAGTCACTCGGTCATCGACAGCGCGGGTCACGACCCCTTCTTCGACAACCGGCTGTATGTACCGGAGGCGGTGCACAGCGGACTCGATCTGTCCGTCCTGGCCGAGTTGCGCAAGCGCCACGACGGGCACTACGGCCCACGCGGCAAGGGGCTGGAGCACGCGGGCGAACGGGGCAGCTACTTCACCGGCCGCATTCCCGCTCTGACGTCACTGGCCGCATGGCTCACCGGGCCGCACGACCGCAAGGCCCGAGTCGTCACAGGCGACCCGGGATCCGGCAAGTCGGCCGTTCTGGGCCGTTTCCTCGAACTGACCGACCCGGACCACGCGGCGCGCGGCGCGACGCCGGGCGCGGGCTGGCTGCCGCCGCTCGGCATGAACGTCATCCGCCTCTGGGCCCGCCGGGTCACCGGCACGGACCTGGTGCGTGACCTGGGGGCCGCCCTCTCGCTCCCGGACGCGGACCGGGACCAGCTCCTCAAGGCGCTCGGGGAACGCACGGACCCGGTCACCATCGTGATCGACTCCTTGGACGAGGCCGGCACGGCGGGCGACCAGTCCGAGGGCCGCAGAGTGGCCCGCGAACTCCTCCAGCCCCTGTCGGCCCTGCCGTCGGTCCGCCTGCTCATCGGTACCCGACGCGACCTGATCCCCGCCCTCGGCCACGCGGTCGAGGTCATCGACCTGGATGCCGACGAGCACGCGCGCGAGGCGGTGACGGAGTACGCCCGAGCGGTGCTGCTCGACGCCCACGACCCCGACAGCCTCTCCCCCTACCGGGCGGATCCGGAGCCGGCCCGCCGGGTCGCCACCGGCATCGCGGCCCAGGCCGGCCGCTCCTTCCTCGTCGCCCGGATGAACGCGCGGGCGCTGGTGCACCGGCAGGAGGTCGTCGACACGAGTGTCGAGGGCTGGGAACGGACGCTGCCGAGCGACGCGCGGGAGGCCTTCGCGGCGTACCTGGACCGTTTCGGCGCGGCCCGCCAGAGGGTGGTTCGTCTGCTGCGCCCCCTCGCGTACGCGCAGGGCGAGGGCCTGCCGTGGTCGACGGTCTGGGCACCGCTGGCCGAGGCGCTGTCGGGGACGCCGTGCACGAACGACGACCTGGACTGGCTGTTCGAGAACGCGGGGTCGTACATCACGGAGTCGGACCACGGCACGGGGTCGGTGTACCGGCTGTACCACGAGACGATGGCGGAGTACCTGCGGGTGCCGAGCCGGGCGGCGGAGCATCACCGGGCACTCGCGACCGGCCTGACGGCTCTGGTGCCGGCCGATCCCCTCAACGGCGAGCGTGACTGGGCGACGGCCCACCCCTACGTCCTCACGCATCTGGCGAGCCATGCGGCGGCGGGGGGTGGCCTGGACCGGTTGCTGACCGATGCGGAGTATCTGGTGCACGCTCATCCCGCTTCCCTGCTGCGGGCGTTGGACTCCGCGACGAGTGAGGAGGGGCGGAGGGTCGCGTCGGTGTACCGGACGTCAGCGCATCTCCTGCCACGGCTGAGCATCGGCAACCGCCGGGACGTCCTCTCGGTGGACGCGGCGCGCTACGGCGAACAGGAGTTGTCACGGCGGCTGGCCCGGGGGCGGGGGTGGAGGGTGCGGTGGGCCACCGGGGGGCTGGTGCATCCGGCGCATCGGCGGACGTTGACGGTGGAGGACGACGTTTCCGCCGTATGCAGTACGAGCATCAACGATCGCCCGCACGTACTTGCGGCCTGCGACAGTGGCGTGGTGCACGTGTGGGATCTGCAAACCGGGGACTGCACGCTGACCCTTGACGACGCCGAGGGCATAACAGAGGTCAGCGGCATCGACATCGGCCATCAGCCCTACGCCCTCACCTTCGGCTACCAGGACACCGTGTGCCTGTGGAACCTGCTGACGGGAGAATGCCGACTCGTCATCAAGGAGCCCGGCGACGTCCGAGCACTCTGCGGCGTGACCCTCGACGACCGCCCTCACGCCCTCACGGGAGGCAGGAACGGAATTCGTCTCTGGGACCTCCTGACGGGAGAACGTGTTCTCGACCTCGGTGAACCGAAGGGCGTCAGCGCCCTCTGCGGTGTCACTGTCGACGACCGGCCGCATGCTCTCACCTGCGACGGCGACGGCATCGTACGTCTCTGCGACCTCCGCAGCGGGGAGCACACACTCACTCTCGACGCACGCACCACCGCCCTCGTCGCCTGCAGCGTCGACATCGACGGTCGGCCGCACGCCGTCACCACCAGCGACGAGACCGTAGACCTGTGGGACCTGCGGACCGGGCAGCGCCTGCGCACACTCGCCGGACACACCGCCGGCGTGCAATCGGTCTGCGGTGTCACCGTGGACGGCCGACCTCATGTCCTCACGTGCGGCGACGACGAAACCGTCCGTCTCTGGGATGTCCGGACCGGCGACTGCGTCCTCGTCCTCACGGGACACACGAACGCCTTGCTCGCGGTGTGCGCAGCCACGGTGAACGGCCGCCCCCACGCCGTCTCCGGCGGTTACGACACCACACTGCGTGTGTGGGACCTGACCAGCAGACACATCGCCTCCCCGCGCGGCTGGCACAGCAACTGGATCACCGCGATCGACAGTGTCCTCGTGAACGATCGCCACCACGTCATCACCAGCGGCTACGACAATTCGGTACGCCTCTGGGACCTCGGCACCGGGCAGTGCGTCGACGCTTTCGTGCCGCTGGACGGCGTTCGGAGCGTGCAGTTCGCCGTCATCGACGGCCGACCCCATGCCGTGACCAGGGGCTCGGAGCGCGCCCTGCACGTCTGGGACTTCCGGACGAGGCAACGCGTCCTCACCTTCACGGGACACGACAAGATTGTCCGGGCGGTCGGCCTCCTCGATGTGAAGGACGGGCCCCGCATGGTGACATGCGACTACGACCATTCCCTGCAACTCTGGGATGTCACCGACGGAGCACTCGTCCGGGTCGTTCCTCAGGCGGTCGCCAATTCCGTGGAGGGCGCTGTCGCCGGCGTCCTCCTCGAGGATCGCCCGCATGCTCTCACCGCCACGTTCGACGGCCGGGTGGAAGTGTGGGACATCGAGGCGGGAAAACGTGTCCGCACGCTCCACGGGCACAAGCGGGGCGTGGAGGCGATCTGCTCCACGACCCTCGACCACCGCCCCCACGCTCTTACCGGAAGCTACGATCGCACGGTGCGTCTGTGGGACCTCCACACCGGGGAAACCGTCCTCTGCCTCACCGGGCACACCGCCCGGATCAACCTGGTCCGCAGCATCACCCTCGACGGCGAACCCCACGCCCTCACAGCCTCCGACGACCACACCACCCGCCTCTGGAACCTCCGCACCGGCGAATGCACCCACACTCTCGCCCTCCCTCTGGTCGCCACCGCCGTCACAGCCGTCGACAACCAGCTCGTCCTCTGTTTCGCCAACGACATGGCCCTGTTCGAGAGGTAATACAAAGCCCCCCATGCCCAGAGCCGGCCTCACCCCCGACCGTCTCGTCGCGGCCGCAGCCGACCTCGCCGACGAGGCCGGCTTCGAGCACGTCACCCTGTCCGCCCTGGCACGCCGCTTCGGGGTGAAGGACGCGAGTCTCTACTCGCACGTCAGGAACCTCCAGGACCTGCGCACCCGCATGGCCCTCCTAGCGGGCGGCGAGATGATCGACCGGATCGCGGCAGCCGTCGAAGGACGGGAGGCCGGGAAAGAAACCCTGGCGGCCTTCGCGGGGGCCTACCGGGCCTACGCCCTGGAACACCCCGGGCGGTACGCGGCGACCCAGATCCCCCTCGACCAGGCCCTCGTCACCGACTCCCCCGCGTTGCGCCGCACGGCCGACGTCACCTACGGCATGCTGCGCGCCTACGGCCTGGAGGAGCCCGACCTCACGGACGCCGTACGCCTGCTGCGCAGCACCTTCCACGGCTACTGCGCCCTGGAGTCCACCGGCGCGTTCGGCGCACCCCGTGATCTGCAGGCGTCCTGGGACAGGGCGGTCGACGCCCTGCACGTACTGCTGGAGAACTGGCCCGGCGAGAAGAGGACGGCTCATGCGTGACACGGCGGACCGGATAGCGGAGACCTACGGCCTCGGGCCCGGTCCCTGGACCATGTCCCCGGTCACCCGGGGCGCCCTGGGCCAGATCTGGAAGCTCTCCGGGAACGGGCACGCGTGGGCCGTGAAGGAGCTCCTCTTCGGCTGCGACCCGGCGCAGGTCGGCCGTGAGGCCGCGCTGCGGGACGCCGCGGCGGACCTGGGCATCGCCTCGCCCCGGCTCCACCCCGACCGGCACGGCGCGCACGTCACGTGTCCCGGCCTCCCGGGCGGGTCGTACGTGAAGCTGTACGACTGGGTCGAGGGCACGAAGGCGGACGCGTCCGACCCGGAGGTCCTGGACTGGTTCGGCCGGACCATGGCGCTGCTGCACCGGGCCGGTGCGGGCGCCGTCGAGGCGCCGGGCGACTGGTACGAGCGGTGTCCGGACGACGCCGAGTGGGAGGACGTCCTCAAGAAGGTGCGGGACGCCGGCCTGCCGTGGTCGGAGGAGCTCGCCCGCTTCGTCGCGACGACGGCGCCGCAGCTGGCCCACTGGGTGACACCGTCCGCGCCGAGCGGCCTGGTGACCTCACACCTCGACCTCCAGCCCCAGAACGTCCTGGTCGGCCCGGACGGGCCGGCCCTCCTCGACTGGGACAACGCCGGGCCGGTCTCGGCGGAACGGGAGTTCGCGCGGGCCGTCTACGTGTGGTCGGGCCGTAACGAGGTCGACGTCGCATCCGCACGGCGCCTCGCCCGGGCCTACCGCAGGGCCGGGGGCCCGGCCGCCGTGACCGGCCCGGAGTCGTTCGCGATGCTCTTCGCCACGGACCTGAACTACATCCACGTGCAGGCCGAGACGGCCGTCGATCCGGCTGTGACCGACGCGCAGCGCGAGTTCGCGGGACGCCAGGTACTCACCTTCCTGCGCGACGTGCCGGACCTGGCCGTGATCGCCCTGCTGGTCGCCGCGCTCGACACATAGGGCAGTGTCATCGGTGCGGGATCGGCCGGAGATTGACCGGAAACGCATCCGATGTCTTCGGTCCGGACCATTGACCACGTGACCTCGTGGCGCAACTCTGTATGGCGCTGCCGAACGAGTCGCTGAACTCAGTACACCCATGTGAACGCCGCTGCCCTGGACTTTCCATGCCCCCCACCTTCCGGAAAGCAAGGTCGCATCCATGAGCAGGACCACGACGCCGACCGCGTAGACGGAGGCTCCCCGGTCGCCAGACATCGGATGAAAGGGTCCGGCAGGCCAATGGCCCGTTCCGCAAAGGCCCCACCGCAAGGCCTTTTTCGAAAGGGAGGAACATGAGACGCCGACGCATGTCCGCAGCGCTGACGACCGTCGCCCTGGCCGCCGTCACCCTGTCCGCTCTCCCGGCGGCCGCCCCGGCCGTGGCCGCGGGCGTGCGGCCCGCGAGCCGCCCGGCCGCCGCCCCCGACTGGTCTGTGGCCCTCGTCGACTCCACCATGGCCCGCTACACCCCGAGCACCCTCGGCAACTGGTCCTACCCGGTCGGCCTCTACCTCTACGGCCAGTACCTCACCTACCGGCGCACGCACGAGGCCCGCTACCTCACCTACATCAAGGACTACGTAGACCGCTTCGTGAAGAGCGACGGCTCCATGGACCAGCCGTTCAACAGCCTGGACAGCATGCAGGCCGGCCGGCTGCTGGTGATCCTGCACCACGAGACGGGCGACGACCGCTACCGCAAGGCGGCGAAGAAGATCCGCGACCGCCTCAACACCTTTCCGCGCACCTCCGACGGCGGTTTCTGGCACGCCGACACCGCCAGCCGCGCGGGTCAACTCTGGGCGGATGGCGTCTACATGGTGAACCCGTTCCTCGTCGAGTACGGCAAGGAGTTCGGCGACCGGACGTACGCCAACGACGAGGCGGCCCAGCAGCTCGCCCTCTACGGCGGCCACCTGCAGGTCGCGAGCGGCCTGCTGAAACACGCCTACGACGAGTCGAAGAGCGTGAGCTGGGCGGACCCGCAGACCGGGCTCGCCCCCGAGCACTGGTGCCGGGCCGTCGGCTGGTACTCCATGGCGATCACCGACGTGCTCGACGCGATCCCCGCCAACCATCCCCGCCGGGCCCAACTCCTCAGGATCTTCCGCAAGTTGGCGGCCGGCCTGGAGAAGTACCAGGACCCGGCGACCGGGCGCTGGTTCCAGGTGATCGACAAGGGCGACAGCAGCGGCAACTGGACCGAGACGTCCTGCTCCAGCATGTTCACCTACGCCCTCGACCGCGGCGCGCAAAAGGGATACCTCGACCGCCACTACGAGGCCGTCGCCCGCCGCGGCTACCAGGGCGTCCTGGCGAAGCTGTCGATCGGCACCGACGGCCGCACCGAGCTCGCCGACATCTCCGAAGGCACGAACGTCGGCGACTACGCGTACTACATCGCCCGCAAACGGGCCACCAACGACTTCCACGGGCTGGGCGCGTTCCTGATCATGAACGAACAGCTGCGAGGTGATTAGTGTCATGAGCACATCCAGAAGGAGGCTGCTGGGTGCCGCCCTCGGCGGCGCGGCGGGAGCCGCGGTCGGTCTACCGGCCGCCACCACGGCGCACGCCGCCTCCTGGCAGCAGAAGTGGGCGCCGTCCGCGAGCGAGGACGGCCTGGGCGCCTTCGAGACGATCGAGGACGACCGCGCCGACTCGCACACCGCCGGACAGCCGCACATCTACGCCACCGGCAACAACTGGCGCTTCAACATGCACACGGTCGACCGCGACACGTCGACCGACCGGCAGCGGCAGGAGGTCACCGGGCTGCGCACCAGCGGCAGCAGCTACCTCAAGTGGACCCAGGGCCAGACCTGGCGGGTCACGTACTCCATGTACATCCCGAGCTCGTTGAAGGCGACCACCACCTTCACGCACATCATGCAGATGAAGCAGCCGGGCAGCGGCAGCTCGCCGATCGTCGTGCAGTCCCTGCGCCGGGTGGGCGGCAGGCAGACCATCGAGCTGAAGCTCGCCATCGACGACATCCTCATCGGCCGCACCGATCTGGACCCCCTGCACGACAAGTGGACCGACGTCGACTTCCAGATCAAGGTCGGCAACGGGTCGGCGGGTTCGGTCCGCTGGATCCTCAAGAGCGGCGGCTCGACCGTCATCGACGCGTCGAAGACCGGCGTCGACACCTTCCTGGCCGACCGCGTGCGCCCGAAGTGGGGCATCTACCGCTCCCTCGGTGACACCTCCGGATCCCTGCAGAACACCTACCTCCTGCTCACCAACCTCCGCGGCTACCAGCTCGGATGAGGAGCGACACCCCATGAGACCCCCCACCGTTCCCGGGCCCCGGGTCGCGGCGATCGTTCTCTTCGCCTTCGCCGTGGTCCTCGGACTCAGCCAACCCTCCGCCCCCGCGGCCCCGCAGACCACTCCCCGCGCCGCCGCCTTCGAGGTACGTGACAACGGCACCGGGGCCGACGGCTCCACCAACGGCACGCCCGCCATCGACGGGGCGAAGCCGCTCGACCTGGAGAACCCCCGCCAGGAATTTTTGCGCAACTCCGTCGGCGGTCTCTTCCTGCACTGGGGCCTGCGCACCGCGCCCGCCCACACCAGTTGCACCGACTGGGAGAACGACGTCACCGACGGCGGCTGGAACGCCGGCTACTGGGTCAAGGAGGCCCAGAAGCTGCACACGCAGTACCTCGTCCTCGCCTCCTTCCACAGCCGCCTCGGCTACGCCCGCGCCTGGCCGTCGAAGATTCCCGGCTCCTGCTCCACCGAGCGGGACTTCCTCGGCGAGCTGGTCAGCGCCGCGAAGGCCAAGGGGCTGAAGGTCATCCTCTACATGACCGACGACCCGCAGTGGCACGCCGAGGGCGGCCATGAGTGGCTCGACTCGGCGGCGTACTCCTCGTACAAGGGCAAGGACGTCGACCTGACCACCCGGGACGGCTTCGGGCAGTTCAGCTACGACAACTTCTTCGAGGTCATGGACCGCTACCCCGACCTCGGCGGCTTCTGGATCGACAACGACAACGCGTACTGGGAGAGCAACAACCTCTACGCGCAGGTCTACCAGAAGCGCCCGAACTACACGATCAGCAACAACAACGAAGACACGCCGATCATGGACATGATCAGCAACGAGCAGAAGACGGGAATGACGCCGGCGTACGACTACCCGCAGGCGGTCTACACGGCCCAGCCCCGCCTCACCGAGGCCGACTTCAAGCTGCCCTCCACGGGCTCCTGGTGGTACGGCGGTACCGACCCGGCGGTCGACAAGATGCTCACCCTCGGCCGTCTCGTCACCAACGCAGGCTCGTCCGTGAAGGCGCTGATGGCGGAGACCGCCCAGGTCAACGGCAAGTTCCCGGCCAACCAGGCCGACTTCAACGACTTCGCGAACTCCTACCTCGATCCCATCTGGGAGTCCCTGCACGGCACCGAGGGCGGCGGCTACATGTACGGCGGGCTCAAGCCGGGTTTCTGGAACGACGGCGCGCACGGCGTGACCACGATCAGCAAGACCAACGCCAACCGCCAGTACATCCATGTCCTGACCCCGCCCGGCACCAGTACCCTGCGCGTCCGCGACAACGGCTACCGCGTCGCCTCGGTCACCAACCTCCGTACGGGCGCGGCGGTTTCGTGGTCGCAGTCGGGCGGCGTCCTCACCCTCACCGGGCTCGGGAACTGGGACCCGTACGACACGGTGTTCAAGGTCACGACGGCCGGCCGCCAGGGGATCCTCTCCGGCGTCAAGGTGAGCGCGAGCGCCTCGGCGAGCTCTCACGCGGCCTCGGCCGCCGGTGACGGCGACTACCGCACCTACTGGGACAACGACAAGACCCTCCCGGTGAACCTCACCTTCGACCTCGGCAGCTCGAAGAAGGTCCAGTACCTCGGGCTCAACCAGCGCGAGGACTCCGTCGCCTACGCCCGCTCGGACACCGAGCAGTCGGCGCGGATCAAGGACTACAAGGTGTATCTGAGCGCCGACGGCTCGACCTGGGGCAGCCCGGTGAAGACCGGCCGGCTGCCGAGCCGCCGCGGCATGCAGGGCATCGACCTGACCGCCGCCAACGCCCGTTACGTACGCCTCCAGGTCGACTCCACCTGGGCCGCGGCCACCGACACGACCCGCTACCAGCGGCTGCGGATCGACGAGGCATGGATCGGCACCTCGTACGCGACTCCCGCGAAGAGGGGACAGTCATGACAGGCATCACCCGTGTCACCCGCGTCAGATCACTGGTCGTGGCCCTGGTCGGGCTGCTGATCGCCTCGGCCGTCCCGCTGCTGGCCGCCGCCCGCCCGGCAGCCGCCTCCGACAACGGCCAGTCCATTCGCCCCGCCATGGGCTGGAGCAGCTGGAGCTTCACACGCCGCTGGCCGACCGAGGCGAAGATCAAGGCCCAGGCCGACGCGCTGGTGTCCAGCGGCCTCAAGAACCACGGCTTCGTCCACGTCAACCTCGACGACTTCTGGCAGAAGTGCGACGACAACGGCTTCGTCGTCGACTCCTACGGCCGCTGGTCCGTGGACACGGCCAAATTCCCCGGCGGCATCAAGGCGCTGGCCGACTACATCCACTCCAAGGGCCTGAAGTTCGGCTTCTACGTGACGCCCGGCATCGCCAAGAACGCCGTCACCAGGAACACGCCGATCGAGGGGACCTCGTACCACGCGAAGGACATCGCGGACACCTCGAAGACCGAGAAGAACTACAACTGCAAGAACATGTACTACATCGACTACCAGAAGCCGGGCGCGCAGGAGTTCGTGAACTCCTGGGCCCGGCAGTTCGCCTCCTGGGGAGTCGACTACCTCAAGATCGACGGAGTGGGCAGCCACGACGTCCCCGACGTGCAGGCCTGGGACAAGGCGCTGCGCGCCACCGGACGGCCCATCAACTACGCGCTGTCCAACAACCTCGCGATCGCGGACGCCGCCACCTGGCGCAAGCACGCGAACAGTTGGCGCACCCAGGGTGACGTGGAGTGCTACTGCGGTCCGGGTGACAACGGCAGCGGCTATCCGCTCACCGACTGGTCCCACGTCTCCTCCCGCTTCAACAGCGCGGCCTCCTGGCAGCCGCACGCCGGTCCGGGCGGCTGGAACGACCTCGACTCCCTGGAGATCGGCAACGGTGACCGGGTGGGGCTCACCGCCGACCAGCGCCGGTCCCACTTCACCCTCTGGGCGATGGCGGCCTCGCCGCTGCTGCTCGGCACCGATCTGACCGATCTCGACCCGGTCGACAAGGCGATGCTGACCAACGACCGGCTCATCGGGGTCAACCAGGACGGCGTCGCCGCCAAGCGGATCGTGAACAGCGGGGTCAAGCAGGTCTGGAGCAAGAAGGAGAGCGACGGCCAGTACGTGGTGGCCCTGTTCAACACCGCTACGTCCGGCAACGCGACGGTCGCCGTGGACTGGTCGAAGGTCGGCTTCACCGGCTCCGGTGACGTCACCGACCTGTGGTCCGGCTCCCACAAGGGCGTGATCGCCGACTCCTACAGCGCGACCCTGCGGCCCGGCGAGACCCGGCTGATCCGCGTGAAGCCGGTCAGCTCCCTGAAGGCCGAGGCCGCTTCACCGGGTATGGCCGTCGCCCCCTACGAGTACCTCACGGGCTGAGGGGAATCGATTCATGAAGCGACCCACCAGAACCGTGGCGTGGGGCCTCCCGCTGGCCCTCGCCCTACCGCTCGTCGGCCTCACCGGGGGCAGCGCCCGGGCGGCCACCGACTACCAGGCCGAGGACGCCGCCATCTCCCAGGGCGCCGTCGCCACCAACCACACCGGCTACACCGGCACCGGCTTCGTCGACTACACCAACGTCACCGGCTCCTCCGTGGAGTTCACGGTGAGCGCGACCGCCGCCGGGACCTCGTCGCTCGCCCTCCGGTACGCCAACGGGACGTCCGCCAACCGGCCGATGGACATCTCCGTGGGCGGCACCGTGGTCGCCTCGGGTGTGTCCTTCCCGGCCACCGCCGACTGGGACACCTGGGCGACGAAGACAGTGAACGTGCCGCTGAAGGCCGGGTCCAACAAGCTCCGCGCGACCGCCACCACCGACGCCGGGGGACCCAACCTGGACCGCGTCAGCGTCGCGGCGGCAGCCGACAACCAGGCGCCCACCCGCCCTGGTCAGCCCGGCTGTCCGGACATCGGCGAGAACGGCCTGACCCTCGCCTGGGGCGCCGCCACGGACAACGTGGGGGTGACGGCGTACGACATCTATGAGCACGGCAACAAGATCAGTGAGGCGTCCGGGAGTTCGGTCTCCAAGGTGCTGACGGGCCTCACGCCCGGCACGACGTACAACCTCACCGTCATCGCCCGGGACGCGGCCGGCAACACCTCCTCCGCCAGCCCGGTCGTCGACTGCACGACCAAGCCGAGCTCCGACACCACACCGCCGAGCAGACCCGGCACGCTGTCCGCGGCCGGCGTCACCTCGAACGCCGTCGACCTGACCTGGGGCGCCGCCGCGGACGACCGGGCGGTCGCCGGGTACGACGTGCGCAGCGGCACCGCGGTCTACAAGACGGTCACCAGCGGCACGTCGACCACCCTCACCGGGCTCGCCTGCGACAGCCCGTACGCCCTGAACGTCGTCGCACGCGACGCGGCGGGCAACGTCTCCCCGCAGAGCAACACGGTGAACTTCACCACCAAGGCGTGCGCCACGGACGGCGGTGTCCCGTCGTCCGTCTCCACCCTGTCCACGGGCTGGACCATCCCGTGGGGCACCTCCTGGCTGCCCGACGGACAGTCCGCTCTGGTCACCGAGCGGGACGACTTCCGCGTCCGGAAGGTCACCAAGGCCGGCGCGAAGACCCAGGTGGGGACCGTCCCCAACGCCGTCACCACCAATGGCGAGGGCGGACTTCTCGGCGTCGCCGTCGACCCGAAGTGGGCGGCCAACCACTACGTCTACTTCATGCACACCGCGTCCGAGGGCAACCGCGTGGTCCGTATGACGTACGACGGCACGAAGCTCGGCGACTACACGGTGCTTCTCCAGGGCATCAAGAAGAACCGCTACCACAACGGCGGCCGCCTCGCCTTCGGCCCCGACGGCTACCTCTACGTCTCCACCGGCGAGGCCCAGACACCCGACCTGGCCCAGGACAAGAACTCCCTGAACGGCAAGATCCTGCGCATGACGACGGACGGGAAGGCGGCCCCCGGCAACCCGTTCGGGAACTACGTCTACAGCTACGGGCACCGCAACCCGCAGGGCCTCGCCTTCGACCGCAACGGCCGGTTGTGGGAGGCGGAGTTCGGCAACAGCTCCAAGGACGAACTGAACCTGATCAAGCCGGGCGCCAACTACGGCTGGCCGACCTGCGAGGGCAACTGCGGCGTCTCCGGGATGACCAACCCCAAGGCCACCTGGAACGTCTCCGAGGCCTCACCCAGCGGCATCGCCATCGTCCGCAACGTCGTCTACATGGCGTCCCTGCGCGGAGAACGCCTGTGGCGGATCCCGATCAACGGCGACTACGAGAGCGTCGGCACCCCGACGGCGTACTACGTCGGCACCTACGGCCGCCTGCGGACGGTCACCAAGGTGCCTGGCGCCGACCAGCTGTGGCTGTCGACCACCAACAGCGACAACAACGGAGGGGAGGCGGACGGTTCGGACAAGATCTTCCGGGTCGATATCAGCTGAGGGGTGTTGCGGGAGATCCACTTTCGCAACGGCTCTAGCCGGTCGCAAGCCCCGCCACCTCTGCGTACGACGGTGCCGCACCGCTGGGCGTCCGGCCCGCCCTGATGTCCGCCATCGCCTCCAGGGCCGCGCCCAGTGCCCGCCGGTACAGCAGGGAGCCGACGCTGACGCGGCGCACGCCGGCTGCGGCGAGGTCGGCGACGGAGGGGCCGCCGGGCGAGTGGAGGACGTTGAGGGGGGCGTCCAGCCGGCGCACCAGGGCGGTGATCTCCCGCAGGTCGGTGAGGCCGGGGACGAAGACCCCGTCCGCGCCCGCCTGCCGGTAGGCGTCGAGGCGGGCGAGGGTGTCCGTGAGGTCGCCTTCGCGGAGCCAGTGGGTGTCCGTGCGGGCGTTGACGAACAGGCCCGGAGCGGCCCTCTTGACCGCGGTGATCTTCGCCGCCAGCCGGTCGACGGGGCCGCAGCCGTCCTCCAGGTTGATGCCGGCGACTCCGACGGCGTACAGCTCCCGCGCGAACTCCGCCACCTCGTCCGGGTCCTCGCTGAAGCCCTCCTCGGCGTCGACGGACAGCAGGAACGGCTCGGACCCGAGGGCGAAGGCCAGGCGGAGTGTCTCCTCACGGGTCGCCGCCACCGCGTCCGGGAGGCCCGCGACGGCGGCTACGCCCAGGCTGGTCGTGGCGATCGCCCGGTATCCCTGCGCCGCCAGCATCCGCGCCGAGGCGCAGTCCCAGGCGTTGGGCAGCAGGAGCGGCTCCTCGGCACGGTGGAGGTCGGCGAAGGCGGTGGCCGTCTCCGCGGCCTGCGCGGTCTGCGGCTGCTTCGGGTGGTGTGCGCTCATGAGCACACGCTAGGTCCGGGTCGCTTCGGCCCGGACCGAAGTACGTCCGTGTCCCCACACCGCCCTGGACTCAGGAGACGTTCACCCCCGGACCGTCGAGCCGGACCCGCACCTCGGGGCCCTCGCCCCAGCGGACCGTCAGCTCCCCTTCGTCGGAGCTGACGGCGACGGTCCCCGCCAGCGGGACGGGATCCTCCTCCGCCGTCAACCGGGCCAGGGCGACGAAGAGGGCGGTGCCCTCGCCGGTGACGCCGGTGAGGGTCTCGTCCAGGCCGATCGCGGGCAGGAGTTCCGCCCGGACACCCTCCGGCGCCGACCAGCCGGTCACCCGCACCGGCGTGCCCGGCTCGGCCCCCGACACCCAGTGCGCCCGCACCTCCGTCGCTCCGCGCGCCAGCACCACGCTCGTCACCCGTGCCCCACCGCCCGCCGTGTGCCGCGAGGCCGCCCAGCCGTCGCCGGTGCCCAGCGGTTCGATGCCCGTGCGGCTCGGGTCATCGCCCACGAACACGCTGTTGTCGTACGACGGCGCCGGAGCCGTCACGGTCGAGTAGGCCAGGCGCGTGTAGTACGGGTCGTAGCGGACGTCCTCGCTGCCGTGGTTGTGCAGGCGGACCACGCCGTCGGAACGGGTGGACTGCAGCAGCCAGTTGGGCGGGCCGACGGGGGTGACGGCGTCCGCGCGCTCGGCCGGGGCGGGTTCCTCCGTCGCCGTCCACACCTCGTGGCCGGCAGGCAGGAGCAGGCCGAGGAAGCCCTTGCTCGCCCAGTACGGGGAGGCCGGGCCCGAGTAGCCCTGGAGGACGGACTCGTCGGGGCCGTGCCAGCCCAGGGACAGCAGGCCCCGGTCGTCCACCGCGCCCCGGTCGAGGAAGTAGCGCAGGGCTCCGGAGGCGAGGCGCCGGGTCTCGCCCGGCGCCAGCGGTGTACGGCCGGTCAGGGCGCCCAGCCACAGCGGGGCCGTCGTCGCGAAGCGGTACGTCAGGGAACGCCCCTGGTGCAGGGGCGCGCCGTCGCCGCCGAACAGGCGGGCGTAGTCGGAGAGGTGACGGGAAAGGCGCCCCCCGTACAGGTCCAGCAGGCGCTCGTCGCCCTCCAGCCAGGCGTGCAGCACCGGGTAGAGGTGCATCGCCCAGCCGTTGTAGTAGTCGAACTTGCGGCCGTCGCCGTCGGTGTACCAGCCGTCGCCCACGTACCACTGCTCGATGCGTTCCAGGCCCCGGTCGATCGCCGCGCGGGACGCCTCGGGCTCGTGGCCGATCTCGGCCAGGAAACCGCCCACGGTGACGGGGAACAGCTCCCAGTTGCAGGGCCAGGGTTCGGCGGTGAGGGCGTCGCCGAGCCAGGCGGCCGCCCGCTGCCGTACGCCGTCGTCCAGCCGGTCCCACAGCAGCTCCCGCGTCAGCCGCAGGGCGAGTGCGATCGAGGCCGCCTCCACCAGCGGCTGGCTGCGGTCCTCGATGCGGGGCCAGACGCCCGAGACGCCGGCGGCGAGGCCGTCGGCGTAGCGCTCCAGGGCCTTTTCGTCGCGGCGGAAGGCGGCCAGGAGCAGGGTGCGTGCGTAGCCCTCCAGGCCGTCGGAGAGGCGGCCGGACCAGCTGCTGCGGTCGCCGGGCAGGTGGTACAGCGCGCGGTCGTCGGTGGCGTACGGCTCGACTGCGGCGAGCAGGGCGTCGGCCGCCGCCTCCCAGTGGGCGCGGGTGTAGCCGGTGGCGGGGCTGGACGTGTGGTCGGCGGGCGGCAGTCGCATCGGTTCTCTTTCGTGCTCAGGACGCTCGGAACGGTCGGAACGGGTGAAGCCTGGAGCGCCCCGGTTCCGGTCGGGGCGCCCCAGGGGTTCATCTCACCCGCACCTTGCCCTTCGGCACCAGATGCCGGGTGACGAGTTCGTCGCGGACCAGGGCCGCGTAGGCCGTCGCACCGCGCACGGAGGTGTGCGTGTTGTCCCGCGCCTCGTTGTAGAGGTACAGCGCCTTCGACCCCTCCACGCCCAGGGACTCGACGAGTTCCTTGGTCTTCGCCGTCAGGTCGATCAGCGGGACGTCCCGCGCGGCCGCCACCGAGCGCGTGACCGCCGGGTGGTCGACGCCCAGCCCGTTGACCAAGAGCGCGGTTCCGTTGTTCAGCGTGCCGTCGGGGTTGAACCAGCGCCGCACGATGGGAGTGACAAGGACCGGCTGTCCGCCCCGCTCCCGGACTCCCGCCACCAGGGTCTCCAGGTTGGCCCGGTAGGTGGTCTCGTCCGTGGTCTTGTCGTTGTGGGCGAGCTGGATCAGGACCAGGTCGCCGGGGCGGATCAGGGGCCGTACGGTGGCCCACAGCTTCGGGTTCCCCAGATAGGAGACCGTACTCTCCCCGGAATCGGCGTAGTTGGCGACGGACACGCCCTCGCGGAGGTACTGGGGCAGTTGCTGGCCCCAGCCGGAGTACGGGTCGCCGGGCTGGTCGCAGACGGTGGAGTCGCCGACCAGGAAGATCTGTCGGGCGTGCCGGGCGGGGGTGACCCGGATATCGGCGAGGGCGGGCGCCGAACCGCCGATCCGCAAGGAGAGGCCGGGGGTGCCGTCGGGGCCGGTGGGCTCGCCCTCGGGTGTGCGGACGTTCACGGTGAAGCTGCGGGTGAGGCGCTTCCCGGCCGGGGCGGCCGTCTCGGGCAGCAGGGAGCGGCGGGTCTCGCCGCTGACGCTCGTGCTGGACGCGGCCGCTGCGCCGAGGGTGACCCGTACGTCGTACGTGCCGGGCGGGACGTCGAAGTGGCAGGTGCCGGCGGCGCAGTGCGCGAGGCCCGGCCTCCCGCTTCCCCCGTCGGCGTGGGCGGGCACGGCGGACAGGGCGGTGCTCAGCGTCACGGCGGCCAGCAGGCCGATGGTGAAACGTCTCACTCGTGGCTCCTCCGTACGACGACAAGGTCCGGCCGCTGGACCGTACCGCTTGCCGCAAGCGCTTTCTACCCCTTCACCGCTTTTCCCAGCGGTGCTTTCACCTGAAGCGTGAAAGCCCTTTCGCGAAATCGATTCAACTGTCACCCTCGCTCACACCCGCAAGCCCCCCACCTCCGGAGGAGACACCCCCCATGCCCGGATCCCCGAACAGACCGGTCGGCCGCCGCACCTTCGTCCTCGGCGCCACGGCCGCCGCCGGCACCGCCCTCGCCGGCACGGCGCGCGCCGCCGGCTTCGGCTGGTCCGACGACGGCTCGAACTACGTCGTCGACACCGGCGCACAGCTGGTCTTCAAGGTCAGCAAGTCCACCGGCGACCTGACCTCCCTGGTGTACCGGGGCACGGAGTACCAGGGCTACGGCGGCATGAACTCGCACATCGAGTCCGGTCTCGGCACCTCCACGGTCGGCATCAGGCAGTCCGGTTCGACGATCCTCGTCTCCGTCACGCACGGCACGCTGAAGCACTGGTACGCGGCCCGCAGCGGCGAGAACAACGTCTACCTGTGGACGAACAAGGCCGACGCGTCCGTCTCGGCGACCCGGTACATCGTGCGCGTGAAGAAGGGCGCGTTCCTCAACGACGAGCCCGACTCCTACACCTACGCGCCGGCCACCATCGAGGCCTCGGACGTGTTCCGGAAGTCCGACGGGCAGACCCGCTCCAAGCACTACTCCAAGCGGCGCGTCATGGACTACGACTACGTCGGCTGGTCTGCCGGAGGCGTCGGCCTGTGGGTCGTGCGCAGCAACCACGAGAAGGCCTCCGGCGGGCCGTTCTACCGCTCGCTGCTGCGCCACCAGAGCGCGGACGGCGGCGGCCTGTACGAGATCCTCTACTACGGGCAGAACCAGACCGAGGCGCAGCGCTTCGGCCTCCAGGGCCCGTACGTCATCGCCTTCACGGACGGCGGGGCGCCCTCCTCGGCGCTGTTCCCGGGCACGCTCACCACCCCGTGGGCCGACGCGCTCGGCATCTCCGGGTATGTGCCGGCGAGCGGCCGGGGCAAGGTGGCCGGTGTCGGGATCTCCGGGCGGAACCCGGCGTACCCGTACACGGTGGGGCTGGCCAACGCGGCGGCGCAGTACTGGGGTTCGGCGCGCTCCTCGGACGGCTTCTTCTCCGTCCCCGGGGTCCTGCCGGGCACGTACACGCTGACCGTCTTCAAGGGCGAGCTGGCGGTGTACACCACGTCGGTGAGCGTGACGGCGGGCGGGACGACCACGCTGAACACGATCGCCGTCCCGGCCTCCAACGACCCGTCCCACGCGAGCGCGATCTGGGGGATCGGCGACTGGGACGGCACTCCGGGCGGGTTCAAGAACGCGGAGCTGATGACGTACGCGCACCCGTCCGACGTGCGGGCCGCGTCCTGGACGGGCAACGTCGTCATCGGCAACGGGGAGACGGCGGCCTTCCCCTGCTACCTCTGGAAGGACGTCAACAGCGGCATCCTGGTGTACTTCAAGCTGACCTCGGCCCAGGTGGCCGCCGCGCACACCCTGCGCATCGGGGTGACGACGGCCTACGCGAACGGCCGCCCCCAGGTCACCGTCAACGACACCTGGACGTCCGCCGTCCCCTCCCCGCCCACCCAGCCGAACACCCGGTCGCTGACCAACGGTTCGTACCGGGGCAATAACCACACGTTCACGTACAGCGTCCCGGCGTCCGCCTGGAAGACGGACGCCGGTCAGTACAACGTGCTGAGGATCGACGTGGTGAGCGGGTCGGGGGCGACCGGCTACCTCAGCGCGGGCACGGCGATCGACGCGATCGACCTGCTCGCCTGAGTTCCGGTCAGGTGCCGCGCGTCCACTGCTGATTGGTTCCTCCGTTGCACGTGTACGTGATGAGCGCGGCGGAGTTGGCGGTGGACGCGCCGTTCACGTCCAGGCACTCCCCGGTCGCACGCGCCTTGACGTTCACGTACGAGCCGGTGGTGGTCAGCGACCACTGCTGGCTCGTCGCGGAGGCGTTGCAGTTCTCCTGCGTGACGGTGCTCGCGTTCTCCTGCACGCACAGGCTGCTGTTCCTGACCATCAGCTGGTAGTAACCGCTTCCGACGGACTTGAACCAGTACTTCTGGTTGGTGCCCCCGTTGCAGTCGTACTGCTTGAGCTGGGCACCGGCCCAGAGCGACTGGCTCGTCACGTCCGCGCACCTGGCGGAGTGGCGGGCGATGAGGGTGTTGTACGTGGCGTTGGTGCCGGAGACGGTTCCGGCGGCCGTGTCGACGGTGACCTCAGGCGACCAGGACATGGACATCGTGGTCGAGTTGGGGAAGGTCAGCGGCAGCCACACGTACCGGGAGTCGTTGACGGTGCCGCCGAAGGAGTTGCCCCAGCGGTCGCCCAGGTAGAGGTACGAGGTGCCCGAACCGCCCTGCACGGGCAGGACGAACGCGGTCTGCGAGCCGTAGGCCGTGGAGTCGCCGATGTTCTTCATGGCGGACCAGGGGCCGGCGAGGCTGGTGGCCGTGGCGTACTGCTGCTGGTTGGGGTTCCAGCCGGTGGCACCCGAGGTCAGCATGAAGTACACGCCGTTCCGCTTGAACAGGGCCGGGGCCTCGCGGTGGCCGCCGGGCCAGGGGTTGGCGACCAGGCTCGCGATGCCGGTGTAGTCGGCGGTGAGGCGGTAGATCTGGAGGTCGTAGTTCTCGCGGGCGGCGGAGATCATGTACCCGGCGCCGTCGGTGTCGACGAAGACCGTGATGTCCCGGGACATGTGCTGGCCGAGCGGGCGGAAACTGCCCTTCCAGGTGTAGTTCCCGTCGACGGTGTCGGAGACGGCGACGGCGGCGCGGGCCTCGCTGTAGTCGGTGCCGTTCTCCTTGTGCATCCACATCACGAACTTGCCGGTGGCCGCGTTGTACATGACCTTGGGCCGCTCGATGTTGGCGGTCGCGAGCTCCGGATCACTGGCCTCGGTCAGGACGTGGTTGCGGAACTCCCAGTTCTTCAGGTCGGTCGAGCGGTAGGCGTCGACGTACCGGAAGGTGTTGTCGGCGTTGCGGTGTTCGCCGAACCAGTAGTAATAGGAGCCGACTTTGAGGACTCCGCCGCCGTGCGCGTGGACGGGGTCGCCCGAGGTGTCCGTGAACTGGGTGCCGTTGGTGACGGTCCGGGGCGCGGCCTGGGCTGGTCCGGCGGTGGCGAGCGCGCCGAACAGCCCTAGACACAGGGCGAGGAGGAGCGCGTACGCACGTCTCATCTCATGCACCCGCCTTCGCGGTGTCGGCGACCGGGATGCCGAAGTCGGGGGTGCCGTCCGGCTTCCAGCCGAGCTTCTGGACGCGGGTGTGGCGGTTGGGGTCGTTCAGCGGGTCGCCGTTGATCTCCTTGTACTGGCGGGCGTGGTAGACGAGGACGTCGGTACGGCCGTCCTCGGCGACCGTGAAGCAGTTGTGGCCGGGGCCGTACTGCTTGGTGGTGTCGTTGCTGGTGAAGACCGGTGTCGGCGACTTGGACCAGCTCATGGGGTCCAGGAGGTGGCTGTCGGCGTCGGCGGTCAGCAGGCCCATGCAGTAGTTGAAGTCGGTGGCGCTGGCCGAGTACGTCATGAACAGGCGGCCGTTGCGCTTCAGTACGTACGGCCCCTCGTTGACCTTGAAGCCGATGCACTCCCAGTCGTACTCCGGGGTGGAGAGCCGCACCTGCGGGCCCGTCAGGGTCCAGGGGTTCGCCATCTCGGACAGGAAGATGCCGGTGTTGTTGTCGAGGCCGGGCTCGTGCTGCGCCCAGGCGAGGTAGCGCTTGCCCCGGTGGGTGAAGGTCGTGGCGTCCAGGGAGAAGGTCTCCCAGGCCGTCTTGACCTGGCCCTTCTCCACCCAGGTGCCCTTGAAAGGGTTGGGGTGGGCGTTCTCCAGCACCCATATGCGGATCGCCCAGACGTCCTCGGCGGGCGCGGAGGCGAAGTAGATGTACCACTTGCCGCCGATGCGGTGGAGTTCGGGCGCCCAGATGTGCGCGCCCATGGGGCCGGTGGCGTGGGCGCGCCAGATGACGGACTCGGCGGCGGTGCCGAGGCCGTTCAGGGTGCGGGAGCGGCGCAGGATGATGCGGTCGTACTCGGGGGCGGTGGCGGTGAAGTAGTAGAAGCCGTCCTTGTGCCGGTTGACGTGCGGGTCGGCCCGGTTGCGGACGAGCGGGTTCACGTAGGGGGCCGGCTTCGGGGGCCTGGCGAGCTCACCGGCCTGGGCTACGCCGGGGACGGCGGCGAGGGCACCGGCGGCTGCGGCGCCCTTCAGCAGCAGTCTGCGGCTGGGGGGTTCGGGCAGAGCGGGGTCGCGGTCGCGGCTCATGGGGAGGGGCCTGCCTCTCACTGGGGGACACACGGTGTTGTCTGGTATGTCGAACACCATCTGTCATTACGAACGCCGAAAAGGTAAGGGTGAGTCACGAGGAGGTCAACGGGTCTGACGGGACGAAGGCGTCCGGGGCTTCATGGACTCCTGAACCCGCAGTGGCCGGATTTCTGTTATCGGCCGCCCGCCACCAGGTCTCCTTTCATGTGCGCAGCCTCCCCCTCCACACCACAGCAGCGGCCGCGGGCGTCCTGGCGGCGTCCCTGCTCGCCGCTCCCCCCGCCGAAGCCACCCCGAACCGGCCTCCCACCCCACCCTCGGCGTCCGCACCCGACGACACGACCTCCCGCGACACCGGCGCCTCGGAACCCATCGGCTTCGGCTGGTGGCCCTACGCACTGGCCTCGGCCCTCGCCGTCAGCCTGGCCGTACCGACGACCTCCCGAGGCGGCCGGCGCCCCGTGAGCAACCCGGTCCACGGGGAAAACGGCTCGTCGCTCCGGCGGCCGTACGGGAAACTGCACATGTGATGCGCACAGGTGACCCCTTCGCCATGCTGGGCGGCAACGGACCGTATCTGGTCGACCGTGCCGATGGCGGGCTGCACTGCATCGGCGTCCTGTCGGCGTTGGATGGTCAGTGGGAATCCGACTACCGGGTGCGCATCCGTGGGTTGTCCGTTCGGACCCCGGTGGACGATCTGCACGACGAGATCCGTGCCGTCGGTGCCGCACAGGGGCATGTGCGGGCCGTTCGCGTGCTGCGCAAGAGGCTGCCGGTGCTGTCACCGGCGCGAGCTCTCGCGTACGTACGCGGGTTGCTCGTCGGCGATGCCCCGCCCGACCTCGTGGCGGTCGCGGTCGAGCAACTGGTCGAACCCGTCGATCCCGTGCTCGCCGTACGGACGATCCGGCCGGGGCGTGCGCTCACACCTCGGACTCGCCCCACGACGTGACGGTCGCCTCGTCACCGACGGAGAGCTTGCCCGTTCGGAGTACGGCGTACTTCGTGCCGAAGGCGACACCGCCCTGGGCCGCGCGCCGGTAGGCGGCGAGGGTGCGCAGAGGTTCGGGGCCTGCCTTGGCTGCGGAGGCCTGGTCGACCATGGTGACGGCGCAGCGGATGGCGAGTTTCGCGTAGCCGAGTTCGGTGTCGCCGAGGCGGATGCGGTGGGCGCGGTCCTCGGTGTGGGGGTCGGCCCAGCCGTCGATGACGATGTTGGGGCGGAAGCGGTTCATGGGCAGCGGCGGCGCGCCGCGTTCGGTCAGCTTGCGGTTGAGCAGGTCGAGGGTGGAGCGGGAGATGACGTGCAGGGCGCAACTGTCGGCATAGCCGGAGGTGCCCGGGGTCATGCCGTCGGTCACCCGGTCGTGCTCCGGCGGCACGCGCACGAGCCGGCTGCGGACGCGCAGCACCTCCGAGAGCCAGTCGGCTGCCGCGCGGCCCTGGTCGATGCCCCGGTAGGGGGCCCCGAACAGGTCCACCTCCTGGCGCGCGCCGGAGGTGTCCACGTCCAGGTGGAGCGCCTCGATGCCTGGGGCCCGGAGGGTGAGTTGCTCGCCGTCGGCGCTGACGTCCGGCCGGACCAGGGCCAGCCTCGGGTCCCGGCGCTGGGTCCGGTACACCCCGTCCTCGCTCACGACCATGAAGCTGCGGTCGTGTGCGAGCCCGGCCGGTGTCAGGAGGACCTCGCGCGCGGAGGTCCCGGCACATCCCTTGAGGGGGTAGTACGACAACTCGACGACACGGGCCATGGCCATGGCCTTCCCCCTGGAATCAGCATGCGCGGCAGCGCCCTACGGCACCCCCGATGCTATGCCGCCGCCTCCGCCCTGTCCTTGCGCCCGCGCAGCCAGACGTACACCGGGATCCCCGCGAACAGGAACAGCACGCCCTGGTAGACGGCCGCGTAACCGGCCCCCGCGATCAGCCAGAAGGAGAAGGCGAAGGAGACGACCGCCACGATCAGGTCGCGGGTGAGGCCCGCCGGGCGGACTCGGTCGCGGCTGCCGCGGGCCAGCCAGTACAACTGGGCGGCGGCCGACAGCAGATAGGGCACGCAGCCGGTGAACGTGGTGATCAGGACGAGGACACGGAACGTGGTGTCCGGGCCGGCCGTGTAGTTCAGGGCGATGAGGAGCGTGCCCAGGACGGCGCAGGCCCAGACGCCGAAGCCGGGGACGCCGCCCTTGCCGACCCGGGCGAAGCGCGCCGGGAAGAGACCGTCACGGGCGGCGGCGTACGGCATCTGCGCCGCCATGAGGATCCAGCCGTTGAGGCACCCGGTGATCGAGGCGACGGCGACCAGGGCGATCGCGGTGCCGCCCCAGCCCCCGCCGGTGATCGTGTTCACCGCGTCGGCGAACGGGGCCCCCGAGTCGACGAGCCGGTCATGGGGGACCAGACCGAACACCGCGACCGTGCCGAGGATGTACACCAGGGCCGAGGCCAGCGTGCCGAGGACACTCGCCCGGCCGACCGTGCGCTCCGGGTCGCGTACCTCGCCCGCGCTGACGGCGGCCGACTCGACACCGAGGAAGCTGTACAGCAGCAGCGCGGCGGAGGCGGCCAGCGCGCCCGAGACGCTCTGGCCGGAGGCGTTGAACGGGCCGAAGTTGTCCGCGTCGACGAAGAACAGGCCGATCGTGGCGAGCAGGAGCAGCGGGACGAACTTCAGGACCGTGGAGACGACCTGCACCGCGCCGACCCACCGGGTGCCCGCGAAGTTCGCTGCGGCGGGCAGCCACAGGGCGGCCATGGCGACGGCGGCCTGGAGGACGTGGTTGCCGTGCAGGGGTATCAGCACGTCGACGTAGCCCACCACCGCGACGGCCAGGGCGGCGATGCTGACCCAGCACATCGTCCAGTACGACCAGGCCGACAGGAACCCGGCGAACTCGCCGAAGGCGTCCCGCGGGTAGACGTACAGCCCGCCGGTGACCGGGCTGCGCCGCGCCAGCCTGCCGAAGAGCAGCGCGAGCGCGACCGCGCCGACCGAGAGCACGACGAAGGCGAGCAGGCTGACCGTGCCGTAGGGGGCGACGGTGGCGGGCAGGGCGAAGATGCCGCCGCCGATGATGTTGCCCATGACGAGGGCCGTGGCGGCGGCGAGGCCGAAGGTGCGGCGGGGAGCGGTCGTGGGGGCCGGGGCCGGTTCCGCGGGTTCGGCGGCCTCGGTGGGGGTGGGGACGGTCATGGGCGTTCCTGGTGCAAGCGGAGGGGGGAGGCCGTGATCGTAACCCGCCATCCCATATGCTGGGCGACCTGTTCATCTGATGGACACAATCGGCTGGGGTCCACCACCGGATCTCGATTACCGTCGTCCGTATGACCAGCACCATCACCCTCGCCGAAGCCCTCGCCGCCGGGACCGTCGTCCTCGACGGCGGCATGTCCAACCAGCTCGAGTCCGCCGGGCACGACCTGAGCGACGAGCTGTGGTCGGCACGGCTGCTCGCCGAACAGCCGGAGGCCGTCACCGAAGCGCACCTGGCCTACTTCCGGGCGGGCGCGGACGTGGCGATCACGGCCAGCTACCAGGCCACGTTCGAGGGCTTCGCCAAGCGCGGCATCAACCCCGGCCGGGCGGCCGAACTCATGGTGCTGAGCGTCGAGTCGGCCCGGGAAGCCGCCGGACAGGCGGAAGCCTCCCGCCCCTTGTGGGTGGCGGCCTCGGTCGGCCCGTACGGGGCGATGCTCGCGGACGGCTCGGAGTACCGGGGCCGCTACGGGCTGACGGTGGACGAGCTGGAGCGCTTCCACCGCCCGCGGATGGAGGTGCTGGCCGCCGCCCGTCCCGACGTCCTCGCCCTGGAGACGGTCCCGGACGCCGACGAGGCCGAGGCCCTGCTGCGGGCGGTGCGCGGGCTCGGGGTGCCGGCCTGGCTGACGTACTCCGTCGCCGGCGGCAGCACCCGCGCCGGGCAGCCGCTGGAGGAGGCCTTCGCCCTGGCCGCCGACGTGGACGAGGTGATCGCGGTGGGCGTCAACTGCTGCGCGCCCGAGGACGTGGACGGGGCCGCCGCGACGGCGGCGCGGGTCACCGGCAAGCCGGTCGTGGTCTACCCCAACAGCGGCGAGACCTGGAACGCCGAGGCCCGCGCCTGGACCGGCCGCGCCACCTTCACCCCCGGCCAGGTGCAGGGCTGGCAGCAGGCCGGGGCCCGGCTGATCGGCGGCTGCTGCCGGGTGGGGCCGGAGGCGATCTCGGGGATCGCGGGGACGCTGGGGGCGGCGTGAACAGCAGCCCGCGGCGGTAGGCGCACACCCCTCCTCCGCTTCCCCCTCCACTGCTAGCCTCCGTCATGGGAACCGGTTGCCGTGATGTTGCCGCGGGTTCCCGCGGGGGCGGGTGCGCACCGGTGCCCGGGAGAGACGAGGCAGGCATGACGAGGAAGAGCGGGGACGCGAGCCGCAGCACCATCAGGGACGTCGCGGCCCGCGCGGGGGTCTCGGCGTCGACGGTGTCGCGGGTGCTGGGCGGCGTGTACCCGGTGAGCGCGGCGACCCGCGGGCGCGTGATGCGGGCGGTACGCGAGATGGACTACGTGGCCGACGCCCGGGCGAAGGCGATCGCCGGCGTGGGTACGCCCACGCTGGCATTCGTGCTGGAGGACATCACCGGGCCGTCGTTCGCGCTCATGGCCCACGGTGTGGAACGCGAGGCGACCCGCCTCGGCCATCTCTGTCTGGTGTGCAGCACGGAGGGCGACGTCCGGCACGAGCTGGAGTTCGTCGAGATGATGCGCGCCCAGCGGGCCGCCGCCGTGATCCTGGTCGGCGGCGCCGCCGACACCCCCGAGTACCGCGAGCGCACCCACCGCATGGCCGACTCCCTCGCCTCGGCCGGTTCCCGCCTGGTCCTGTGCGGCCGGCCACCGCTGGACCCCGGCGCCCCGGTGACGGTCATCGAGTACGACAACGAGGGCGGCGCCTACACCCTCGTCGCCCACGTCCTCGCCCAGGGGCACCGCCGGGTGCTGTTCCTCGGCGGCGGGGCGGACCACACCACGGCCCTGGGCCGGGAACGCGGCTACCTCGCGGCCCACCGGGCCCGGGGCCTCGACCCCGACCCGGCCCTCGTCCTGCACGGCGACTTCACCCGCGACTCCGGCCACCGCCTGATGCAGCAGGCGCTCAAGGAGGACATGGAGTTCACCGCGGTCGTGGCCGCCACCGACATGGTCGCGGCAGGCGCCCTCACCGCCCTGCACGAGGCGGGACTGACCGTCCCCGGTGACGTCTCACTCGCCGGCTACGACGACATCCCCTTCGCCCGCGACCTGCATCCCGCCCTGACGACGGTCCACGTCCCCTACGAGGAGCTGGGCCGCCTGGCCGTCCGCACGGCCCTCGAACACACGCAGGGAGCCGCGGACGAACACCTGCTGCTCGGCACGCATGTCGTCGTACGGGACTCGGTGGGGCCGCCTGCGTCCCGGTGACTGCCGTAAGTAGGTGTTTTTGATCCCTGGCCGTGAGGTGTGTACGGCCGGATCATCTGGGTTGTGGGGGCTGACAAGACGGCTCGGCGGTACTGCCGGGAGTGCGGTGATCCGCTGCCGCAGACGATGACGGCAGAGGCCCAGTGCGTTGACCGCCCGGTCACGGTGGATGAGAAGGTCCAGGCCGTCGCCGGTCTGACCCGTGATGACGAGGTCGCCGCGCAGGTCGCCACCGATCTGCTGAAGCGGCCGGCCGTGACCGAGCGCGTCACCCCGGCCGAGCGGGTGCGGGTTGTCACGGAACTGACCAGGGACGACACGGTCGCGAAGGAGGTCACGACCAGCCTGTTGCGCCGTCCTACTGTCGCCCGGAACGGCGATGCGGGACGACACCACCCGGATGCTCGTCAACCGTGCTCAGTTCGAAACTCGAACGAGACGCGCGAGCGGACCCGGGAGCGCACTCCGGCTGTCCGCGCGATCGAGCACACCATCGAGTACCTCGACCCGGTCGGCTCCTGCCACGGTTTCGTCGCCACCCTGGGCCGCCTGGTCCCGCAGCTGCGGGGGCAGGAGTTCCCCGAGGACGAGCGCGAGACCGTCCGCCGGCAGATCGGCCGGGTCCGCGCCGCGGCGGACTGGCTCGAAGGGGCGCTCGACAACGGCGAGTTCACCCTGGACGAGCAGCTGGTTCAGCTGCTCAAAGGCGAGGAGTGGCCGTGCCGCGGCGCCGGGAGGCTCGGCCGCTGGCCGAGCACTACGGCGACCTGGTCCGCGTCGCCCTGATGGAAGCCAGGCCCGCGGGCTGCACACCTACCAGCTCATGGCCGCCACCCGCCTGACCCGCTCGCAGGTCGGCCGGGGTATCCGGCACGTCCGTGACGTCGTCGCCGCGGAGAACCTGACGCCGATCACCTGGACCCGCCGGGACGGGTTCATGTTCTCCGACGACCCCGCGGACTGGATCGAGTACGACAAGCGGCAGTTCCGGCAGATCCTCGGCCGCCTCACTCGGGTGATCACGGGCACGCTCGACCCGCACCTGGCCCGCTACCCCGACGAGGAATGGGCCCAGCTCGCCACCGCCCAGCTCACCGGGGTCCGTGCCACACTCGCCCAGCTCTCCAAATAGCCCCCGTCCACCGCAACGCACGCGACTACGAACGCCTTCCGCAGCACTCCGAAGCCCACCTGAATTGGGCACTCATCACCATGATGACCCGGCGTCTCACCCGCAAGAGCCCCCGAACCGACACTTGGTCGCGAAAGCCACGGTCCCATCAGGGCTGATTCCGTACAAGCGTATAGCGCCAGAACAACCGTCGCCGCAGCCGTGCGCCAGGGAGGACGTCCCTGGCTTCATGGACGATGTCGTCAAAGGTCATGTCCGCTGAGCGAGATGATCACGCTTCCGCTTCCCGGCCTGCCCCGGCCGAAGCGGGGGCGTCAGGCCGAAGGCTCGGTGCGCTCCGGCTGCTGCACGAGCAGGGACTGCTGCGGGAGGTACTGAGGCTGCTCGGCGACCGGCATGGTGGTGTGGGTGCGGCGGTGGAAGGCGAGAAGGCCGACCAGGGCGACTGCGGCGAACCACACCAGCTGGATGGCGAAGTACCGCGTCAGTGGAGCGGCGGAGAACGCGGCGCCGGTGCTGGCCTGCATGGCCCCGTAGGCGGGGAGGTAGTGCACGATGGGGCTGTCGGACGAGGAGCTGTAGAGCGGGTTCTGCAGGGCGAGGTCGATGACGCTGATCATGACGATGGCGAACATGCCCTCGACCTCGCGGCGCAGCAGTGAGCCGAAAGCCACGCCGAGGGCCCCGTAGGTCAGTCCCACGCAGAACAGCGCGGCGGCGAATTGGAGCGGTTGTTCGGGGACCCGGAACATGCAGGTGAAGGCGGTCGCGTAGAGGGCCACTACTCCGGAGGCCAGGGTGAGGGACGTGATCTTGGCCAGGACGAGGTGCGTGCGGGGGTAGCCGGCCATGGCGAGCCGCCGGTCGAAGCGTCCGCTGGAGAAGGACGCCGCGAACATCATGAAGCCGATGATCAGAGTGACGGCGTTGAGGGCTCCGGTGATCTCGGTGAGCTGGTTGCCGCCGGGCGTCAGGGTCTCGCCCGTCGCCCGGAGCTGGAAGCGGACTTTGGTGCTGGGGACCGACAGGAACGCGAGGGCGGTCCACATCGGGATGAAGAGGGCTACGAGCACCATGGCGAACCGGTTGCGCAGGTGCTCGGTCAGCGCGTACCGGGTGGCGGTGGCGAAGAGCGTCCAGTGCCTTGTCGACGAAAGGCGCTTCATGCGTGCCGCTTCGTGGCGTAGTCGTGCAGGAGGCCGTTGTTCAGCCGCCACAGCACGTCGAGGCGCTCGGCGTCGTAGGCGAGGTGGGAGACGACGAGAACGGAACATCCCTCCTCGCGCAGCCGCGTGGCCAGGTCCCAGAATCGTTGATAAGTGTCCCAGTCGAAGCCCTGGTAGGGCTCGTCCAGGAGCAGTACCTGTGGGTCGTGCATGAGGGCCAGGGTCAGGTTCAGCTTCTGTCGGGTTCCACCGCTCAGGACGCTGACCCGTTCGTCTGCGTACTCGCGGAAGTGGAGCACTTCCATGCACTCTTCGGCCCTGCGCAGGTCTGGCAGGGAGTAAGCGGCTTTGAAGAAGAGAAGGTGCTGTTGGACGGTGAGAGCGTCGTTGAGGACGACCGCCTGCGGGCAGTAGCCGAACCTGCCGTTGTGGTGGACTTCGCCGTGGTCCGGGCGGAGTTCACCGGAGAGGATCTTCAGCAGTGTCGTCTTGCCCGCACCGTTCTCACCGACGATGCCGGCCAGCGTTCCCCCGGGCAGGTCGAGGTCGACACCCCGTAGCACCACGCGGTTGCGGTAGGTGTGGCGTACATTGCGGACCTCCATCGAGGGTTGCCTCCCGGTGTGATGAACGCAGCGACGAACTGGCCTCCGTTCAACGACGCGTGACGTGGGGGGACACGCCAACGGTAGTGATTGTTTTCGTGTTTCATCCAATGCAGTGGATATTGGTGTGATCGTCATCGGCTGCGGAGCGATGACCTTAGGTTGTCGGGGGTGATGACTCCCGTCTTTTCGTCCACGACGCAGGTGCCTGCGCAGATGCCGCGCCCAACCGCCGATGTGGCGGCCTTCGGCAACCCGCACCCATCAGCCGGCGTTGAGATCTGGTATCTGTTCGGACACCTGCGCGACGAGGACGGGCTGTCCCACACCTGGACGTGCAGCGTCCTGCGTCATCATGACGTGCAGGACCCCACCGCCGGGCCCGGCTACTGCCTGTGCGTCACGCACCACGGCTCGCAGGGCCTGTCGTACGGCACGTGGATCACGCCCACTGCCCTGAAGGTCATCCGTCAGGCGATGAGCGATGACCAGGTCATGGACCCGCGGGTGCGCACCGCGCTGACCGACGCCCTGGCGCAGGGCCCGCTTCTGCCTGACCGTCTGCTGCTGGAGCCGGTGACGGAGTCGGCCGGAAACCTGGACATCAGGGTGGGCGACGTGGCTGCACTGCGCCGCGAGGATGACGGGGCATTCCGCCTGACCTTCCGCGAGCAGGACCACTTCGAGCTGCTTCTCACTGCGGACAAGCCGGCAGTACCACAATTTGACGCCACGGGACGCCTCCCGGGCGATGTCGACCTCACCTCGTTCATCCTTCCCCGCCTGCATGTCCAGGGCACCCTGCTCACCAAGGACGGCACACGCAAGCGAGTGGAGGGACAAGCGTGGTTCGAACAGGACTGGGGCACGACCTATTACCGGAACCAGCAGACGCGTGGCATGTTGGACCACTCCTGGGAGTGGGCTGGTCTCCAGCTCGATAACGGGTGGGAGGTCAGCATCACCCATGCGTGCGCAGCCGGCTCCGCCACAGCCCCAGTCTTCTCGCGCGCGACTGCCGTCGCGCCGGACGGCACCGTCAGCCACCACGATGTGACCTGGCAGCCGACTCGTCACTGGACTTCATTGGCGACGCTCAACACCTACCCGACGGCGGTAACCGCGAGCGTGCCCGCCCTCGGCTTGGAGCTGGAGATCACCGCTCCCGCCACCGCACGGGAGATCCGCACCCTTACTGTGGGCCGCGCTTTCTGGGAGAGCCACGCCACCGTGCGCGGCACTGTGAACGGCCGGCCCGTAGCCGGGGCAGCAGTCGTGCAGACTCTTCCGGACAACAGCATCGGCGACATCGAGCAGTACATGCGGCGCAGCCACGACATCGCCCGGGTGGAAGCGGCCGCTGTGTATCCGACCGACCCGGCCGACACCGCCGCCGTGGGCCTCCTCGCGGGCACCCACGACGGAACGCAGCTCGACGCCAGCGCTCACGCCCGCCTCCACCAGGCTCTCGTTGCCCCGGTCCTGCACCTGCTGGACAACCCCGGACGCTCCTGGCGGCCATACATCTCAGCGACCGTCTTCTGTCTCTTGGGAATCGATCCTGAGCCCTATCGCCCTCTGACCGCCGGCACCGAACTCCTGCACACCGCGGCCCTGATCGTCGACGACATCCAAGACCGCTCCCCGACCCGACGCGGCCAACCAAGCGTCCACGAGGTCTTCGGCACTGCCGAAACGATCACCTCCGGGACCCTGTGCTACTTCACCTTTGATCCCCTCTTCCAAAGCATCCCCCAAGCCGATGCGCCCACCATGCTGCGCATCTACCAGCTCTACCTGCGCGCCATGCGCGCCGGCCATGCCGGCCAGGCCCTCGACCTAGCCGGCCACCACGATGCCTTCGACGACGCCATCACCACCGGGGATCCCCGCGCTCTGCTGGAACAGATCCTCACCACACACCGCCTCAAGACAGGCATGCTCGTCCGCTGTACCGCCGAGATCACAGCCATCCTCGCAGGCTCCGACGACGAGCAGCTCAAAGCCGTCTCCCAGTACTTCGAGGACGTCGGCGTCGCCTACCAGATCAGCGACGACGTCATGGACCTGTACGGCCAGTGCACCCCGGAGGAATACCGGCGGGGCCTCGCCGTCCGTACCCCCGCCGAAGATTTGATCAACGGCGCCGTCACCTATCCTGTGGCCCACGCCGCTGGCCTCCTCGACCCCCGCGACCGCCAACTCCTGCGCGAAGCCCTTTACCTCCGCACTGACGCCAGCGCCCTCCAGGCATCGGACCTGCTGATGCGCAGCGGCGCCCTGGAGGTATGCCTCGCCGAAGCCCGAGACCTGGTCGACCGGGCCTGGCAGACCCTCGACCCGCTCCTGCCCCACACCTCCCACAAGGCGATGGTGCGCGCCCTGGGCTGGTACGCCGCGCAACGCGTGTCGGAATACGATCCGCAGGCCCCGACCGACGACACCTCATCACCCAGCCCGTCCAATTCGTGTTGACCCGGTAGCGACTCGTGATCGTCGTCACAAAGGCGCCGGGCATGACCGGTCCGAAACGACGTTGCTCCGGCTGCCAGGGCGGCCCACCGTGCGCTCAGGGTGGGCGGCAGGGACGGAGCGCATCGGGGCGCGAACAGGCGAATGAGCCTAAGCGGTGCCTTCAGCGCCCGGGCTGTCACCGGATTTACGGACCGAGGCTCGGGTCAGAGCGCTGATCTCGATCCGTCTACCGGGGAGACCGTGTAGTCACCTGCATGCGCAGTCCGTTGGGGGACAGCGCGATCGCCATGGAAGGGCGGATGCGGCAGCCGGGAACCGGGGTCAGACGCCAGCGGGCGGTGATGGTGGCCAGGGCGATGGTGGCGTGAGTCATGGCGAAGCCTTCGGCGATGCATTTGCGGGCGCCTCCTCCAAAGGGGAGGAAAGCGTGGCGGGGCGGCTGTGGACGCCGTTCGTGGTCCCAGCGGTCGGGATCGAAGCGGTCGGGCTGCTCGTACAGGTCGCGCTGGCGGTGAATGACGTAAGGGCTGTAGATGATGGTCATTCCGGCGGGAACGTGATGGCTGCCCAGCCGGGTGTCGGCGGTGGCGGTGCGGGGAACCAGCCAGGCCGGCGGGTACAGGCGTAGCGCTTCCTTGATGACCTGAGCGGTCAGCGGCAGGCGGGGCAGGTGTTCTACACCTGCCCCGGCGCCTGCAAGGACTCCATCCACCTCGGCGTGGACTCGGTCTTCGACCTCTCGGTGCTGCGCCAACAACAGGAGTGCCCAAGCCAGTGTGGTGGCAGTTGTGTCCGTCCCGCCCAAGTAGAAGGCGGTGAGCTGGTCGATGATCTCTCGGTGGGTGAAGCGCTGGTCTTCGGATTCTGTCCCTGTCGAGGGCCGGGCGGCCAAAAGGGCGGAGAGTAGATCTCCGGGGCTGGCCACGTCGTCGCAACGTTCGCTGAGGATGCCGCCGGTGACCTCCCGCAGGCGGATGCCTGCCTGGCGGAAGCGGCGATTGCCGACCAGCGACAGCCGAGCCACCGCGGGAGGCAGGACGGTCAAAGGGCCACTGAGCTTGGCCAGGGTGAGAATGTCCTCGGTCGTCTGACGCAGCATGCCGGGTGACGGGGCATCTGAGAACATCGCGCGTACCAGAGCGCGCGTGATCAGTAGCGTCATCTCGCTCGGGACGTCGAACTCCTGCCCGTCGCGCCAGGCACCGGCGGCGGCCGCGGTCTCGCTGGTCATCATCGTGGCGTAGCCGGGCAGACGGCTCGGGTGGAAGACCGGCTGAACCAGCCGACGAGTCCGGCGGTGCGCGCTGTGGGGACAGATGAGGAGGCCGTCACCCATCACCTCACGGCCTTTGCCGTACCACTCGGTCTTGTCGAAGGTGCGGTCGCTGACGAGTACCTGGCGCGTCAGTTCTGGTTCACGGACCAGGAGCGCCGGTTTTCTGCCCAGAAGCAACCGGACCACGTTGTGGTCGGGCAGGGATTCCAGAAAGCCCAGCGGGTCGCGGAGCAGAGCCGGCCCATGGCCGAGCAGCGGCAGAGCACCGGGGGCCTTGGGGATGCTCCTCGTCATGTCCACGAACCCTCCAACGGCGCACTGCCGAGAGTCCGTTCCGAGCGCCGCGGGCTCGGGTAGTGCACGTGCTCCTGAACTGTCGAAGCCGGGTGCAGCACGGTGTTCTGTGGGCAGTATCCCATCTGCCCGCGGTATCGAACCGTTCCCCCGTCAGCTGCTGTCTGTCCCGCCAAGAAGCGCAGCACCGGCCGTCGGCCAACAGCCAAATGCACGTCGTGCAGACGCAGAAGAACACGCGTAGGTAGTGGAGTTGAGAAGGTCATCGTCATCCTAACGATGAGGTGGCGTAATGGTAGCGGGCACGCACCCACGCTGATCAGGCCCTCCAACCAACGAGGCGATCGAACCGCGCATCTCGCCCTCGCCCATCCCGCCCTCGCCCTGCCCCACTGGAACGACACCCAAGCCGCAGAACAGCCCGGCGGTCCGGCAGAACGTCCACGCGCTGCGCGACGCGGGCATCGCCGCTCACGGTGAACTAGCCGGATCCGGCGCCGACGGCGGCGACGTGCCCCGCGAGTTCCGGGGCGATGATCGCCCACCGGTCCCGCAGGGAGGCGCGGGCGGTCGGGAGCTCCCAGGCCCGCTCGGTGACCAGCGCGCCGATCGCGGCACCGAGCCCCATCGGCTCACGCCCGCCGTGTCGCACCGTACGGACCGGCTGCGGCTGCTTCTTCGCTTCTTGGCTGCTGCCGTTCTTCCCGGCTGCCTCCACTGAGGCCCGCAGCTCGACCCGCGCCAGGTCGACGCCGGACGTCTCTCCGCCGCTCATGCCTGCTCCGTAAGTTGTTAGGCGGCCCGGGAGGGCCGGATGTGGCTTATGCCTGCTTGCCTTCAGTGGCTTCCTTGGAGTGGCCGTCCGGCTCTCCGGGGCGCCCTGGCTGCTGATTGAGATGTGCGCGCTACGTGCGGTCGCTGTTTACGGAGATGACAGCGGGGTGTTCCTCGGGCCGACGGCAGTCTGTGCGTAACGAGGAGGGGCGAGTGAGCGAGCGTCGGGCCCGGGTGTGGGTCGGCATCGATGCAGGCAAGGGCCATCACTGGGCAGCGGTCGTCGATGAGGCGGGGACCACGCTGTGGTCCAAGAAGATCGACAACGATGAGTCGGCGATCCTGGCCGCGCTCGGTGAGATCCTCGACCTGGCGAACGACGTCCACTGGGCCGTGGACATCACCGGGACATCCTCCGCGCTGCTGCTGGCGCTGCTCACGGCGCACGGCCAGCAGGCCGTCTATGTGCCCGGCCGCACGGTCAACCGGATGTCGGGCGCTTACCGGGGTGAAGCGAAGACCGACGCCCGCGACGCCTATGTCATCGCCGAAAGCGCCCGCCACCGCCGGGACTTCGCCACTATCGAAGTGCCCGCCCAGCTCGCTGCCGACCTTGCGCTGCTGACCGCGCACCGCTCCGACCTGGTCGCCGACCGTGTGCGAATGGTCAACCGGCTGCGGGACGTGCTGACTGGCGTCTTCCCCGCACTGGAGCGTGCCTTCGACTACTCCGCCCATAAGGGTGCGCTGGTGCTTCTGACCGGCTACCAGACTCCGGCCGTGATACGCCGTCGTGGCCGGGCGCGGCTGATGACTTGGCTCGCCAACCGTGGCGTGCGCAATGCCGACGCAGTCGCGGCCACCGCCCTGGAGGCTGCCCGGGCCCAGCAGACCGCGCTGCCCGGCGAGGAGGTCGCTGCACAGATCGTCGCCGACCTGGCGGTACAGCTCCTGGACCTGGACGACCGGCTCAAGCGCATCGACCGGCAGATCAGCGAGACGTTCCGGGCCCACCCGCAGGCAGAGATCATCGAGTCCCTGCCCGGCATGGGCCCGATACTCGGCGCCGAGTTCGTCGTCGCGGCCGGCGATCTCACGGCCTACGCGGATGCTGGCCATCTTGCCTCCGCGGCCGGGCTCGTCCCAGTTCCACGTGACTCCGGCCGCCGAACTGGCAATCTGCACCGACCCAAGCGCTACAGTCGCCGCCTGCGCCGGGTCTTCTACATGTCCGCTCAGACCAGCATGATGCGCGAGGGACCTAACCGGGACTTCTACCTCAAGAAGCGCGGCGAGGGCTGCAAACACGTCCAGGCTGTCATCGCCTTGGCCCGCCGACGAGCGAACGTGTTGTGGGCGCTCCTGCGAGATAACCGGGTCTTCACCTCCGCCCCGCCGGTCCCGCAAGCGGCTTGACTCCGTCATTGAGACTCCCAGGTGGTGTGTCCGAGGACCAGGTGGTGGGTGCGGGACAGGCGCTGTGCCTGGTCGACCAGGTAGTGAGGCTCCGCCTCGGAGGCTCCGGGCATCGCGGCGTCGACGGCGGCCGCGACCGCGTGACGCCGGGCACGGCGGTCGACCTGCCCGTCCTCGCAACGCGAGCAGTCCCGCCCGGAGTCGATGAAGGCGGCCGGGATGTCCATCGTGACATCGGGCACCGGCCCTCCGCATCGACGATGCGTTGCAATGGGTCAGCTCACACGGGGAGTTGACCGAGTTGCGCCCATGAGGGCAGATCCGCTGCCCATCTGGATCTCGGACCGCCGTCCTTCAACGCGCTAGGAAGAAAAAACACCTACTAAGCCGTGACGCCGTTGCTCAGCCGTGCACGTCCTGGCAGCGTTCGTCGTAGGAACCGGATGTGCAGAAGACGCCCGGCACAGAGTCGCCGAACGCCTATCTGGAGGTGCAGACGGCCGCCCGGCAGACCCGGACCGTGGACCTCGCCGCGCTGCCGGAGGAAGAAGCCCGGGCCGTGCTCGCGGAGTTGACGTCCCGCCGGGACGAGCAGAACCGGGCCGCCGACCCGCCGGGCCGGCGCGCGTACCGGCGGGCCCAGGCCAACATCGGCTCCGGCGGGCAGACGTACGCCGTGGACCGTGGCGGTCAGCAGTAGCCGGGTCCCGCGAACTCGCACCACACAATCTTGCCCGGGCGCCTCTCCCCCACGCCCCACTTGTCCGCCAGCTCCGACACCAGCAACAGCCCCCGGCCGCCTTCACCGGGCTCCTGGACGTCCTGACGCGGCTGGACCGGCACGCCCTCGCCGCTGTCGTGCACCTCGACGCGTACGCCGCCGCCCTCGCCGTAGGGCACGAGCCTGAGCAAGAATCCCCGGCCGGGCGGCACGCCGTGCACCAGGGCGTTCGTCGCCAGTTCGCTGACACACAGCAGTACGTCGTCCGCCCGTCCGTACCCGCCCCAGTCCCGTAGCGTCTCTTGTGCGAACGCCCGTGCGGCCGGTACGGACTGGCGCTCCCGGCGGTAGAACCGCTGGCGTGGAGTTTCGTCATTCACGGGACGACGGTGACACTCCGTGGTCATGATGAAACAGAGCGCGCACCCGTACAGCTGCTCTGTACGTGGGAGCGACAGGGAAAGTACGCATGCGGGTGGGGAGTTCGCCGCCATGAGCACCACGACACGGTCACGACGGTCACGCAGGAACGCCTCGGCGATGAAGATGGTGGGCGCGCTGCTCGCTCTCTTCCGCGAGGCCGCCGGGCACACGCAGAGGTCCCTCGGGGAGATCTTCGTCGTCGGCGAGCAGCAGATCGCGTCGATCGAGCAGGGCAGACGGCCACTGAAGCCGGATCTCGCCGAGCAGCTGGATCAACTTCTGGACACCAAGGGGGCGTTGGCGGCGGCGCTTGCGGAGATGCCTGAGGTGGATCTTGTGCCGCTTTGGGCGGAGGAGTACTTGGACAGGGAGCGGGAGGCCATTGCGATTTCCTGGTACGAAAGCCTGCTGGTTCCGGGTCTGCTTCAGACCGAGGCCTACGCTCGTGCCGTCTTCCGCAGCCGAGTTCCGGTCTACGACGAGGACGAGATCGAGCAGTTCGTCGCGGCCCGCATCGAACGGCGGCAGCTCTTGCATCGCAAGGTGCCGCCCACCGTGAGCTTCGTGATCTGGGAGGCCGCTCTGCGCGACCGCCTGGGCGGAACGGAGGTGTACCTCGAACAGTTGCGACATCTGCGTGAGTACGGGGGCCTGCCCGGGATCGCTCTCCAGGTCCTGCCGCTGGGTCGCACCTCCCATGCCGGGCTGGAAGGCCCGTTCATCCTGCTGGAAACCCCCGATCACCAGCGGCTCGCCTACAGCGAGACTCAGCGTGGCAGCACGCTCGTGGCAGCCCCGGACGAGGTGGGGATCCTTACCCAGAAGTATGCGATGCTGCGAACGCAGGCCCTCAACACCGAAGACACGAGGGACCTGTTGGACCGTCTTCTGGGAGAAGCATGAGCGGCACCGCACTTGAGTGGTTCAAGTCGAGCTACAGCAGCGGCGAAGGCGGCGCCTGCCTCGAAGTCGCCACCCACCCCACCGCCATCCACATCCGCGACAGCAAGACCCCCACCACCCCTCACCTCACCATCACCCCCGCCGCCTGGACCGCCTTCCTCTCCTCAGTGCCGTCGGAGCCGTCGCAGGGCTGACCGCGTCGCCGGTGTGAGTTTCACAGGCTGCGGGACCGGGTCCGTCGCCCAGAGGGCGAGTTCACGGTCGCGTGGCCCGTACGCCGTGTAGGCCACGCCGTGCTCCGCGTCCGGGGCGCGGTCTCCGAAGATCCGTACCGGGTGGGACGCGTCCCAGCGTTCCCAGCCCGGGTCGCCGTCCGTGGCGAAGCGGACCCACGCCGCGTGCATCGCGTCGGCCAGCTCCTGCGGCGCCCCCTCCCCGGCGAGTTTCCGGGACTCGGGCGCCTCCCCGGTGTCGAAGACGAAGCCGAGCTCCAGGGCGTGGCAGGCGCCGAGGCCGGGGAGGTTCGAGGGCCAGGCGAACTCGTAGACGTACGAGGGTTCCGTGCGGGCGTCGGCCAGGTGGTGCAGGGGGATGCGGAGGAGGTGGTCGGTGACGAGCTGGCCGACGGTCTCCGCCGTGCTCGCCCCGGGGTGCAGGGCGCGGTAGCCGCGCGGGACCTCGCTGCCGCAGTGGCAGCGCGCCATGGCACCGGCCAGGGCGACGGCTCCCAGGCGGTCGACCCGGTCGAGCAGGCCGCCGGGGACCAGCCAGAGCCGGTATTCGTCGCGGGTCCAGCCCATCAGCAGCTGCACGCCCGGCGCGGCGCCGTCGGTGAGGGCCTCCAGGGGGTCGCGTGGGACGACGTCGCCGTCGATGACGAGGCCGAAGGCGGGGCCTCCGACGACGGGGCTGCTGAGCCGGCTCACCTCGGCCTGGGTGCGCAGCAGCAGGTCGCGGTCGACGGCGGCGAAGGCCTCGGCGGTGGCGGGGATCTTCAGCCGGGAGGCCATCCGGCGCACCATCCGCCGTACCTTGGCCCGCTCGGAGACCTCGGGCGGGCCGCTTTGCAGGACCGCCCGCCTGACCAGGCCCTGGGTCTGCGGGGCGGCGACGAGGGCGCCGATGCTGATGGCTCCGGCGGACTGGCCGAAGAGGGTAATGCGGCCGGGGTCGCCACCGAAGGCCTCGATGGCCTCGTACACCCAGGTCAGGGCGGCGATCTGGTCGCGCAGGCCGGGGTTCGGGGGCGTGTCCGGGAACAGTCCGTACCCTTCGACGCCCAGTCGGTAGTTGATCGAGACGCAGACGACGCCGTCGCGGGCGAAGGCGTGCCCGTCGTAGACGGGGACGGCGGAAGAGCCCCTGGTCAGGGCGCCGCCGTGCAGCCAGACCAGGACGGGGAGGCGGGCTGCGGGGTCGGGTTGCGGGGTCCAGACGTTCAGGTTGAGGCAGTCGTCGCCCGGCACGACCGGGTCCGAGAGGTAGTGCGCGAAGGCGTCGGAGTAGGGGGGCTTCGGCGGGGTGGGGCCGAAGGCGTCGGCCTCACGGACGCCGTCCCAGGGCTCCAGGGGTACGGGCGGCCGGAAGCGGCGGGGACCGAAGGGGGGCGCCGCGTAGGGGATGCCGCGGAAGACGGCGACACCGTGCTCGTGGCGGCCCCGCAGGGCGCCGTAGCGCGTCCTCACCACGGGATCTGCCTGGACTGCCGTCATGACGTCCACCAGCCTCCTCACCGCGCTCGTGCACCGTGAAGATCAGAGCAACTCATTGTGGCCCGATATTCCGGCGCGCGAGCGGGTGAGAGGGCTGTTCGGCGTACCCGGTCACTCGGTGTACCCGGTCACTCGGCGTGCACTGTTACTTGGCGTACACGGTTACTTCGCGTACATCAGCGTGCCGAAGCCGAGCTGATCGAAGCCGCCGCTGGTGGTGCCGTAGTCTCCTCCTCCGCCCTCGGGGGCGACCGAGAAGCACATCTGGGCGATGTACTTGTCGTCGAGGAGCAGGCGCCGCCCGTAGTGGTAGTGGAGCATCGCCCAGACCGGGCGGACCTGGCCCCGGGAGGCCGAGCCGAGCACGGTCTGCGACTGCTGGGAGCAGTTCTGGCCGCTGCCCCAGGTGTAGGTGGTGAACGGCACGTCCATGTTCAGGTTGTACTTGGCGACGTACTGGGCGGCCTTCATGAAGCGGCGGCCGTCGTAGGAGTAGAGGTCGTCGCCCTGGTTCCAGGCCATCTCGCAGATCGCGCCCATCTGGCCCATGCCCATGACGGTGTGGCCCTGGTCCCGCCCGGACTCCTGCCACTGGCCGAGGTCGTAGCCCTCGACGTTGCCGTACAGGAACGGGACGGCGTGCTGGATGGAACCGTTTCCGGCGCCGGTCTTGAAGTAGGTGACGGCCTGGTCGTACTTGGCGCCGTTGTCGGTGAGGATGCCGATGGCCATGATCGAGGCCATGTTGCACAGGTCCCAGTTGGCCCAGTAGTTGGTGATGCAGGCGTCGTTGTGGCCGGTCAGGAACTGGTTGTTGAGCGGGTAGAAGACCCTGACCATCATGTCCTGGGCGGCGGCGAGGTCGAACGCCGGGTAGTCCCGCATCAGTTCGCAGGCGTTGGCGAACTGCCAGCCGTAGATGCCGGCGGCGAGGAACCGGTCGGCGTTGCCGGTGATGGTGGTCAGGGTGCGTGACCAGGCGTTGAGGATGGTGGCGGCGCACTGGGCGTTGGCCTCGGTGCCGCCGACCTTCCAGCGCAGCGCGTTCTGGTAGGCGGCCGCGATGTCGTTGTAGAGCTGCGGGTAGTTCTCTCCGGTGCCGCCGCGGATGATCGTCGCGGTGGCCCGGTTGGTCCAGGTGGACTGGGAGTGGGAGTTGGCGGTCAGCTTGTTCCAGCCGGACAGCCAGGGGTCGGTGCCCGCGGCGACCCTGACCTTGGCGCGGTTGATGTCGCCGGCGTTGTGGAGCATGCCGGGGTGGGTGAAGGTGGCGGGGGCGGCGTCGGCCGTGGTGGCGGTGGCTCCGGCGCCGAGGGCGAGGGCCGCGGTGAGGCCGCCGGCGGTCTTGAGCAGACCGCGGCGGCTCACCTGGCCGCCCTCGTGGTGCGGGTGGGGGGAAGTGCGGCTCATGTGGGGGTTTCTCCCATCGGTGGAGGGCTACATGGGGGTGATGCTCACCTCGTCGAATGCGGTGGTGCTGCGGGCCAGGGGGTCGCGGGAGCAGACCACGAGGCCCACGTGGTAGGGGGCGTCACCGAAGCCGGGGATGTCTCCCTCGGCGAGGGGGGTCCAGGTGGCGCCGTCATCGGTGGAGGCGGATGCGGCGAAGTGCGTCCCGGTGCGCTTCAGCCGCAGCAGGCAGGGGGCGGTGACCGCCGCGTTGCCGGTGAACGTGGACTTCCCGGCGACGGTCGGGCGCAGCATCAGCTGGGCGCTGGTGCCGCCGGTGACGATCGCCCCGGCCGCCTGGTCGAACGGTGACAGGGACTTGGCCATGAGCAGGCCGACCCGGTCGCCGGTGGCTCCGGCGCGGGAGACCAGACGGGCGGTGACCTCGCAGTCGCCGCTGACGGGCCGGCGGACGAACTGGCCCGTCATGCCCTGGTTGTTGACGGTGAGGTCGGTCCCGGCGCCCCGGACCACGAAGGTCCCGTCCTCGTGGGCGGTGCTGCCGGGGGTCTGCACGGCGACCACGCCGAGGGTTCCGTAGGCGCGGTCGTCGAGGATCACGTCGCCGAGGTCGCCGTAGGTCCAGGGCGCGGGTGGCGGGGTGCCGACGGTGAGGGTGAGGGTTCCGTTTGCGGATCCGGCGGCGTTTCCGGCCGTGGTGGTGACGGTGAACTCGCCGGTGCTGGTGGGGGTTCCGGAGATCAGTCCGGTGCGCTTGTCGACGCGCAGGCCGTCGGGCAGTCCCTGCGCGGTGAAGCGGATCGGCTCGTGCGAGGCCCGCAGGAGGTGCCGGAAGGGGACGCCCTTGTTCGCGAAGGCCGCCGAGGGCGAGGTGAGCCGGGGCACGGAAGGCGTCGGCATGGTCGCCCCGGCCGTCTCCGACCGGGGTCCGCGTCCGGCGCGGTTCGTCTTCGCCACCGCGTAGTGGTAGGCCGTGCCGGGGTCGCCGGTGGCATCGACGTACCGGACGCGGGTGCCGAAGCCGACGGCGCCGATGCCGGTGGCGATCGTCTCGAACGGGCCCTTGGGGCTGGTGGAGCGCAGCACCGTGTAGCGGGCCGACAGGTCGGGGTCGGTCCAGGCCAGCTCGACCGCGTCGGCGCCCGCGCTCGCACGCAGGTCTCCGGCGGCCCGGGCCGGGCGCGGCACGGACCAGACCGAACCGCCCGTGCGGGAGGTGACCTGGACGTTGTCGAAGGCGCCGGTGCCGGTCTCGGCGTAGTCCTGGTCGACGCCCAGGCAGGAGGTGAGGGTCAGACCGACGTAGGCCGTCTTCCCCAACTCGACGTCGTCCGCGCCCACTTCGGTCCAGTGGACGCCGTCCGGTGAGATGGCGCCGGTGCAGCGGCCGCCCCGGCGGGTCACCCGGACCCAGTAGGGCATGCGCATCCGGTAGCCGTCGCCCGCGCCCTCCACGTACGGGGCCTGGAGCGGGGTCGCCGACTCCGGCAGCTCCCCGAGGGAGGAGATCGGGAAGGCGGCGGCGGTGGTGATCGCCTGCTGCTGGGACGGCGGCACGGGTGTGCTGCCGGTGCCCCTGACCCGGGCCCCCGCCTTCGCCCGGACGCTCCACACCCCGCTCCAGGTGTGCAGCGGCAGGCCCTGGATCAGCATGGCGGCGTGGGCGGCGTCGGCGTCCAGGCCGGCTCGTACGGTGACGCCGATCCTGGAGTACTGGGAGCTCAGCGGCCACACGATCCGGGCCGTGACGGTGCCGTCGCCGCGCAGCGGCAGGTAGGCCAGGCGGTGGGAGTCGGCGGTGCCGGACGCCTCCAGGACGAACCGCTCGCCGTCGAAGAGCGCCGAGCCGGGGATCGCCACGTTCCCGATGTCCCGGGTCGACCAGGGGCCGGGCAGGCCAGGGGCGGCGGACGCCCATGCGGAAGCGGCGCTCCGCCCCTGGGAGTTGACAGCGGTGACGGTGTAGTAGGAGGGGTGCCCAGGCCGGGCCCGGCGGTCGGTGTAGACCGGTTTGCCGACTCCGGTGGCGATCGTCTCGTACGGTCCGTCGACGTGGGCGGCCCTGCGGACGGTGTACGACTCGGCCCACGCCGACGGCAGCCACGCCACGGTGACGGACCGGTCGCCGCCGACCGCCGTGACACCGGCCGGAGCCGTGGGCACGGCCGGGCCGGGCGTCTTCGTGCCGGCGAAGGTGAGGGTGCCCCAGCTGGGCAGGTCGTCGTTGCTGCCCTCGACGACGCGGGCGCCGCCCGTGCCGCGGAAGACGGCCGCCTTGGTGTACGGGGTGTCGAGGCCCCGGACACCCGCGTAGTGCGCGTACGCCATCTCGTAGATCGGGGGCAGGGTGCCGCGCCCGACGGCGGACACGGACGTCTTGACGTACTTTCCTGTGCGGTCCAGGTCGGGGACGAACGGGACGTCGCCGCCGAGGTTGTAGCGGGCGGCGTACTCGACGTTGCGCAACAGCCGGTTGCCGTCGAAGGCGTACAGGTCGACGCCCTGGTTCCAGGCGACCTGCGCGGCGTCGGCGAGCAGGCCGACGGCGAGCTGCTCGTGGCCCTGGTCGCGGCCGGACTCCTGGCCCTGGCCGGCGTCGGTCACGATGCGGTGCGGGACGCTGCCGTTGCCGGCCCCGGCGGCGGCGAAGCGCAGGGCGTCCTCGAAGAGGCTCGGCTCCTCGCAGAACACGCCGATCGCGAGGATCGACTGGACGGACGTCAGGTCCCAGTTGCCGTTGGCGTAGAGCATGTAGCCGGAGATCGCCGGATACCAGACGCGCAGGAAGGACTCCTCGCAGCGGGCGATGTCCTCCTTCGCCCAGCCGTCGTAACCGGTGTACCGGAGCAACTCGGCCGCGTTGACGAACTTGAAGGCCTGCAGACCGGCGCCCAGTGGCCCATCCGCTCCGGTGACGGCGGTGAGGGAAGCCGACCAGGCGTTGAGGATGTCCCGGGACTTGTCCGCGTAGGCGCGGTCGCCGGTGATGCACCACATCAGCGCGGTCTGATAGGCGGCGGCCGAGTCGGCGACGGCCTGGTTCTGGAAGTTGGTGGGGCCACGGCCCCAGGAGGTGATCTGGCCGGTGTTCTGGACGGCGTAGGTCGCCTTGGAGCGCGCGTGGGCGGCGAAGGCGAGGTAACCGTCGTAGATCGGTGTTTCCTTCGCGGCGACGGCGGCCTTCATCCGGGCCAGGTCGTCGGCGCTGTGCAGCAGGCCGGGGTGCGTGAAGGCGCGTGGTGCGGTGGTGCCGGCGGCCCGGGCGGTGCCGGGGGCGAGCAGGCCGCTCGCGCCCGACACGAGCAGCAGGGCGGCGGCACCGCCGAGGAAGCCCCGGCGGCTCGGTGCGATCGGTCTCAGGGGGCTGGTGCTCATGACGCGGCGGCCGCCTCGGCCGTGGTGAGGAACTTCAGGCCGAGCACGTGCTCGTTGGCGTGCATCGGGATGGTGTCGGTGGTGAGGTACCAGGTCGGCTTCTTCATCGAGTCGGCGATGACCGTGCCGTTGACGACGAGGTTCTCGAAGGTGACGTCCTTGATGGCGTGCTTGGCGTCGTAGCCGAGCAGCAGGCAGGTGGCGAGCGGCTTGCCCGTGTAGGAGAGGTCCTTGACGTAGACGTTCTGGATGCCGCGGCCGACCGAGGTGTTGTACTTCGTGTTGTACATGACCCGCATGTGGATCAGCTGGCCCCAGCGGAAGTCCTCGACGCGGACGTTGTCGACCTTGACGTTCTTGATGAGGTTGCTGTCGCCGGGGTTGAGGGCGATGCAGCCCTGGTAACCCATCTGGGGCTCGCGGTGGTCGCAGATGTCGAGGTTCCTGAAGGTGAGGTTCTTCAGTGTCTCGGGGTTGTCGCTGTTGCCGTGCGTCCCGACGTTGATGGGGTGCGCGACGTCCGCCCAGAGGGTGGAGTTGCGGACGGTGATGTCCGTGGTGTCGCCGTAGTACTCCCAGCGGTGGGTGTAGATGGCGATGCAGTCGTCCGAGTTGCGCATGAAGACGCCGTCGACGACGACGTTGCTGCTGCAGAAGATGTCGATGCCGTCGCCCCAGCCCTTGGAGCTGAAGGAGCCGAGCCCCTTGATGGTGACGCCGGTGGCTTCGCCGAGCTGGACGGCGTAGCCGTTCGGGTTGAGGACGGTGACGGCGCCGATGGAGATGTTCCGCGAGTTCTCGACCAGGGCTCCGCCCGCGGCGGTGCCGGCGAGGACACCGCGGCCGGCGATCCCCGCGTGCTCCACGTTCCGGAAGACGACGGTCGCCTTGAGGACGGCTCCGCCGTCGAGGTAGACGGTCTTGCCGGAGGGGACGTTCAGGTAGCCGTCGGCGGTGGTGTGGACACCGGGGCCGTAGTAGAGGACGTTCGGGTCGTCCTGCGCGGGGATCTTCTTCTCGACCGCGCGGGCGAACAGGTGCAGGACGTCGAAGATGTCGTCGTTGATCTGCACGACGACGTTGCGCGGCTTGTCGAGCGTGAACCGCAGGGTGTCGCCGCCCACTTCGGGCTTGATGCCGTAGGAGTCCGGTCTGACCCGGACCTTGGTGGTGCCGCCCTTGAGATAGGTGACCTCCACCTCGACGGAACCCTGGAAGTCGAAGTACGCCAGCGAGGAGTTGTAGATCTTGCTGGAGCCGGTGGTCGGGTTGATCTCCCCCAGCTGGGGCCGCCAGATGTCGAGGGTCTGCCACTCGCCGTCGGGGGAGGTACGGACCCGCACCTTGAAGCTGGTGTTGGTCGGCATGGCGGACGGGCGGGGGTAGGTCACCAGCTTCGGCGCGGCGGCGGCCTCGTCGGCGCGGGCGGCCGTGGCCGTCAGGTCGGTGAGCCCTGCGGCGAGCACGGTGGCGCCGGCCGCCTGGAGGGCGCCACGGCGGGACAGGGACGGGGTCATGGTGAGCTCCTTGCGGAATACGGAGACGAGAGAGGGGCAGGCCTGGGGGCCGGGGGTCACTTCAGGCCGGAGGTGGACATGCCGGCGACGAAGCCGCGCTGGGCGATCAGGAAGATCAGCAGGATCGGTACGACGTACATCACGGAGGCGGCGGCCTGGAGATTGGCGACGGGCGTTCCGGCCGAGGTGACGTAGGTGGTCATGACGGCGACGGCCAGGGTCGACCTGTCGGTGGAGAGCAGCAGTTGCGGGGCGATGTAGTCGCCCCAGGACCAGGTGAAGGCGATCACGAAGCTCGCGGACAGCACCGGCCAGGACTGCGGCAGGAAGATCCGCCAGAAGATGGTGCCGTAACCGCAGCCGTCGACGATCGCGGCCTCCTCCAGCTCGCGGGGCAGTCCGGCGAAGAACTGCCGGAAGAGGAAGACCAGGTAGGGGGCGGCGGCCAGTCCCCAGAACACCCACGGCCAGTACGTGTCGACCATGCCGAGCTTCGCGAAGATCAGGTAGGTCGGCAGCAGGGTGATCATCTGGGGCAGCATCATCGAGCCGATGAGGATGCCGAAGAGCGTTTTCTTGCCGGGGGCTTCCAGGCGGGCGAAGCCGAAGCCGACCCAGGCCGAGCTGAGCGTGACGAGCGTGGCGTAGATCAGGGCGATGATCAGGGAGTTGCGTGCGTAGCCGAGGAAGTCGATCAGATGGAAGGCGTCGGCGAAGTTGTGCCACTGGACGTGGGTGGGCAGCCAGTGCACGGGCGAGGCGGCCAGTTCCGCCGGGGTCTTCAGGCCGGAGAGGATCAGCCAGCCGAAGGGCCCGATGAACAGCCCGGTGAGGGCGACGAGGACCGTGTAGAGGACGAGGCGGCTGACGCGCACCCGCACCCGTGGGGCGGGATTCGGGGGCAGGCTGGTGGCGGTCACTTCTTCGCCTCCGGGTCGACGTTGTAGAACACCACTCCGGACGTGAACCTGAAGATGAGTCCGGTCACGATGAGGATCAGGACGAAGAGCACCCACAGCAGCGCGGAGGCGTAGCCGTAGCGGCCGAGCGCGAAGTACTGCGAGAACACGTGCATCATGTAGAGGTAGTTGGACTGCGGCAGGGCGGTGACACCGGCCGTGGTGCCGTCCGGTGAGAGCAGCAGCGGCATGATGGTCTGCACCGAGGCGATCACCCCGGTCACCGTCTGGAAGAGCAGCACCGGCGACAGCAGCGGCACGGTGATGCTGCGGAAGGTCCGCCAGGCGCTCGCCCCGTCGATGCGGGCGGCCTCGTGGAGCTCGCGGGGCACGTCCTGGAGCCCGGCCAGCGAGATGATCATGACGTTTCCGGCGGCCCACAGCACGCTCATCAGCAGCACGTAACGGGCGTAGGGGTCGGCGAGCCAGCCGAGCGCGTCGAAGCCGAAGAGGGTGATGACGCCGTTGGCAGCACCGGAGTTCTGGTCGAAGAGCGCCTTGAAGGTGAGGCCCACGCCGACCGGGGGCACCACGGCCGGCAGATAGAGCAGGGTGCGGAACAACCCGCGCGCCCTGATCGGCCGGTTCACCAGGACGGCGAGCCCGAGGCCGGCGATGATCGACAGCGGCACCGAGGTGATGGCGAACAGGCCCGTGCGGCCGAGGGAGTCCCAGGTCTGCGGGTCGGAGAACAGCTCCGAGTAGTTGCCGAGGCCGACGTACCGCCAGTGCGGCGAGATGCCGTCGTAGGTGGTGAAGCTCAGCCACAGCGCGTAGGCCATCGGAACGATCGTCAGCAGCAGGAAACCGATGATCCAGGGCGAGGTGAACAGGTAGAAAGCGCGATGCCTGCGTGCGGTCATGGAGATCCGGGGCCGCTGGACCGGTGTGATGCGGTCGGCGCGCGCGGCCGGGCCGGATCGGTCCGTGACGGATATCTGGTCGACCGTCATCCCACCTGCTCCTTACCGCGCTTCAGCTGCTCGTTCATGACCGAGTTCAGGCGGCCCGCCAGGGTGTCGACGGACATGTGGCCGTTCATCGCGGCCGGGGCCTCCTGGTTGAAGAGGGCGTAGAGCGAGTCCGCCGTGGCGTAGGGCGTGTAGGCGATGACCGAGAAGTGCTTCAGCTCGGCGTTCTGCACCTTCAGCACCCGCTTCTGGTAGTCCTCCTGGGCGGGCATCAGCGGGCGCAGGGACTTCAGGGTGGGGATGCCCCAGCCGCTGGAGGCGCGGGCCTTGGCCGGCCCCTCGCCGAAGAACCACTCGAAGACCCGCCAGGCGGCGTCCTTGTTCCTCGCCTTCTTCGGCATCCACAGGCCGGTGCCCGCCTGGCAGGGGCTGACCCGCCGGCCGCCCTCGAACAGCGGCGCCGGTGCGAGGCGGGCGTGCGGCGCCAGCTTCTTGTCGGAGTTGATCAGGCCGCCGAGCCAGTAGCCCGAGTTCGACATGGCCATGCGGTTCGCCTGGAAGGTGGGCCCGTCCCAGGTGTTGGGGTCGGGCTGGACGATGCTGGGGCCGACCCTCGCGCGGCCGTACTCGATGTACCAGCTCAGCGCCTTGCGGGCCTCGGGGGTGGTGAAGTCGATGCGGGAGAAGTCGTCGGTGAAGAGGCTGCCTCCGGCCGCCGCCGTGAGGCTCGCCAGGAGGTTGGGCGTCAACACGCCGTTGTAGCTGCCGCCGAAGACGGTCGTCTGGCCGCTCTTGCGCCGGGTGAGCCGCTTGGCGTTCTCCAGCCACTCCTCGAAGGTGACCGGCTCGGTCTCCGGCGGCTGGTCGACGCCCGCCCGGTCGAAGAGGGCGGTGTTGTACCAGAACATGGAGTCCTGGGAGAAGTCCTTCGCCATGCCGTGGCGGGGGCCCTTGCCCTGGGTGCGGCCGTCGTAGCGCCACAGGTCGTTCACGGGGTCCAGGTCGTCGACCTTGAGGACGCTGCTCCCGGCGAAGTAGGGGTCCAGGTCCTCCATGACGTCCCGCGCCGCGAAGTAGGGCGCGTCCGTGGCGCCGACACCGCGCACCAGGTCGGGCGGGGCACCGTTGGTCATCATGCCGATGAGCTTGGTGATGTCGTAGCGGACCGTGACGATCTTGACGCCGATGTCCTTCTGGGCCTGCCTGACCAGCTCCGGGGAGATGTCGTCGGGCTTGACCATCAGCGTGACCGTCTCGCCGCCGCCGCTGACACCACTGGAGACCTGCATCGCGCAGCCGTTCAGCGCCGCCGCTCCGGTCGCGGCGCCGGCTGCGGACAGGGCGAGGAATCGGCGGCGGCTCAGGGAAGCACCAGCATGTGGGTGCATGAACGCACCACCTCCTTGCGTTCCGGCTTGCTGTGGCAACCGGTTGTTGTGCGTCGGGCAGAGCTTCTTCCGGTCGGCATGACGCGTCAAGAGCCTTGACGAATTTTCGAAAAGACTGTGTAACCTCGACGTCATCAGCGAGAGTGCTGATGAGTCCTGTTTTCGGACGTCGCGATCAAGCCGTCGCGGGGTGGCGGGGTGGCCCTGACCAGGAGCGCTCGGGATCTCGTCTCGGCAACAGACTCGGGAACCGGTTGCCGAAGTGGTGCGGCGGGTATCGAGGTGCCGTCGGCGGCGGGTACGACCTTCGCCGCCGCACACCGAAAACCTCGTAAGCGATTTCCACGCGAGGCGCGCACCGAGCCGCACCCGGGGTCGACGACGTCGCCCCGCAGGCCACCGCCCCGCACACCGCCCAGAACCCCACCCTGCCCCCTTCAGCCCGTTCGCCTCGCGTCAGCACACACGAGGACCACGGCCGTTGCCCCGAACCGGGCACATCCAGCCGCCGCCCCAGCCCTGCCGATTGACCGTCGCTTCCCGGCGGATCTACGGTAGAAGGCGCTTTCTGAAACTGTTTCTGTCATCCTCTGATCCAGGAGAGCCATGCCCAGCCCCCAGCTGCCGCGGGCCGTGTTCGCGATGGACCCGGTGCACCTCCCGCTGCTCTTCCCCCCGCCGCTGATGGAGCGGTTGAGGCGCACGGCCGACATCGACCCCGGGTTGGTCGTACGGGACTTCACCGATCCGGCCTCGGCCGACGCCCTGGCCTCCGCCGAGGTGCTGATCACCGGCTGGGGCTGCCCTCATCTGGACGCCGGTGCGCTCGCGGCGGCCCCGAAGCTCGACGCCGTCCTGCACGCGGCCGGCTCCGTGCGCTCCCTGGTGGGCGACGCCCTGTGGGAACGCGGCGTCAGAGTCTCGAGCGCGGTCACGGGCAACGCCCTGCCCGTCGCCGAGTACACGCTCGCGATGATCCTGCTCCTGGGCAAGGACGCCTTCGACCACCGGGAGCGCTTCCGCCGCACGCACGCCTACCCGGGCCCCGGGGAGACCGCGGCGACCGGCAACCTCGGCCGTCGCGTCGGTGTCATCGGCGCGTCCCGCGTGGGGCGCAGGCTGCTGGAACTGCTGCGGCCGCTCGACCTCACCGTCCTGCTGCACGACCCGTACGTGAGCCCGGCCGAGGCCGCCGCCCTCGGCGCCGAGTCGCTGTCGCTGGAGGACCTGCTCGGGCAGAGCGACATCGTCAGCCTGCACGCCCCCGACATCCCCGAGACCCACCACATGCTCGACCGCGAGCGGCTCGCCCTGGTGCGGGACGGCGGCGTGATCGTCAACACCGCCCGCGGCGCGCTGGTCGACCACGAGGCGCTCACCGAGGAGTTGGTGTCCGGCCGGCTCAGCGCGGTCCTCGACGTCACCGACCCGGAGCCGCTGCCCGCCGGTTCCCCGCTGTACGACCTGCCCAACGTGTTCCTCACCCCGCACATCGCCGGCTCGCTCGGCAACGAACTGGAGCGGCTCGGCCGCATCGTCGTCGAGGAGCTGGAGCGCCTGGTGGCGGGCTCGCCGCCGGCCCACGAGGTGCTGCGGGCGGATCTGGCGCGGGTGGCGTGACAGGGTGCCGGGCCGCGGGTCCGGGCGGTTGTCCACAGGGCCTCCGGGCTGGAGTAACGATGGGATACGGTTTCCGCACGGGTGCGGGGCGGCCGCCCGGACGGCGGGTGCGTCGGGGCCGCTCCGAGCCGGCAGTGCGCCGGGGCCGCCGCGGACCGGGGCGCGACAGACCGGAGCGCACGGCATCGGGCCACTACGTGAAGGAGCCGCAAGGGTGAGTCAGCGCAAGGCGACGAGTGACGCCGGCCGGGCGACCATCCGCGATGTCGCGGAGCGCGCGGGCGTCTCCGTGGCCAGCGTCTCGCGGGTGCTGTCCGGCAACTACCCGGTGTCGGAGGAGCTGCGCCGCCGGGTGATGAAGGTCGTCCGCGACCTGGACTACGTCACCAACGCCCATGCCCGTTCGCTCGCCGGCGGTGGCACACCGACGGTGGCGATCCTCATCAACAACATCACCGGTGCCGCGTTCGCGCACGTCGCGAAGGGCGTCGAGGGCGCCGCCACGCTGCGCGGCTGGCTCTCCCTTGTCGGCACGACCGGCGACGACCCGGAGCGCGAACTGGCCCTGGTGAACCTGATGCGCCAGCAGGGCGTCGCCGCCGTGATCCTGCTCGGCGGCGCGTACGACTACGACGAGTACCAGCTGCGCATGGCCCGCTTCGCCCGCTCCCTGGACGCGGCCGGCTCGCATCTGGTCCTGGTGGGCAGGCCGCCGCTGGAGGGCGACGTCCCGGCGACGACCGTCGACTATGACAACGAGGGCGGCGCCTACGCGATGGCCAGCCACCTGCTGTCGGCCGGTCACCGGCGCGTCCTCGTCCTGCCCGGGCATGCCGAACTGACCACCGCGCAGGGCAGGTTGCGAGGCGCGCAGCGGGCCTTCGAGGCGTACGGCGTGCCGTTCGACCCGGGCATGGTCCGGCACGGGCCGTACGACTACGAGCACGGCTACGAGGCCGTCGAGGCCGCCCTGCACGACACGCCGGACTTCACGGCCGTGCTGGCCGGGACGGACGTGGTCGCCGCGGGCGCCATGCAGGCCCTGCGGGCGGCCGGGCTGCGGGTGCCCGAGGACGTCTCGATCGTCGGCTACGACGACATCCCGCTGGCCTCCCAGCTCACCCCCCAACTCACCACGGTGCACGTGCCGTACGAGGAGATGGGCCGCGTCGCCCTGCGCGCTGTGGCCGACCGGCGCGAGGGCGGCGCGGGCCGCCGCAAGAGCGCCGACGGGGACCATCTGGTGCTGGGCACGCATGTCGTGGTGCGCAGCTCGGTGCGGCCACCGGCTTCGCAGGGATAGCCGACCGGGTTAGTTACCTAACCGGGTTAGTTACGTAACCGTTTTCCCTTGTCTTTTACGGCGGGCCAGGACCCCCGCCGCCGCACCCGTCGAGTCCCGAACCAGGGTTTCTGATACCGCTCCGACCTGGGCATTTATCGCGCCGAGCGACGGCGGCCCCTCGCACGCCCGTCGATGACCCCACGGACGAACCGCAGTAACAAATTGCCGCACACCTCTTGCTATGAGCGGACACCTCCGCCTACCGTCCCAGCAACCGCTTACTACAGCTTCTGCTTGGCCCACCCCCCGCAACCGCGAGCCGACGGTTATCGGCCGCCGTTCCTGGCCGGCACCACCGAGCCGCCGCCGTCCTCTCGTTCTGAGAACGCCCTATTCCGAAGGATCACGGTCAGATGAACTTCACCAGCCCCCGGAGAAGGTTCGCCTCCGCCGCTGTCGCGGGCATCGCGCTGACAGGTCTGCTCTCCGCCTGCGGCGGTTCCGACTCGGGTGACGATGCGGCGTCGAAGTCCGGCCCGGTCACCCTGCCCTTCTGGGGCTGGGCCAACGGCCAGGAGGCGGTCGTCAAGGCGTTCAACGCCTCGCACAAGGACATCCAGCTGAAGTACACCAAGGTCACCGACCAGCTGACCATGCAGAAGCAGCTGACCAACGCGGTGAAGGCCGGCAACGCCCCGTGCCTGGTGCAGAACACCGCCGAGTACGTGACCAGCTGGGTGTCGCAGGACGCGCTGGCCGACATCACGCGGTACGTCGAGGGCGACAAGGACAAGTTCAACACCGGCGCCTGGGCGAGCGCGCAGGTGCAGGGCAAGCTCTACGGCGTGCCGACCAGCTCGGCGCCCCAGTTCACGATCTACCGCACCGACATCTTCAAGAAGTACGGGCTGAAGCCCCCGGCGACCTGGGACGACTTCATCGCCGCCGGCAAGGAACTGAAGAAGCACGGCATCAAGATCACCAACTACGCCGGTGAGGACCCGAGCACCCTGGAGGTGCTCGCCATGCAGGCCGGGGCGCACTGGTACGCGATTCGTGGCAACGCCTGGAAGGTGAACTTCCAGGACGAGGGCACCCTGAAGGCCGCCAAGGTGATCCAGGAGATCATCGACAACGACCTCAACGCCAAGCTGTCCTTCGCCGACTACGCGGCCGTGCAGCGCAGCTACGACACCGGCGCCACCGCGACCCGGCAGATCTCCACCTGGCAGATGGCCGGCATGGTGCAGAACTTCACCAAGTCCTTCGGCGACTGGGCCCTGGCGCCCTGGCCGACGTACCAGGGCGAGGCGGCGAAGACACCGGCCGGTACCAACCTGACCGGCAGCGTGACCCTGGTGACCAAGCAGTGCGAGAACCAGGAGCAGGCCGCGAAGGCGGCGCTGTGGATGTCCACGAACCAGGACGCGGTCAAGACGATGGCGAGCCCGGAGACCGGCAACGGAGTGATGCCGGCGCTGGCCGACAGCAAGGCCTACGTCGGTGAGTCGATCTCGCAGAAGCTGCTCGGCAAGAACTACGAGCCGGCCCAGAAGGTCGTGACGGACAGCCTGGGAACGGTCACCACGGACTGGACCTTCGGGCCCAACTGGACCGCGATGTTCACGGAGTTGCAGGCGGGCTGGGCCAAGGTCGTCAACAAGCAGGAGAAGGTCACCGATCTGCTCGCGCACATGCAGGAGTGGACGGTCAAGGACCTGAAGTCCCGCGGTATCAGCGTCAAGGGCTGAGGCGTTCGATGATTCGCTCCATGCGCTGGAAGGGTGCCGCCTTCACGGTGCCCTTCCAGCTCGGCTTCGTGTTTCTGTATCTGCTCCCGATCGGTTACGCCGTCTACGAGTCGCTGTTCACGGAGAAGCAGTCCGGGCTCGGGCTCGGCGGTGCGACGACGGAGTTCGTCGGACTCGACAACTACACCCAGGGGCTGACGGACTCGGCGTTCATGAACAGCATCCTGCGGGTGGTGCTCTTCGCCTGTGTCCAGATCCCGATGATGCTGCTGATCAGCCTGGTGCTGGCGCTGTTCCTGGACGCGCTCACCTCCAGGGTGGCGAGCCGGTTCCGGATCCTGCTGCTGGTGCCGTACATGATCCCCGGCGTGGTCGCGGCGATCGTGTGGGTGAACCTCTACAGCCCGGACGTCGGGCCGCTCACCCCGATCGGCAAGGCCCTGGGCCTCGACTGGAACTTCTTCGCGCCGTCGATGGTGTGGCCGTCCATCGGCAACCTGCTGACCTGGCACGGCATCGGCTACAACATGGTGATCATCTACTCCGCGCTGCAGGGCGTGCCGCGCGAGCTGTTCGAGGCCGCCCGGCTCGACGGGGCCTCGGAGCTGCGGATCGCGCGCAGCATCAAGATCCCGTACGTGCGCGGGGCGCTGGTGCTGACGGGGCTGCTGTCGATCATCCAGATGCTGCAGATCTTCAACGAGCCGGCGCTGTTCCGGAACATCACCCCGCAGACGGTCAGCGACAGCTTCACCCCGATCATGATCATCTACAACCAGGCGTTCAACGCGGGCAACTACAACTACGCGGCCGCCCTGTCCGTGCTGCTCGCCCTGATCCTCGGGGTCGCCTCCTTCCTCTTCTACCGGCTCACCTCGAAGGAGGCCGACTGATGGTGCTGACCGAGCAGACCACCGAGCGGCCCGAAGTCCAGGGCGTGCGGCGGCTGTCCCGCCCGGACCCGAGGTCCCGCGGGCGGGGCGGCCAGCGCTTCCTGCTGGTCGGGCTGGTCCTGGCGAGCGCATACAGCCTGTTCCCGGTGTGGTGGCTGATCGTCGCCGCGACGAAGGACCGTACGGCGCTGTACCAGAGCAACGGCCTGTGGTTCTCGGGCTGGCACCTGTGGGACAACCTGGAGCAGGTGTTCACGTACCAGGACGGCATCTTCCTGCGGTGGACGGCCAACTCGTTCCTCTACGCGGGAGTCGGCTCGCTCGGCGGCACGCTGATCGCACTCGCAACCGGTTACGGGCTGGCGCGCTTCGACTTCCCCGGGCGTAACGCGATCTTCGCGTGTGTCGTGGGCTCGTTCCTGATCCCGATCGCGCTGCTCACGCTGCCGCTGTACCTGCTGTTCTCCGCGCTCGGCATGGTGGACACCCCGTGGGCGATGCTCATCCCCTGCCTGATCAATCCGTTCAGCGTGTACCTGGCCAAGGTGTACACCGAGGCGACGGTCCCCTTCGAGCTGCTGGAGGCGGCCCGGATCGACGGGGCCGGTGAGCTGCGGATCTTCTTCAGCATCGTGCTGCGGATGATGACGACGGGCGGCGCGACGGTGTTCCTGCTGGCGTTCGTGAACACCTGGAACGCGTTCTTCCTGCCGCTGACGGTGCTGCGCGGCAAGGAGAACTGGACGCTCAACCTGGGCCTGTACAACTGGACCGGCACGCGGCTGGAGTCCGGCATCGACCTCACCGGGCTGGTGCTGACCGGAGCGCTGCTGTCCATCGTCCCGATGGCGATCATGATGGTCGCGATGCGCCGCTACTGGCGGACGGGTGTGACGCTCGGCGCCCTCAAGTGACCCCCGCCCTCAAGTGATCCCGGTCCTCAAGTGACCCGAGCTCTCAAGTGATGCCCCTCGCTCTTCCCTGACTCCGGGGGCCGCGGGTGACCCTGACTCCCCGCGGCCCCCGGGCGCCCAACTGCCCGGGAGTCCCGCGTGACCGTTCTGCACAACCCCGTCCTCCGTGGCTTCGCGCCCGATCCCTCCCTGGTCCGGGCCGGCGGCTGGTACTACATGGCGACCAGTTCCTTCGAGTGGTTCCCGACGATCCCCGTCCACCGCTCCCGGGACCTGGCCCACTGGGAGTACGCGGGGCACGTCCGGGGCGCCGCCCCGGGGGACTCGCTCGCCGGAGTGCCCGACTCCGGGGGCATCTGGGCTCCGTCGCTGAGCTGGGACGGGGAGCGGTTCTGGGTGACGTACACCGTCGTGCGCTCGGTCGGCACGCCCTACTTCGACCTGGACACGTACGTCTCGACGGCCGGGGACGTGGGCGGCGAGTGGAGCACACCGCGCCGGGTCGCGAGCCACGGCTTCGACCCGGCCCTGTTCCACGAGGACGGCCGGCTCTGGCTGCTGAACCTGCAGAACGACCACCGGCCGGGAGGGCAGCGGTTCGCCGGGATCGTCCTCGCGGAGCTGGACCGGGACAGCCTGGCACCCGTCGGGGAGACACGTCTGCTGCTCCAGCACGACCGGTTGATCGAGGGGCCGAAGCTGCTGCGGCGCGAGGGCTGGTACTACCTGGTGCTCGCGGAGGGCGGTACGGGCTGGGAGCACGGGGTGCGGGTGGCGCGCAGCAGGGAGCTGACCGGGCCGTACGAGCTGGACGACCGGCCCTTGCTGACGACCCGGGACGATCCGGGCGTGCCGCTGCAGAAGGCCGGGCACGGTGAGCTGGTCGAGACGCCGGACGGGCAGTGGCTGCTCAGTCATCTGACGGCCCGTCCGCTGCACACGCCGCAGGGCCGCCGCTGCCCACTCGGCCGGGAGACCGCGATCCAGGCGGTGACCTGGGACGCGGAGGGCTGGCCCCGGCTGCGGCAGGGGGGCTGGCATCCGGCGGTGGAGGTCGAGGTGCCGACGCGGCCGCACCCGCTCCCCTCCCGACCGCACCTGCTGCCGGCCCGTCCGGTTCCGCTCTCCTCCCGGCGGCACGCACTGCCGGCCGATCAGGTACCGCTGCCTCCCGCCGCCCCGCCCGAGGACCTGTCCTGGCCGTGGAGCACCCTGCGCGAGCCGCCGGACCCGTCCTGGGCTGACACGACGGCCCGCCCCGGCTGGATCCGGCTGCGCGGCCGGCACGGGCCGGAGTCCCGCTGGGCGAGCAGCCTGCTGGCCCAGCGCATCACCGAGCACCGGGCGGAGGCCCACGTCACCGTCGAGGCCCGGCCGGTGACCTTCACGCAGGCCGCCGGGCTGGTGCTCTGGTACAGCGCCGAGGCGTATCTCAGCCTGGACCTGACCTGGGCGGAGCCGGACGGCGAGCCGCAGCGGGGCCAGCAGTGGGGAGGCCACGCGGGGGGCCGTGCGGTTCTCAGCCTCGTCGAGCGTGAGGAGAGCGGTGCCCGGCAGATCGCGGTCGTGGAAGCGCCCGCGGGGCCGGTGACGCTGGGGGTGACGGTCGAGGGCGCCGACGCCCGGTTCTGGTACGTACGGGACGGGGTGCGCACGGCGGTCGGACCGGCCCTGGACTTCACCCGGCTGTCCGACGACCACGGCTCCCGGCTGCGCTTCACCGGCGCGATGGCGGGCATCCACGCCCGGGACCTCGTCGACGCGGCGTTCACGGCGGACTTCACGGGGTTCCGCCTGACCTGCACACCTGGTTGAGCACCCCTGGGGCGGGCCCGCTCTCGTTGTTCGGGGTTTCGAAAGTTTTGACCCACGTGAATCATGAATTCACTTCTGTCTTCCCGCCGTCCGGCGCCCCACCTAGAGTAGGAAGCGCTTTCTGCCCGGTCGGGACTCCGGACCGCCGTGAGCAGCGCTGGTCGAAACTTTCCACGGCCCTCGGGCGGGCCGGAGAGGCGGGTTCCCGATGGTGCGTACGGCGAGTGCGAGCGTGGCGACCGGTCCGACGCTGGCGGTCGTGGCCCGCGAGGCGGGGGTGTCGGTGCCGACCGCGTCGAAGGTGGTCAACGGCCGGGAGGACGTGGCGCCCGAGACCCGCCGCCGGGTCACCGAGGCACTCGACCGGCTCGGCTATGTGCGCAGACCCCGATTCGACGCGACGAAGACGCCCCGGCTGGTCGACCTGGTCGTGCACTCGCTGGACAGCTCCTGGTCGGGGGCGGTGCTGCACGGGGTGGAGGAGGCGGCGCACGACGCGGGCCTGGAGGTGGTGGTGTCGGCGGCGCTGACCCGCACCCGGGCCGGGCGCCCCGAGCGCGGCTGGCTGGACAAGCTGGTGGCCCGGGGCTCCTCCGGCGTGCTGTTCAACCTGGCCGAGTTGAGCGACTCCCAGTACGCCTGGCTGGAACAGCACCGCATCCCGTTCGTGATGATCGACCCGGTCCAGGAACCGCCGGAGGGCGTGGCGTCGGTGGGCGCGGCGAACTGGCAGGGCGGTCTGACGGCCACCGAGCACCTGCTGTCCCTGGGGCACGAGCGCATCGCCGTCGTCGCGGGGCACCGGCGCACGATGTGCAGCAGTGCCCGGGTCGCCGGCTACCGCTCGGCGCTCGCGTCCGCCGGTGTCCGGCACCGCGCCGAGTACGTGCGGCACGCCGGCTTCGACGAGGGCCAGGCCCGCCGCCGCATGCTGGAACTCCTCGACCTGCCCGACCCGCCGACGGCCGTCTTCGTCTGCTCGGACCGGATGGCGCTGGGGGTGTACGAGGCGCTGGCCGAGCGGGGGCTGAAGGTTCCGCACGACGTGAGCGTGGTGGGTTTCGACGACCTGCCCGAGGCCCGCTGGGCCTCCCCCGCCCTGACCACCGTCCGCCAGCCGCTGTCGGAGATGGCCGCGACGGCCCTGCGGTCGCTGCTGCGCCTGATGGACGGCCACTGCCCGGAGAGCACGCGGACGGAGTTGTCGACTCGGTTGGTGGAACGGGCCAGTACGGCGGTGGCGCGGGTGTAGGGCAGCGGCTCTCGCGGGCGCGGACCGTCGATCGCGCGTTCGGGTTGTACGGAAATAGTCGCATTGACCACTGTTCGGAAGGGCCGTTGCATGGGTGAGGGCCCCTCGCCGCGGGGGCGGGGGGCGTTGCCCACCCGGGGGGAAACATGCGTTCTGGGTTACGCGCGGCCGTGGTCTCGGTCGTGGCATCGATGTGCGCGGCGGCGGCCGTGCCCGCCGAGGCGTCCGAGCCGAGACCGCGGCTGGAGTTCGTCGACGTCACGGCTGACGGCGTGAAGGGGAACGGCCATTCGGCGTATCCCGTGGTCAGCGCGGACGGCAGGCAGGTGGCCTTCCTGTCCTGGGCCACGAATCTGGCTTCCGGGGACACCGACAGCGCCGCCGACGTCTATGTGAAGGACTTGCGGACCGGGAGGCTCCGCTGGGTCAGTGACGTCCCCGGCGGCGAGGGCGAGAACGTGGAGTTCGGGACGCCGTCGATCAGCGCCGACGGCACGCGGGTGGCGTTCGCCGCGCTGGCGCCGAACACGTGGCCGCCGTCGCGCGACGTGAGGCTTCCGGCCTACGTGCACGACACCCGGACCGGCCGCATCGAACGGATCGACGAGACGACGGACCCGGCCTTGCGCCGTGTCTCGACACCGGTCCTGAGCGGAAACGGACGGTACGTGGCCTTCACCGGCCAGCCGGCCGGAATCGGCAATCGGTTCCGTGTCCATGTCCGTGACCTCCGGCGCGGCACCGGTTCCTGGATCGACCACCCGCTGCCCAGCGGCGAACAGAGCCTCGCCTCGCCCACGCTGAGCCACGACGGCAGGCGGGTCGCCTACGTCGCGTGGGACGCGGGAACCGATCCCGGCGAGGACCACGAGGGTGTCTACGTCCTCGACCGACGGACGGGCGAGCGGTTCCGTGCGGACGCCGACTGCGCCGGGGATCCCGCGGACAACGGAGTCAGCGCTCCCGCGATCAGCGCCGACGGCCGCCATGTCGCGTTCCGCTGGAAGTGCCTCACCCTGCCCTCGGGCGGCACCAGCGACACCGGCGACGTCTTCGTACGGGATCTGCGGCGGGGCACACTGCGGCACGTGCTGGGCCCGAACCCGAAGTACGCCACACACAGCGCCCGGCCGAGCGCGGACGCCCGCCGGATCGCCTTCGCCGTGTTCGAGTCGGAGACCGGTCAGCGCCCGCGCCAGGTCGTCTACTGGCGCGATATGCGCACCGGACGCGTGGAGTTGGTCAGCGCGCGTCCCGACGGCACGGTGAACCAGCGGCCCGCGGCTCATCCGACCATCGACGCCCGCGGCCGTGTCGTGGCCTTCGACGGGGAGCGGCTGGATCTCCAGGGCGAGGACGGCTTCAGTGAGCGGCAGGCGTTCGTGACGCGGGTGCGCTGAGGGCGGGGCGGCTCGGAATGCACCGGTGGGCAGGGGGAGTTGGCAACGACGCCAGGGCCGCCGCCTGCGGCGACGACCACACTCCGCGAAGGGACCGCCCGACCATGCCGCATGACTCCCGCACCATCACCAACCCGGCCACCCTGCACGACCCGACCCCGTTCGGCTACAGCCACGCCGTCTCGGCGCCCGGCGAAACCGTCTTCATCGGCGGCCAGTACGCCTCCGACGCCACCGGCGCCCCGGTGCCCGGGGACTTCGCCGCGCAGGTGGACCTCGCCTTCGACCGGCTGGGGTCGGCACTGGAGGGGGTCGGGCTCGGCTACGAGCATGTCGTACGGCTCGGTACGTTCATCGTGGACCACGACGTCGACAAGCTGCAGATCCTGGGCAAGGCGCTGCACGCCCGCTTCGGGGAGCGGCTCCCGGCGCAGACGCTGAGCGGGGTCGCCGCGCTGGCGTTGCCGGGGATGCTGTTCGAGGTGGACGCGGTGGCGGTACGCACGGAGGTTGCGGAGGCCGGCTGACCCCACCCGTCGCCGCGCGGCGTGCCCCGGCGCACCGGACGGCTCCTGCCCGTCGCACGGCTAGTCGCGTTCCAGCACGCGCTTGAGGGCGGCGAGGTCGGCGGACACCGCCTCCGCGTCGCGCCGGAACTCCTCGTCGGTCACTCCCGGCCTGCGGCGCAGGGTGAACACCACCTCGCAGCCGGGGCCGTCGGCGATCACCCGCATCGGGTTGTGCACGGTCTCCCCCGACGGCAGGGTCACGTGGTGGTCGAGCACGCCGAAGTCGTTCCTGGGCGTGAAAGCCACCACGATCCGCCCCATGGGCGACTCCCCCACCCACCGGCCGTCCACCAGCTCGAGGGACCGGGCCAGACCGGGGGCCCAGCCGGGGACGTTGGCGGGTTCCGAGACGTAGTCGTAGACCTCCTGGGCGGGGCGGTCGATGGAGATGCCGAGGTGCCGGGACTGCCGGGTCGTGGTCGTCATGGCTGCGACGTTACGGAGCTGATGAAGCGGCGGTCTTGAAGGAAACGGACACCGGCCGGCCTGTGTCCGTTTCCTTCAAGACCGGCCGTCGCCGCACTCTCTACGGTGGGCCCATGACCGCACGATTCGATGCCATCGGCCTCGTCGTCTCCGACATGGCCGCCTCCGTCATCTTCTACCGCCGGCTCGGCTTCGCCTTCCCCGAGGGCGCCGAGAACGAGCCGCACGCCGAGGCCGGACTGCCCGGCGGGCTGCGGCTGTTGCTCGACACCGAGGAGACAGTCCGGTCCTTCCATCCGACGTGGCGGCCCCCCACCGGCGGGGGCCGGGCCGGGCTCGCCCTGCGGTGCGACGCGCCCGAGGAGGTGGACGCGCTGTACGAGGAGCTGGTCGGCGCCGGGTACCACAGCGAGCTCAAGCCCTGGGACGCCTTCTGGGGCCAGCGGTACGCCGTCGTGCTCGACCCGGACGGCAACGGGGTGGACCTGTTCGCTCCCCTACCGGCCACCCAGTAGGGCACGCACCGGCACACCCGCCAGCTCCTTGACGTCCCGGGCCAGATGGGCCTGGTCCGCGAACCCGGCCCGGGCGGCCGTCTCCGCGAGGGGCACGCCGTCCCGGGCCAGTGCGAGGGCACGCCGCATCCGCAGCACCCGGGCCAGCGTTTTCGGACCGTAACCGAAGGCGGCCAGCGAGCGGCGGTGCAACTGCCGGGCGCCGAGGCCGAGTTCGTCGGCGGTCGCGGCGACCGGGCGCCCCGCTTCGAGAGCGGCGACGACCTGCCGGAGCAGCGGGTCAGGCGGGTCGGCGCGGGCCGCGCACGCCAGGGCCACGTCCTCCAGCCCGCTCGCCGGGTCCGGAGCCCCGTTCACCCGGGCCGTGAGGCTCCGCACTTCCGAGGCCGGCCACAGGTCGGCGAGCTCGACCCGCCGGTCACGCAGCTCGTGCGCGGGCACGCCGAGGAGGGCGGGCGCGGTCCCCGGGTAGAAGCGGACCCCCGCCCAGCTCGGGGGCGCGCCTTCGGTGATGTACGCCCGTGTGTCCGGACCCGCGACCAGCAGCCGCCCCTCGGTCCAGAGCAGATCCATACACCCGTCGGGCAGGATGCGCCCGTCACCGCCACCGGCCGGGGTGTTCGTCCACACCACCGCGCCGGGCAGCCGGGACGCCCGCTCCGCGTACACAGGGAAAAGGCTACGCGTCGTCCCGCGCACCCTGCGTCGAGCCGTGGCTCTCCTAGTCGCCGTCGTCGCCGGAGGTCCGGTTCCCACTCCCCCGGCTGCCCTTCCCGGCGCTGTGCAGCAGCTCGCCCGCGGCACGTGTCAGGGCCGCCACGACACGGACCCAGGGAGGACCACCGCGCTCGGCCCACACGACGCACACGCACCCCCCGATGACGAGTGCCAGGACACCGAGCAATACCAGAACGGCCACGTCCCCCACCTCTGCTTCCGTACGGCGGTCCTGATCTTCTCAGATCAGGAGGCGGCGCCTCACCGGGCACGGCCGTCCCGATGATCCCGAGGGCTCACCCCGTACGCCCTCTTGAACGCCGTCGACAGGGCGAACGCGCTCCCGTAGCCCACCCGCCGGGCGATCGTCTCCAAGGTGTCGTCGGAGTCGCGCAGCCGGTCCGCCGCCAGGGCGAGGCGCCAGGCGGTGAGGTAGGACATGGGCGGTTCGCCCACGAGGCCGGTGAAGCGGCGGGCGAGTGCGGCGCGGGAGACGCCCGACTTTGCTGCGAGGGACGCCACCGTCCAGGGGTGGGCCGGGTCGTCCTGCAGCAGCCGCAGGGCCCGGCCCACGACCGGGTCCGCGAGCGCCCGGTACCAGGTGGGCGCCTCGGCGTCCGGGCGGGAGAACCAGGCCCGCAGCGCGGCGATGACCAGCAGGTCCAGGAGGCGGTCCAGGACGACCTCCTGACCGGGCTCGTCGCGGACCACCTCCTCCGTGATCAGCGGGGTGAGCGGGCAGTCCCACACGTCAGGGGTGAGGGTGAGCAGCGGCGGCAGCGCGTCCAGCAGCCGGCTGCTGATCTCGCCGCGCATCGGGTAGGTGCCGATCAGCACCACGGTGGCACCGTCGGGCCGGTCGCCCCAGGTGCGGACGCCCAGGTCCATGGAGCCGTTGAGGGGACGTCCGTCGGGGTAGCGGCACTCCTGGCCGGGCAGGATGAGCGCCTGCGGTGCCGTGCCGGGGTCGTCGGCGCAGGTGTACGGGTCCGGGCCGCGGGCGATGGCGAGGTCTCCGGTCCGCAGCCGCGCCGGCCCGCCCCCGTCGGGCAGGATCCAGGCCTCGCCGCGCACGACGAGCATCACGGTGAGCGGGGCCTCGTCCTCCACACGCACCGCCCACGGCGGGTCGAAACACGCCCTGATCATGAACGCGCCCCGGGCGCGGGGGCCCTCCAGTAGCCCTGCGACTGCGTCCATGGGGCCAGCGTAGACGCGGTCGTATGGGAATGAGCCGTTCAGCGATGGGTCCGTCCCGCGCCCGGCAGTTGACTCGACGGCATGACGAACACGGCAGAGAACACGACAGGTGACGCGACAGCGGACGCGCGGGTCATGACGGTGGTGGTGACGGGTGCCTCGGGCCGGACGGGAAGCCGGGTGGCGCGGGCCGCGGAGGCCGCCGGGCTCACGGTGCGGGCGGCGTCGCGGACAACCGGTTTCGACTGGTGGGACACCTCGACCTGGGCGGACACTCTGCGGGGTGCGGACGCCGCCTACCTCGCCCACCCCATGGACGTCGGCGCACCGGGCGCCGCCGAGGTGATCGGCGCGCTGGCGGGCGAGGCGGTGGGCCTCGGCGTGCGGCGGCTGGTGCTGCTGTCCGCGCGGGGCGAGGACCAGGCCCTGCCGACCGAGGAGGCGCTGCACGCCTCGGGGGCGGCCTGGACGGTCGTACGGGCCGCGTGGTTCGCGCAGAACTTCAGCGAGGGCCCGCTGGTGGCGGAGCTGCGGGAGCGCGGGGAGCTGGTGTTCCCGGCCGGCGAGGTGCGTGAGCCGTTCCTCGACGTGCGGGACATCGCGGACGTGGTGGTGGCCGCGCTGACGGCCGGCGACCGGTACGTGGGGCGGACCCTCGCGCTCTCCGGGCCCCGGCTGCTGACCTTCGGTGAGGCGGTCGCGGAGATCGCGGCGGCCACGGGGCGCCCGCTGGGCTACCGGGCCGTGTCGACGCGGGACTACGGCGCGGCGCTGACCGGCTTCGGGGTGCCCGCGGCGGAGGTCGAGGCCCTGACCGGGATCTTCGACACCCTCCTCGACGGCCGCAACGCGCACCTCTGCGACGGCGTGCGGCAGGTCCTGGGGCGCGCGCCCCGGGACTTCGCCGACTTCGTACGGGAGGAGACGGTGGCCGGGACCTGGACGGCCTGAGAGGCGGCGTCCGTCACTTCTCCTCGGGCGGCTGCACCTCGCCGTTGACCTCGGTGGTCTTTCCGTGCCCGCTCTTCACGTGGGTGCTCTTCACATGGGTGCGCAGCCGGGCCGAGACGTCCTCCGGCGGCAGGAAGCGGGACCAGCGTTCCGGGAACTCGGAGGGCATGTCGGGGTCGGCCTCGCCCTGGGCGGCGGCGCGGGCCACGTACTCGGCGACCTGCGCCTGCCGCAGCCGCTCGTTGGCCTCGCGGGCCGCGGCCGTGGCGGCGGCCGGCCAGACCCGGTCGATGGCGGCGTTGACCGCGGCCCCCACGAGCACGGCGAACGCGGACACACCGATCCACAGGAGCACGGCGACGGGCGCGGCCAGGGAGCCGTAGATCGTGGGGCCCTCGACGGTGCTGGTCAGGTAGATCCGCAGCAGGAAGCTGCCGAGGACCCACATGCCGAGGGCGACGAGCGCGCCGGGCACGTCCTCGATCCAGGGGGAGCGGACGGGCACGGACACGTGGTACAGCGTCGTCAGGAAGGCGATCGACAGCAGTATCACCGTGGGCCAGTACAGGACCTGCACGACCGTCGTCGACCACGGCACGATCCGTACCACCGCGTCCGGCCCGGCCACCATCAGCGGCAGCGCGACCGAGCCGATCAGCAGGGCCACGATGAACAGCAGGAAGGCCAGCAGCCGGGTCTTGACGATGCCGCGGACGCCGTCGAGGCCGTACATGACGGTGATGGTGTCGATGAAGACGTTCACGGCGCGGGAGCCGGACCACAGGGCGAAGAGGAAGCCGATGGAGATGACGTCGGGCCGGCCGCCCTTCATCACGTCGTGCAGGATCGGGTCCGCGATCTCGTGGACGCCCCGGTCGGACAGGACCGTGCGGGAGGCTTCCAGGATGTTGGTCTGGAGGCTCTGGATGGTGTCGGCGCCGGTCCAGGCGTCGACGTAACCGAGCAGTCCGATCATGCTCAGCAGCAGCGGCGGCACCGACAGCAGCGTGAAGAACGCGGCCTCTGCCGCCAGGCCCAGGATGCGGTACTCGACGCAGGAGTTGACGGTGTCCTTGAGCAACAGCCAGGCGGTCCTGCGCTTGGAGACGTTCCGGTAGAGAGCCCGCGCCCGGTGGAGGCGTCCGGAGGGTGTGTCGGGGGTTTCACTTGCTGGCTGCACCCCCTAACGGTATCCGTCGTGCCCGACCCCACTCATCCACAGGCCCGGTCTTCCGCGTCCGGGTCCCGTTCGCTGGTGACCAAGGGGCTACCGCGGGGTACGTTCGCACCATGGCAGGCAGCACCCACACCGTCACGAACCAGGTCCCGCCGCTGGTCGGGTACGACGTCTTCACCGCCGACCGGGCCCTGACGGCCGCGGTCGAACGGCACCTGGATCCGGACCTGGGCGACGAGGTGCTGGGCGAGCTGTCGGCGCTCGGCCGCGCCTCCGGCTCCGCCCAGGTGCAGGAGTGGGGAGCTCATGCCAACGAGATCCCGCCGCGGCTGCGCACCCACGACCGGTACGGCAACCGGATCGACGAGGTCGAGTTCCATCCGTCCTGGCACCGCCTGCTCGGCAAGGGCGTCTCAGCCGGTCTCACGGCCGCCTGGACCCGGCCGGGCGGGCACGTGCGGCGGGCCGCGGCCTTCCTGGTGTGGACGCAGGTCGAGGCCGGCAACGGCTGTCCGCTGTCGATGACGCACGCGGCGGTGCCGGTCCTGCGCACGGACCCGGAGCTGGCCGCCGAGTGGGAGCCGCGGCTGACGTCCCAGACCTACGACCGTGGCCTCAGGCCCGCCCACCTCAAGGCCGGGGCGCTGTTCGGGATGGGCATGACCGAGAAGCAGGGCGGCAGCGACGTACGGGCGAACACCACGGCCGCGCGGCCGCTCGCCGAGGCCGGGACGTACGAGCTGACCGGGCACAAGTGGTTCTGCTCGGCGCCGATGTCCGACGGTTTCCTGGTGCTGGCGCAGGCTCCGGGCGGGCTGACCTGCTTCCTGGTGCCGCGGGTGCTGGCGGACGGCACCCGCAACGTGTTCCTGATCCAGCGGCTCAAGGACAAGCTGGGCAACCGGTCGAACGCCTCCGCCGAGGTCGAGTTCGAGGGTACCTGGGCGCGCCGGGTCGGCGAGGAGGGGCGCGGGGTGCGCACCATCATCGAGATGGTGGCGGCGACCCGGCTCGACTGCGTGCTCGGCTCGGCGGGGCTGATGCGGCAGGCCGTGGCGCAGGCGGTGCACCACTGCACTCACCGCGAGGCGTTCGGCGGGAAGCTCGTCGACAAGCCCCTGATGCGCAATGTCCTGGCCGACCTGGCGATCGAGTCGGAGGCGGCGACGACCCTGGCGCTGCGGCTCGCGGCGGCCTACGACGAGGGCGGCGAGCAGGAGCGGGCACTGCTGCGGATCGCGGTGCCGACGGCCAAGTACTGGGTGACCAAACGGTGCCCGGCGGTGGCGGTGGAGGCGGCGGAGTGCCTCGGCGGCAACGGGTACGTCGAGGAGTCCGGGCTGCCCCGGCTGGTGCGCGAGTCGCCGCTGAACTCGATCTGGGAGGGCGCGGGCAACGTCCAGGCCCTCGACGTGCTGCGGGCGTTGCAGCGGGAGCCGGGGGCGCTCGACGCGTATCTGCGGGAGGTCGGGCAGGCGCGCGGCGCCGATCACCGACTCGACGGGGCGATCAAGAATCTGCTGACCGAACTCGCCGACCTGGAGGGCGTGGAGGGGCGGGCGCGGCGGCTGGCGGAGCGGCTGGCGCTGGTGCTCCAGGGGTCGCTGCTCGTCCGGTTCGCGCCGCCGGAGGTGGCCGACGCGTTCTGCGCGGCACGGCTGGGCGGCGACGGGGGCACGGCGTTCGGGACGCTGCCGCACACCCTGGACCTGGCGTCGGTGGTGGAGCGGGCCCGGCCGGTGTCCTGACCCGGCGCGTTTCGCAGCGGGGGTGGTGCTGCGCCGACACGGCACCACCCCTGCCGCACTGGCCCGTTCGAGCCACTGAACGCCGCTCGGGACGGCGCCGCTCAAGTTTCAGCCACGGCCGGGCTGTCCACCAGGGTTGCAAGGGGTTGCAAGTTGCTGCTGACTGTGTGCGGAGTGTGCGCGCTCCCCGGGGGCAGGCGGCACTATGAGACGGACAGTCAGGAAAGGGCTTCCGGGGGGACACGCCTATGGACGTCACACACCTCGCCGCCGTGGACGCCACCCGTGCGGCCCGGGTGCTCGACGAGGTCCGCGCCGCCCGGCTGGCCGGGCAGCCCTCCCCGGTGGCGCCGCGTCGGGTGATCCAGCAGTCCTGGGAGCGCATGCTGCGCAGCGGGGTGGACCCGGACCACGATTTCCGGTCCGGTCTGCTGTCCCGCGAGGAGGTGCAGCGGCGGCGTGAGGCGTCGGCTTTGCGCCATGTGCTGCCGGTGCTGCGGGAGGGACTGCTGGCGGCCGCGGACGTCGCCCACCACATCATGGTGGTCGCCGACGAGGAGGGCCGGGTGCTGTGGCGCGAGGGCAGCCCGCCCGTGCTCCGCAAGGCCGACGGGCTCGGCTTCGAACTCGGCGCGGACTGGCGCGAGGACGTCGTCGGGACGAACGGGGTGGGCACCCCGGCGGTGGTGCGCCGGCCCGTGCAGGTGTTCGCCGCCGAGCACTTCGTGCGGTCCCAGGCCGGCTGGACCTGCGCCGGCGCTCCCCTGACGGATCCGCGGGACGGCCGGCTGCTCGGCGTGGTGGACGTGAGCGGACCGCTGGAGACGATGCACCCGGCCACGCTCGCCTGGGTCGACTCGGTGGCCAAGCTCGCCGAGGCCCGGCTGCGGGAGATGCACGGGGAGTCGCTGGAGCGGCTGCGCGCGGTGGCGGCGCCGGTGCTGGCCCGGCTCGACGGGCGCGCCCTGGTCGTCGACGCGGACGGGTGGACCGCCGCCGTGAGCGGGATGCCGTACACGCGGCGGGTCGCTCTGCCGAAGTCGCTGTCGCCGGGTGCGAGACGGCTGCCCGTGCTCGGGCCGTGCTCGGTGGAGCCGCTGGCCGGCGGGTGGCTGCTGCGGGCGGCCGTCGACGAGCCGGTGCCGCGCGGGGCCAGCAGGATCGTGCTGGACCTGAGGCGGGCCCGCGGATGGTCGGTCGAGGTGTCCGGTGGCGCGGGCTCCTGGACCCGTGAACTGACTCCCCGCCACGCCGAGCTGCTCTGCCTGCTCGCCGTGCACCGCACCGGCCGTACCGCTTCGGCCCTGGCGGGTGACCTGTTCGGCGACCCGGCCCGCACCGTGACGGTGCGGGCCGAGATGTCCCGGGTGCGGCGCTACCTCGGCGCGTTCCTGGAGCACCGGCCGTACCGCTTCGCCGAGGACACCGAGGTCGAGGTCCTGTTCCCGGAGGATCCGCGCGATCTGCTGCCGTACTCCACGGCACCGGCGATGAGCGGGCTGCGGACGACCGCGGCGATGCCCTGAGGTTCACACTCGGGTGCCGTCCGGCGGTCCTCAGGGTGCATCTTTCGCATATTTGCGGGGTCTTCGTCCGCCACCCCGCCCACCTGCCGTAGCATCCCCTTACGGGCCACCCCACCTGCTCCTCCGTCAACGTACGGATCATCAGGCGCAGTTGGTCCGCCTCGGGAGGACGTTATGAAGCATCGCGGCAGACACCGGCGGCGCAGACGGGGCAGGGCGCTGCGCGCGACCCTGGCCGGGACGGCCCTCGCGCTCACCGCCGCCGCCACGTTGATCAGCGCTTCGCAGGCCACGGTCGCCGACGCCCCCGGGGCACTGAAGCCGATCGGCGGGTCCGCCGAGGCCGGGGGGCTGCCGCTGGCCGAGCACCGCGTGCCCGAGCGGTGGCTCGACCGGCTCGCCTCGTCGATGGGCCGTCCCGTCGGCGTCGGCACGGTACTGGACAGCGCCGACCGCACCCTGCGGGACGCGGTCGACTGCTCGACCGCCGAGAAGCACGCCCTGCCGGTGGAGCCGGCGGCCACCCGCGCGTACTGCTTCGGCGGCGCCGACACCCGGGGCTGGCGGCCCGGCGCGGTCACCACCTCGGGGGACGCCGACGACGACGGCCGCTGGGGCGGGAACCGCGTGATCCTCTCCGGCTGGACCCGCGGGGCCGAGGGCGGCTCGATGGACGGTCCGGCTCCCGAGCGGGGTCTCGCCAAGGTCGCCTTCGTCGACGCCGACGACCTCGGCCGGCCCCGCTACACCTGGGCGCTGCTGGCCGTCCCGGTGGACGGCGGCCGGGACTACCGGGGGCTGGTCTCCTCGCTGTCCGGCATGGTCTGGTACCAGGACAAGCTGCTGGTGACGACCCGCGAGGGCGACCGGAACGCGCTCTACGTGTACGACATGGACCGCATCCAGCGCGCCACCGTCGACTCCGACGCGGTCGGCCGGGTACGGGGCGGCTGGGCGGCGCACGGCTACCGGTACGTCCTGCCCGCCGTCGGCTCGTACGCCCTGCCCGCCGGCGACGACGTGCCGCACCCGGCCGCCGTCTCCCTCGACCGCAGCACCACCCCCGACAGTCTGGTCGCGAGCGAGTGGGTGTCGGCGGACAGCGACCGGCAGACCCGGCTGTGGCGATACGCGCTGAGCCGGGAACCGGGCCGGTCCGGTCTGCTCGCCACCGGGTCCTCCGGACGCGCGGACCCGGTCGAGGCGTACGAGACGAGGACGGCCGACGTGCGGGGTGTGCTGTCGTACCGCTCGCACTGGTACATCGACCGCGCCGCCGACCGGCCGGCCGGGCACGGGACGCTGTGGCGCCAGGACCGGGACGGCGCGCGGGCGACGGAGTGCGGGACCGACGAGACGCGCCAGTGCTGGAGCGGCGGATCGGGGTCGCTGTCCTACTGGCAGGCGACCGGCGAGGTCTGGTCGCAGTCCGGGCGGATGCTGTTCGCACTGCCGCTGGCGTCGGTCGACCGGGCGCTGGGCTGAGGCGGCGAAGCCTCCGGCCTCCACCGGCCTTTACCGGTCTCCGTCGACACGGCACCGGGCCGGATGATTTTCTGGCCCGCATGACCACCATCGCCGTGACCACTTGGTCCCTGGAGCAGACCGCGCCGACCGACCTGCTGTCGGCCGCCGCGCCGGAGGGGGACGTCCGGATCGTCCGCTCCGAGGTACCCTCGCCCGAGTTCAGCCGGTTCCTGTACGCCTCCGTCGGGGGTGACATCCTGTGGACGGACCGGCTGAGCTGGTCGTACGCGCGGTGGCTGGAGCACCTGGAGCGTCCGGGCGTCGAGACGTGGGTGGCGTACGACCGGGGCACGCCCGCGGGGTTCGTGGAGTTGGAGGCCCAGGACGACGCGGTCGTGGAGATCGTCTACTTCGGGCTGCTCCCCGCCTTCCGGGGCAGGCGCATCGGCGGCCACCTGCTGTCGTACGGCACCGCCCGCGCCTGGGACCTCGCGGACCGGTGGGCGGGGCTGACGCCGACGAAGCGGGTCTGGCTGCACACCTGCAGCAAGGACGGCGAGCACGCGATGGACAATTACCAGCGTCGCGGGTTCAAGCTGTTCGACACCAAGGTCGAGGAGGAACCGGACGTCGCGGCTCCGGGACCGTGGCCTGGGGCATTCCCCGTCTGACCTGTACGGACACCCCGTAGCGCCCGAATGTGACCAAGGACACCCACGTCTTGGATTTCGAGACACAGGTGTCCGAATCTTGGACGAAGCTGGACTGTGTCCAGATCGCCGTGACACGCTTCCGTCATGTCTGGAACTGGAATCGCCTTGGTGAGTCGACGGCACGTCGACCTCGGCCGCATGTCCAGCGCCATCTGTCCGGCGCACTGAGCGTACTCAGCCCGCGCCCGACACCCCCTTTTTCTCTCCTCATTCCTGCGCAATGACGCGCCCTATGCCCATGCGCCCGCGCGCGCAGGTCAGAGCCGCTTTCCCGCCTGTCCCGAAGGACGTATCAACCATGGCCGCCACCCCGCAGAAGCCTGCCGCCGCGACTCCCCGCCGCAAGGTGAGCCGTCACCGCGGTGAGGGTCAGTGGGCCGCGGGGCACTTCACCCCGCTCAACGGCAACGAGCAGTTCAAGAAGGACGACGACGGTCTCAATGTGCGGACACGCATTGAGACGATCTACTCCAAGCGGGGCTTCGACTCGATCGACCCGAACGACCTGCGCGGCCGGATGCGCTGGTGGGGCCTGTACACCCAGCGCCGCCCCGGGATCGACGGCGGCAAGACGGCGATCCTGGAGCCGGAGGAGCTGGACGACGAGTACTTCATGCTGCGCGTCCGCATCGACGGCGGCGCGCTGACCACCCAGCAGCTGCGGGTCATCGGTGAGATCTCCCAGGAGTTCGCGCGCGGCACGGCCGACATCACCGACCGGCAGAACGTCCAGTACCACTGGATCCGGATCGAGGACGTGCCCGAGATCTGGAACCGGCTGGAGGGCGTCGGCCTGTCGACGGTCACCGCCTGCGGCGACACCCCGCGTGTGATGATCGGCTCGCCCGTCGCCGGGATCGCCGCGGACGAGATCATCGACGCCACCCCGGCGCTGGAGGAGATGAAGCGCCGCGTCCTGAACAACCAGGCGTACTCGAACCTCCCGCGGAAGTTCAAGACCGCGATCTCGGGCTCGCCGGTGCTGGACGTGGTGCACGAGATCAACGACGTGGCGTTCGTCGGCGTCGTGCACCCCGAGCACGGCCCGGGCTTCGACGTGTGGGTCGGCGGCGGCCTGTCCACCAACCCCAAGCTGGGCGTGCGCCTCGGCGCCTGGGTGCCGATCGACGAGGTGCCGGACGTCTACGAGGGCGTCCTGTCGATCTTCCGTGACTACGGCTACCGCCGGCTGCGCAACCGCGCCCGCCTGAAGTTCCTCGTCGCCGACTGGGGCGCGGAGAAGTTCCGGCAGGTGCTGCAGGACGAGTACCTGAAGCGCGAGCTGGTCGACGGCCCGGCCCCCGAGCAGCCGTCCCAGCAGTGGCGCGACCACATCGGTGTGCACCGGCAGAACGACGGCCGGTTCTACGTCGGCTTCGCCCCGCGCGTGGGACGCGTGGACGGCGCGACCATCACGAAGATCGCCGACCTCGCCGAGGCCCACGGCTCGGGCCGGGTGCGCACCACCGTCGAGCAGAAGATGATCGTCCTCGATGTCGAGGAGGACAAGGTCGAGTCGCTGGTCGAGGGCCTGGAGGCGCTCGACCTCACCGCCCGGCCGTCCTCCTTCCGGCGCGGCACGATGGCCTGCACCGGCATCGAGTTCTGCAAGCTCGCCATCGTCGAGACCAAGCAGCGCGGTTCGCAGCTGATCGACGAACTGGAGCGGCGCCTGCCGGACTTCGACGAGCCGCTCACGATCAACCTCAACGGCTGCCCGAACGCCTGCGCCCGTATCCAGGTCGCGGACATCGGTCTCAAGGGTCAGCTGGTCGTCAACAGCGAGGGTGAGCAGGTCGAGGGCTACCAGGTGCACCTGGGCGGCGCGCTGGGCCTGGAGGCCGGGTTCGGCCGCAAGGTGCGAGGCCTCAAGGTCACGTCCGACGAGCTGCCCGACTACATCGAGCGCGTCCTGAAGCGCTTCGAGGCGGAGCGCGAGGACGGCGAGCGGTTCGCCACCTGGGCGGCCCGGGCCAGCGAGGAGGCCCTGTCGTGAGCGAGCGCGCCGCGCCCTTCTACTGCCCTTACTGCGGGGACGAGGACCTGCGTCCGAGCGAGGAGAAGCACGGCGCCTGGGAATGCGCGGCGTGCAGTCGGGCCTTCCAGCTGAAGTTCCTCGGGCTGCTGGCCCAGGGAGTGAAGCGATCCGAGACCGGAGGGGCACAGATATGACGACGGCTCAGGAAGAGCGCACGACCGACGAGCTGAAGGCGCTCGCCGAGCAGGCGGGCCGCGACCTGGAGGACGCCTCCGCGCTGGAGATCCTCCAGTGGGCCGCCGAGACGTTCGGCAAGCGCTTCTGCGTGACCTCCTCGATGGAGGACGCGGTGGTCGCCCACCTCGCCTCCCGCGCCATGCCCGGCGTGGACGTCGTGTTCCTCGACACCGGCTACCACTTCGAGGAGACCATCGGCACCCGTGACGCGGTCGACGCCGTGATGGACGTCAACGTCATCACGCTCACGCCCCGCCAGACGGTCGCCGAGCAGGACGCGGAGTACGGCCCGAAGCTGCACGACCGCAACCCCGACCTGTGCTGCAAGCTGCGCAAGGTGCAGCCGCTGGAGGAGGGCCTGAAGGACTACCAGGCCTGGGCGACCGGTCTGCGCCGCGACGAGTCCCCGACCCGGGCGAACACCCCGGTGGTCGGCTGGGACGAGAAGCGGCAGAAGGTCAAGATCTCCCCGATCGCCCGCTGGACCCAGGACGACGTGGACGCCTACGTCACCGAACACGGTGTCCTGACGAACCCGCTGCTGATGGACGGCTACCCCTCCGTCGGCTGCGCCCCCTGCACCCGCCGGGTGCTGGAGGGCGAGGACACGCGCGCCGGCCGCTGGGCGGGCCGCAGCAAGACCGAGTGCGGACTGCACGGATGACCGCGACGATTCAGACGACGATTCAGGAGAGCGACGTGACGACCGGAGCCACCGTCTGGCTCACGGGTCTGCCGAGTGCCGGCAAGACCACCATCGCCCACGAGCTGGCCGGCCGGCTGCGCGCCGAGGGCCACCGCGTCGAGGTGCTCGACGGCGACGAGATCCGCGAGTTCATCTCGGCGGGCCTCGGCTTCAGCCGCGAGGACCGGCACACCAACGTGCAGCGCATCGGCTTCGTCGCCGAACTGCTCGCCCGCAACGGCGTGCTGGCCCTCGTCCCGGTCATCGCGCCCTACCAGGACAGCCGCGAGGCGGTGCGCAAGCGGCACCAGGCGAACGGCACCGCCTACCTGGAGATCCACGTGGCGACTCCGGTCGAGGTGTGCAGCGAGCGGGACGTGAAGGGCCTGTACGCCAAGCAGGCCGCGGGCGAGCTCAAGGGGCTCACCGGCGTCGACGACCCGTACGAGACGCCCGAGTCGCCCGACCTGCGCATCGAGTCGCAGAACCAGACCGTGCAGGAGTCCGCGGCGTCCGTGTACGCCCTGCTCAGCGAAAGGGGACTGGCATGACGACGACCGTCGCCACTGTTGCCGGGGACACCGACAGCCCGTACGCGCTCTCCCACCTCGACGCCCTCGAGTCCGAGGCCGTGCACATCTTCCGCGAGGTGGCGGGCGAGTTCGAGCGGCCGGTGATCCTGTTCTCCGGCGGCAAGGACTCCATCGTCATGCTGCACCTGGCGCTGAAGGCCTTCCGGCCGGCGTCGGTGCCGTTCTCGCTGCTGCACGTGGACACCGGGCACAACTTCCCCGAGGTCCTCGACTACCGGGACCGTACGGTCGCCGAGCACGGGCTGCGGCTGCACGTCGCCTCCGTGCAGGACTACATCGACCGCGGTGTGCTCAAGGAGCGCCCGGACGGCACCCGCAACCCGCTGCAGACGCTGCCGCTGACCGAGAAGATCCAGGCGGAGAAGTTCGACGCCGTCTTCGGCGGCGGACGCCGCGACGAGGAGAAGGCACGGGCCAAGGAGCGGGTGTTCTCGCTGCGCGACGAGTTCTCCCAGTGGGACCCGCGCCGCCAGCGCCCCGAGCTGTGGAACCTGTACAACGGCCGGCACGCCCCCGGCGAGCACGTCCGGGTGTTCCCGCTGTCCAACTGGACGGAGCTGGACGTGTGGCAGTACATCGCCCGCGAGGGCATCGAGCTGCCGCAGATCTACTACGCGCACGAGCGCGAGGTGTTCCAGCGCGCCGGCATGTGGCTGACCGCCGGCGAGTGGGGCGGGCCGAAGGACGGCGAGACCGTCGAGAAGCGCCTGGTGCGCTACCGCACGGTCGGTGACATGTCCTGTACCGGGGCCGTCGACTCCGAGGCCGACACCATCGAGAAGGTGATCGTCGAGATCGCCGCCTCCCGGCTCACCGAGCGCGGCGCCACCCGCGCCGACGACAAGATGTCCGAAGCCGCGATGGAAGACCGCAAGCGCGAGGGGTACTTCTAGAGATGAGCACCATCACGACCGAGGAACTCTCGGAGACCACCCTGCTGCGGTTCGCCACCGCGGGTTCCGTCGACGACGGCAAGTCCACCCTGGTGGGCCGGCTGCTGCACGACTCCAAGTCGGTCCTCACCGACCAGCTGGAGGCTGTGGAGCGCGCCTCCGCGAGCCGGGGCCAGGAGGCGCCGGACCTCGCGCTGCTGACGGACGGTCTGCGGGCCGAGCGGGAGCAGGGCATCACCATCGACGTGGCGTACCGCTACTTCGCCACGCCGCTGCGGCGGTTCATCCTCGCCGACACCCCCGGCCACGTGCAGTACACGCGGAACATGGTCACCGGCGCCTCCACGGCCGAGCTGACGGTCATCCTGGTCGACGCCCGCAACGGCGTCGTCGAGCAGACCCGTCGGCACGCCGCCCTCGCCGCCCTGCTGCGCGTCCCGCACGTGGTCCTCGCGGTCAACAAGATGGACCTCGTCGGCTACGAGGAGAAGGTGTTCGCGAAGATCGCCGAGGAGTTCACGGCGTACGCGACGGAGCTGGGCGTCCCCGAGGTCACCGCGATCCCGATCTCGGCGCTCGTCGGTGACAACGTCGTGGAAGCGTCCGCGAACATGGACTGGTACGGCGGCCCGACCGTGCTGGAGCACCTGGAGACGGTGCCGGTCAGCCACGACCTGAGCCACTGCCACGCCCGGCTGCCCGTGCAGTACGTGATCCGGCCGCGGAACGCCGAGAACCCGGACTACCGGGGGTACGCCGGTCAGATCGCCGCCGGTTCCTTCCACGTCGGCGAGGAGGTCACCGTCCTGCCCTCGGGCCGCACCTCGAAGGTCTCCGGCATCGACCTGCTGGGCGAGCCGGTCGACGTCGCCTGGACGACGCAGTCGGTGACCCTCCTGCTGGAGGACGACATCGACATCTCGCGCGGCGACCTGATCGTGCCCACCAAGGACGCGCCCGCGACCTCGCAGGACATCGAGGCGACCGTCTGCCATGTCGCGGACGCCCCGCTGACCGTCAACCACCGGGTGCTGCTGAAGCACGGCACGCGCACGGTCAAGGCGATCGTCAAGGACATCCCGTCCCGGCTCACGCTCGACGACCTGTCCCTGCACCCGCATCCGGGACAGCTCGTCGCCAACGACATCGGCCGGGTGAAGATCCGTACCGCCGAGCCGCTGCCGGTCGACTCCTACTCCGACTCGCGGCGCACCGGCTCCTTCATCCTGATCGACCCCAACGACGGCCAGACCCTCACCGCGGGCATGGTCGGCGAGTCCTTCGCCTCCCCGGAGCCCGTCAAGGACGAGGCCGAGGACGACGGGTGGGACTTCTGACATGAACTCCCCCGACTTCTACTCCTCGTTCGCGAAGGAGGGCGGCCGCGTCGGCAGCGGTGCTCTCGGCAGCGGGCAGGGCGGAGTGGCGCGATGTGTGCGTTGACGTACGCGCACTGCCTGCGCGCCCTCACCCCCCACCGCCGTAGACGAAAACCTGCCGACCTCCCGGCCACGACCTGAAAGACCGTGACCGCCGGGCCTGGCGAGAGGACCACCTCCCGTGCCTGCATCATCCGCTCTGCGCCGCAGCTTCGCGGTCATCGCCGCACTTCCCCTGCTCACGCTGGCCGCCTGCGGCTACGGCTCCCAGTCCAAGGACGACGGTGCCGCCAAGGTCGCCGCCGGGGCGAAGAAGATCGACGGTCTCGACAGCGTCAAGATCGGCTACTTCGGCAACCTCACCCACGGCACCGCGCTGGTGGGCATGCAGAAGGGCTTCTTCCAGAAGGCCCTCGGCGCCACCAAGGCCGACCCGGCCATCTTCAACGCCGGGCCCTCGGAGATCGAGGCGCTCAACTCGGGGTCCATCGACATCGGATGGATCGGCCCGTCCCCCGCGATCAACGGCTACACCAAGTCCGCGGGCAAGAACCTGCGCATCATCGGCGGTTCGGCGTCCGGCGGGGTGAAGCTCGTCGTCAACCCGGACAAGATCAAGTCGCTGAAGGACGTCAAGGGCAAGCGGATCGCCACCCCGCAGCTCGGCAACACGCAGGACGTGGCGTTCCTCAACTGGGCCGCGGAGCAGGGCTGGAAGGTCGACCCGCAGAGCGGCAAGGGTGACGTCACGGTCGTCCGCAGCGACAACAAGGTCACCCCGGGCGCCTACAAGGCCGGGTCGATCGACGGCGCGTGGGTGCCGGAGCCGACCGCGTCGAAGCTGGTCGCCGAGGGTGGCAAGGAGCTGCTCGACGAGTCGACGCTGTGGCCGGACAAGAAGTTCGTGATCACGAACATCATCGTGCGACAGGACTTCCTGAAGGAGCACCCGAAGGTCGTCGAGGCGGTGCTGAAGGGCTCCGTCGAGACCAACAAGTGGATCAACGCCAACCCGGACGCGGCGAAGGCGGCGGCGAACAAGCAGCTGGAAATCGACTCCGGCAAGGCACTGCCCGCCGACGTGCTCGACCCGGCGTGGAAGTCGATCCGCTTCACCGACGACCCGCTGGCCTCCACCCTCAACACCGAGGCGGAGCACGCCGTGAAGGCGGGGCTGCTGCAGAAGCCCGACCTGAAGGGCATCTACGACCTCGCGCCGCTGAACAAGGTCCTCAAGGCCGAGGGCGAGCCCGCGGTCGACGACGCCGGTCTCGGCGCGAAGTAAGCCCGCATCCCGAAGCCGCACTGTGAAGAGTTCCCAGGAGGTGACGACCATGGCCACGACCCTCGCCAAGGCCGCCGACCGCACCGAGTCGGTCACGCACGCCGCCCGGATCGAACACGTTTCGAAGTCGTTCGCGGGCCCCGCCGGGCAGCAGCTCGTCCTGGACGACATCACCCTCGATGTCGCGCCCGGCGAGTTCGTCACCCTCCTGGGGGCCTCGGGCTGCGGCAAGTCCACGCTGCTCAACCTGGTGGCCGGCCTGGACCGGCCCACCGCCGGCGAGATCACCACGGACGGCCGCCCGGCGCTGATGTTCCAGGAGCACGCGCTGTTCCCGTGGCTGACCGCGGGCAAGAACATCGAACTCGCGCTGAAGCTCCGGGGCGTGCCGAAGCCCGATCGGCGCGGCAAGGCCGAGGAGCTGCTCGAACTGGTACGCCTGAAGGGCGCGTACGGCAAGCGGGTGCACGAGCTGTCGGGCGGTATGCGGCAGCGTGTCGCGCTGGCCCGCGCGCTCGCCCAGGAGAGCAAGCTGCTGCTGATGGACGAGCCGTTCGCCGCGCTCGACGCCATCACGCGGGACGTCCTGCACGACGAGCTGACACGCATCTGGCGCGAGACGGAGGTGTCCGTCCTGTTCGTCACGCACAACGTGCGCGAGGCGGTGCGGCTCGCCCAGCGCGTGGTGCTGCTGTCCTCCCGCCCGGGGCGGGTCGCCCGCGAGTGGACCGTCGACATCCCGCATCCGCGCCGCATCGAGGACACCGCCGTGGCGGAGCTGTCCGTCGAGATCACCGAAGAACTTCGTGGGGAGATCCGCCGTCATGGCCAGCACTGATTCGACGACCGTCGCCAAGGACGGCAACGATCTCGCCGGGCTGGAGGCGGGCCTCGACGCGCTGGAGACGCGGCAGACGAGCCGGCCCCCGTTTCGGCAGACCTTCGTCGAGAAGATCCTGCCGCCCGTCATCGCCGTCGTGCTGGTGCTGGCGGTCTGGCAGGCCCTCGTCTCGTTCAAGGTCGTCGACGACCCGACCAAGCTGCCCGCGCCGTCCGACGTGTGGAACGTCGTCCACACCGCGTGGCTCCAGGGCGAACTGCTCGGCTACATCTGGACCAGCGTCTCGCGCGGTCTGCTCGGCTTCTGCTTCGCCCTGGTGATCGGCACGCCGCTGGGCCTGCTGGTGGCCCGGGTGAAGGTGGTGCGCGCGGCCATCGGCCCGATCCTGTCGGGTCTGCAGTCCCTGCCGTCGGTCGCCTGGGTGCCGCCCGCGGTGATCTGGCTGGGCCTGAACAACTCCATGATGTACGCGGTGATCCTGCTCGGCGCGGTCCCGTCGATCGCCAACGGTCTGGTGTCGGGTGTCGACCAGGTGCCGCCGCTGTTCCTCCGGGCGGGCCGCACGATGGGCGCGACCGGGTTGAAGGGCACCTGGCACATCGTCCTGCCCGCCGCCCTGCCCGGGTATGTGGCGGGTCTGAAGCAGGGCTGGGCCTTCTCCTGGCGCTCCCTGATGGCCGCGGAGATCATCGCGTCCTTCCCCGACCTCGGTGTCGGCCTCGGTCAGTTGCTGGAGAACGGCCGCAACGCCAGCGACATGGCCATGGTCTTCGAGGCCATCCTGCTCATCCTGATCGTCGGCATCGCCATCGACCTGCTGATCTTCAGCCCCCTGGAGCGGTGGGTGCTGCGCAGCCGCGGCCTGCTGGTGAAGAGCTGAGTTCCATGATCGACAAGCCTGTCCTCCTCGTCATCGCCCACGGCAGCCGCGACCCGCGGCACGCCGCGACGGTGCACGCCCTCGTACGCCGGGTGCGCTCCCTGCGCCCCGACGTACGGGTGGAGACCGGCTTCCTGGACTTCAACGTGCCGTCGGTGCAGGGGGTGCTGGAGTCCCTGGCGACGCAGGGCGTCCGGAACGTGGTGGCCCTGCCCCTCCTGCTGACCCGGGCGTTCCACGCGAAGGCGGACATCCCGGCGGTCCTCGCGGACGCGCCCCCGCAGCTGCGCATCCACCAGGCGGAGGTCCTGGGCCCCTCGCCGCTGCTGCTGTCCGCGCTGGAGCGACGGCTGTACGAGGCGGGCCTGTCCCCCGCCGACAAGTCCTCGACCGGGGTCGTCCTGGCCTCGGCGGGGTCCACCGACCCGGAGGCGATCGCAGTGATCGCAGAAATCGCGCGGGAGTGGCGGCACACCGGTTGGTGCGCCGTGCGGCCTGCGTTCGCCTCCGCATCTCTCCCGCGCACGGAGGACGCCGTCCGCGAACTCCGCGCACTCGGCTGCTCGCGGGTGGCGGTCGCCCCCTACGTCCTGGCCCCCGGCTTCCTCCCCGACCGCATCGCCCGGGGCGCGGCGGAGGCGGACGTCCTGGCGGACGTCCTGGGCCCGGCGCCGGAGGTGGCGCGGGTGGTGCTGGAGCGGTACGAGGCGGCACGGGTACCGGCGTTGGCGGCCGTGAGCGCCTGACCGACCAGGTGGCCGACGTCCGGGGCGACGGTCACGCGGCGGCCTCCGGCTCCGGCTGGAGGGCGAAGGAGTACGGGGCCCAGGGGCCGGTGAGCTCCACGCGGAGGCCCGGGATGCCCTGGGCGGCCGCGAGGAGGCTGGTGCGGAAGGCGTCGACGCGGTCGGCGGGGACGAGGTAGGCGTCGTTGCCCACGTTGGTGCCGGAGGCCGAGCCTGCCAGGCTGCCGCGCTCCGGGGTGTGGGCCACGCGGTCGACGGCGAGGGCGCCGGCCGTCTCGGTGAGGTGGGCGGCGGCCTGGGCGACCGTGCGCCACGCTTCCTCGTTGCGGCGCTGTCTGCGGCGGCGGATCGCCAGGTAGGCACGGCCGACCCCGAGGCCCGTGGCCGGCTCCTGCGCGTTGCCGGCCTCGGCCTCGGGCGGTGTGACGTCCGGCGTGGCGTAGATCTTGACGCCGAGTTCGACATGGCCGGTGAGGCGGTCCAGGAGGGACAGGAAATACGTGCGGCGGGTGTCGAGGGCCTGCCGGGCGCTGTCCTCGTCGTGGTAGACGGTGGCGAGGCGCAGCGGCAGCACGGCGGCGCCGCCGGCGACGAGTGCGGCGACCACGGCGTGGTGGGAGCGGACCGTGGCCTCCAGCCAGTCCAGGTCGTCGAGGTGGGCCTTCAGGGGCGCCTCGTCGTAGTCGGTGGCCGGGACCCGGCCGACGGCGAAGGCCAGTCGTGGGGCGGGGTCCGTCGGCTCCACCAGGTGGATCCGGTCCCCGGCGACCCCGCGCAGGTCCGCCACCGCCGCGGCGGCCTCGGGGGTGCGGCGCAGGACCGCGTAGGCGTAGACGAGGTCGGGGTCGGTCATGGCTCCGGGCTCCTGTCGGCCGCCTTGAGGGCGGCGATCTCGGCGCGCAGACGTTCGTTCTCGTCGGCCAGGGACCGCTCGGAGCGGGCGGCCCGGGAGGAGAGGGAGGGGTCGTGTTCCCACCAGTCGATGCCCATCTCCTTCGCCTTGTCGACGGAAGCGACGAGCAGGCGCAGCTTGATGGTGAGCAGTTCGATGTCGAGCAGGTTGATCCGGATGTCGCCGGCGATGACCACGCCCTTGTCGAGGACCCGTTCGAGGATGTCGGCGAGGTTGGCGGACTGGGCGCCGGGCGCGTGGCCGTAGGAGGAGGGAAGGCGGGAGGCTTGGTTGAGTCCGCCTGCCGCCGAGGGGGCCGGGTGGGTCATGGTCGGGGGGCTCGCCTTCGGGCGGTGATCTCGTCGAGTCGGTCCAGCAGTTCGTCCTCGCGGCGGTCGTACTCGTCCTCGCCGATCCGGCCCTCCAGCAGGGCGCGTTCCAGTTCGACGAGGGCCTGCCGGACGGGGGCCGGGTCGTAGTACTGCGCCTCGGCGGCGCTCTGGAGCTGCTCGGCGGCCCAGAGGGTGGTGCGCAGGGGCGCGAGCGGGAGGGCGAGGATGCCGGTGAGCAGACCCATGGCCGATCCCCGTCAGGCGGCGAAGCTGTAGGGGGGCAGAGGGCCGCGCAGCCGGAAGTCGTAGGCGGCGCCGTAGTCGTGGGCCAGGGCCTGGCCGGCGGCGCTGAACTCGTCGGCGCGGGCCCGTTCGACGAGGAACGACACGTTGAGGAAGTCGTCCTTGGACGGGTCGGCCACGACACTGGCCCGGGCTATCCCGGACAGCCTCCCGACGATCTCTTCGGCCTGCCGCCGCTGCCGGGCGTCGACCTGCCGGGCCACCAGTTCGCCGAGGGCGAGGCGGTCCTCGTAGGTTCCGGTGCCGTCGCGGGTGCACTGGTTGAGCCGGCGGGCCTCCTCGGATCCGTCGAGCACCTCGCGCAGCAGGTCGTCCTGGGAGCGGGCGGCCTTGAGGTTGAATTCGGCGGTGCCGTGCAGTTCGCCGAGCCTGCGGGCGTAGTCGTCGCGCTTCGACTCCAGGGCCGTTCTGACGGCGGTGTCGTCCGGGGCGAGCAGTCCGAACCGCATGGGCAGGACCGAGCCGTCGGCCATGAGGCGTTCCTGGAGCTCCTGGTGGGCGCCGAGGTCGCGCCGCTTGGGGCGCAGGTCGGGCGGAGCGGCGCTGACCACGGCGGCGAGCGGGCCGTGGACGACGGCGCGCGGGGGTTCGTCCGTCCCGCCGACGGTGCGCAGGCCGTCGAGCCGCAGGGGGTGGTCGGCGCGGGTGACGGCGTAGACGTAGACGCCGCTCACCGCTCGTCCTCCCGGTCCTTGTCGTCGCGGTCGAAGATGTCGCCGATCGCGTCGATGGCGCCGCCGATCGCGCCGCTGGTCTTGCCCCGTGCTCCGCTCTCGACGAGGTTGCCGACGATGTCGGTGAGCTTGTCGGGGGCCTTGCGCCCGGCCTCCAGGTCGAGGCGGTTGCAGGCCTCGGCGAAGCGGAGGTAGGTGTCGACGCTCGCGATGACGATGCGAATGTCGATCTTCAGGATCTCGATGCCGACCAGTGAGACCCGCACGAACACGTCGATGACGAGCCCGCGGTCCAGGATCAGTTCGAGGATGTCGAAGAGGCCGGCGGTCCCCGAACCGCTGGAGGTGGCGGCGGGTTGGATCCCGCCGGACTGCGTCATGACGGTCACGGTGCGTTTCCTCTCGCGAAGGTCCGTTCTCGTGCCGCCCGTAGGTACGGGGGTGGTGGCGGGCGTGTTCACGTGAACACCAAAAACGGTTGCCGGGAACGGGAGTTGAGAGGAGACGGGGGTGCTAGCGCTGCCGGTCGAGCTGGCCACGGGCGTAGCGGCGCACCCTTTCGTAGCCCATGAGCCGGCCCCGCGGGTCCAGGGTGACGCGGTACGTCGCCATGATGGTCATGGTGTCGGGGACCCGCTCCAGCTCCACCACCTCCACGTCGGCCGTCCAGCCGTCCGGGGCGGGGCGGACGGCGGAGACGGAGTCGGGGGTGGTGCCGAGCAGCTCCGCGAGCTGGGCGGCGGCGCCACGCATGGCCTGCAGGGCCGTCAGCCGCTCGGGAGGCGTCGTGTCGTGATCAGTGCTCGTCATGGTCCTACCGTGCCAAGTCCGAGGCACGGGTGGGGGGTGAATCGGCCAGACGCCTACCCCGGCCGTTCGCTGAACGGTGTCGCCTGGTGGAAGTAGAGCAGCCACCGGCCGTCCGTCCGCCGCCACAGCGAACTGCGGTGCGCGCGGCTGCCGTCGTACTCGGTGTCGTAGGTGAGGTGGACCAGCTCCGGGGCGAGCTGTACGCCTCTCATGGCGGAGACGGCGACGGGCCGGGAGCCCGGGCCGGTGGTCGCGGCCAGGGAGGCGATGATGGCGGCCCGGCTCCAGTGCCGGCCGGAGGCGCCGAACTCGTGGAAGTCGGGGTGCAGCAGCGCTCCGACCCTGTCGGGCGAGCTGCGGATCTTCGGGGTGAGGAGGGCCAGTTCAAGCTCCATGGCGGCCTCGACGGCCGCGTCGCGCTCAGACACCCGTCAGCTCCACCAGTTTGACGACGGTGTTCCAGTTGCGGGTCGTGGCGATCACGCCCTTGTTGATGCGGGGTTTGGCCAGGTGTTCGGCCAGTTTGGAGCGGCCGAGGCCGTTCGGGGCGTACAGGTACAGGGCGCGGTCGCCGAGGCGGAACTCCTCGGGGAGGTAGGCGGCCTGGTCGATCTCCGCGAAGCGCTCGGGGCCCACGGGCGCCGAGAAGTAGGTGACGTGGAGCTGCTTGGGCTCCAGGTCGGCGGCCGGGAACGGGCAGGCGTCGGCGATCGCCTTCAGATAGGCGTGGTCGCGCACGATCACGTCGACGCCGAACCCGAAGTGCTGTTCGAGGGCGTGCGCGATCTCGGCGGCCAGCGACTCCTCGTCGCCGCGGCCGGAGGAGAACACGGCCTGGCCGCTCTGGAGGTGCGTGGTCACGTCCTTGTGGCCGAGACCCGCCAGGAGGGTGCGCAGATCGGCCATCGGGACTTTCCTGCTGCCGCCCACGTTGATCCCGCGCAGCAGCGCCGCGTACTTCGTCGTCATCCGCACACGATAGGACGGCCGTCGTGCCCCGTGGGGGTGGGCACGACGGCCGGTGGGCTGCTGCCCGGCCCCGTAAATTACTCATGGGTCACTGTGGGGCACAACCGTCTGCCCAGGATCCACACAGCCGAGGAGCCCGGTATGTCCCCCTTGGGGTCCGGATGGGCGCGACCCGATAGATGTAAGGGCCCGCCGTCCTTTCCGGTCCTCCCCAGTGGGGAGGGAGTGCGGGCCCACTCACGTGAGGCGGCGCACGTGCAGGACGTCCTCGTCGCAGCGCAGGATCTCCAGCTCCCGGTCCGGGCGGGCGCCGTCGAAGGTGAGCGCGATGTGACGGTCCGCCACGAGCCGCCAGCGTCCGGGCACGGCGTCGGGCGCGTCCCCGCGTCCCAGCGGGTGGTCGACGAAGGCGCCGTCGGGCGCGAACCGCATGCCCCGGCGTCCGCGCGCCGGCGGGAAGGGGTAGTCGTCCGGCCGGTACACCCGTACGTCGTCGTGGTCCTCCTCGAAGGAGTGGAACCAGGAGCGGAACAGGCTCGACGGAGGCTCTCGCATGGACGGGCCACCTCACTCGCTCAAAGCTGCCCAAATTGCCGGTATTGCACCCTAGTGACTAGGATTATCAGTGTATGGGTTCGGAGGGAACGGGCAACCGGCCACTCCGCCCGGATGTCGCCCGGCCCCCGCGGCGCGTTCCAGACGCGCAGTTCCGCAGCCGCGAGCGCGGCACACCCTCAGCTCCCCCGAGGGGCAGTCATGTCCGATGCTCAGTCCTATCTTCGCGCCACCTCCGCCGAGTACAGCCGCTGGTGCGGCGCCATGGAGGTGCACCGCAGACTCCTCAGCCTGAACCCCGAGTACGCCGAGAACCGCACCCTGATCGAGAACGCCGCGTTCACCTACGAGTCGACGGAGCAGGTCTCCGCCCGGCAGAGCATCGTCGACATCCCGGTCGTGGTGCACGTCGTGCACAACACCCCGGAGCAGAACGTCGGCGACGTCCAGATCCACAGTCAGATCGCGGTGCTCAACCAGGACTTCCGGGCGGGCAACCCGGATGTCGGCAAGGTTCCCGCGACCTGGCAGGACCTGGTGGCCGACGCCCGCATCCAGTTCCACCTCGCCCGCACCGACCCGCTGGGCCGCCCCACCGACGGCATCACACGGACCCAGACCTCGAACGCCGACTGGGACACGGACGACCTGGTCAAGTTCAGCCTGAGCGGGGGGCACGACGCCTGGCCCGCGGACGTCTACCTGAACCTCTGGGTCTGCCGGCTGCGCCGCGGACTGCTGGGCTACGCCCAGTTCCCGGGCGGCGCCGCCTCCACGGACGGAGTGGTCATCACGTACTCCGCCTTCGGGAACACCGGCACCGCCACCGCTCCGTTCGACGGCGGCCGCACGGCCGTGCACGAGATCGGGCACTGGCTGAACCTGCGGCACATCTGGGGCGACGACGACGAGGGGTGCAGCGGCAGCGACTTCGTGTCGGACACCCCCAACCAGGGCGGGCCGAACCTCGGCTCCCCCAGCTTCCCCCATGTGACGTGCAACAACGGGCCGAACGGCGACATGTTCATGAACTACATGGACTACACCGACGACGCCGCGATGTTCATGTTCACCAAGGGGCAGGCGGCACGCATGGACGCCGCGCTCGACCATGCCCGCTCGCCCCTGACCCGCCAGGCCGTCGCGGTGTGAGGGCGTGACGGCCCGGCACGGGGCGGTCGCCCCGGCGGAGCGGGGCGACCACCCCGACTAGTGCTGACGGGCGCGCAGTTCGGCCTCGATGAGGTCCGCCGCGCGGTGTGTGCCGCCCTCCTCGGTCATCTGGCCCTGGATCGCCTTCAGCCGGCGCGCGACCTCCGGGTCGCCCACGAGGGCCAGGGCGGCTTCGCGCAGGGCCTCGGCGGTCGCCTCCTCCGTGGGGAGGTGCCGGGCGACGCCCAGGCTCTCGAGGACGGCCGCGTTGCCGAACTGGTCCGCGGCCTGCGGGACGGCGATCATCGGCGTGGCGGTGGCGAGGCCCTCCTGGCTGCCGCCCGCGCCCGCGTGCGTGACGAACAGATCGGCCTGCTTGAGGATCGTCAACTGAGGCACCCAGGACCGCACCTCGACAGTGCCGGGTACGTCCGCGAACTCGGCCGGGTCGATGTGCTTGCCGATCGAGAGCACCAGGTGCCAGCCCGGCAGGTCGCCGAACGCCTTGACGCACTCCCGGTAGAAGCCGGGCTGCTTGGTGAAGGCCGACCCGAGGGAGACGAGCGCGACCTTCTCGGCACCGGCCGGCCGCCGCCAGTCGCCCTCGGCGGTCCGGTCGCCCTGGCAGGCTCCGACGAAGGAGTACACGCTCTCGTCGACCCGGTCCGCGTTCGGCTGGAGCGCCCTGGGGATCAGGACGATCGAGCGGTCGGGCCGGCCGCCGAACTCGTCGGGGTGCACGGTGATCCCGTTCTCCCCCAGCCAGGCCTGGAAACGGGCGAAGTAGGCGCGGCCCCGCTCGGTCTCCTTCGGCTCCGCCCACATGGGCTCGGCGACCTCCTTCTCGTACCCCTCCCAGGCGACCATGGCCGGTGACAGGGAGATCGCGGGAACGCCCCAGCGGTGGGCGAGCACGCGGGCCGGGTACGAGGCGATGTCGTGCAGCACGAGGTCCGGCGCGTCGCCCTCGTACGCGTCGATCAGCTGCGGCAGGGCCTGGATCGCGTCCTCGAGGAACGGCTCCACGTTGTCCAGGAGTGTGGTCCCCCACGCCGACGGGTCGTCGTCGGGCGAGGGCAGTGTCGAGTTCCACGGCTTCACCTCGGCGCCGGTCGCCGCGACCTTCTCGGCGAAGACCGGCGGGATCGCGTACGTCACCCGGTGCCCCCGCGCCACGAGCTCGCGGATCACCTCGAGACTCGGGTTCACGTGCCCGTGAGCGGCGATGGAGAACATGGCGATATGAGCGCGACTGGTCATGCGCAGACCGTACGCGAGACGAGACGTCTCGTGCAAGCTCCTTCTGTTCATGCGGCCAGCTCCTCGTGCAGTCGCAGCCACCGCCCGGGCGTCACCTCGCCCACGAGCACCCCTGGATCCAGCCGCGCGGCCCGGAACGCGGCGTCCACCCGCCGCCTCGGGTGGGCCCGCCGCAAGGAGGCGTGCAGCGAACCCCCGACCCCGGAGAAGCCCAGCTCGACCAGGCACCGCCAGCTCCGGTACGCGGTGTCGTCGAGCAGCGGCGTGGCACGCCGTTCGATGCGCACCACCCCGGCGTCCACGCGGGGGACGGGCCGGAAGGCGCGCCGGCCGACCCGGTCGAGCAGCCGCCACTCGTAACGGGGCCAAGTCCGGACCGTCAGCAGCGTCCAGTTGCCGTAGTCCCCCGTGCGTTTGCGGGCGTACTCGAGCTGGGTGAGCAGGGTGGCGTCGGTGAGGGCGGGAGCGCGCAGGCACCAGTCGACGACGGCGGCGGTCCGGGAGAACGGCACGTTCCCGGCGACCGAGAAGGGCGTGCGTGGCGGGTGCCCGGCGAGGAAGTCCCCGTGTACGACGCGCACGTGTGGCGTGCCGGAGAGGCGGCCGCGCAGGACGGGCACGAGCCGCGGGTCGATCTCGTACGCGCGCAGCTCCTGGCAGCGCCGGGCCAGTGGGAGGGTCAATGCGCCTTTGCCGGCTCCGACTTCGAGCAGCAGCGGGATCGGCCGGGCCTGAGGGACGGCGAGCCGGGCGAAGCGTTCGGCGGTGGCGCGGTCGGCGAGGAAGTTCTGCGAGAGAGCGCGGGAGGTCGCGGTGGGGCGGGCCATGGCCTGCGGTCCTTGTCTTCCGTGAGGTGGAAAAGGGCAGCCGAGGGCCCTGACCGGAAGACAGAGAAGAAAGGGAGAAGGAGCGCCGGCCTCGAAAGGCTCAGCGGGCGTGGCTCCCCGGGCCGGTCAGGGCTCCGGGGCCGCGGCGCACCCGTACGGCGTGCGCGCAGCCCTGGAGGTGACCGGAGATGCAGATCGCGTTGATACCCACGAGCGGCACGCTAGGTGGTCGCGTCGGCGACGCACAACGGGTTTTCGCCCGGGCCGGACGACGCGGCAACGGCTGCGCCGTCCCGCCGGTCATACGCCGTCGCGGGTGCGCCGCGGGTTGCGGCGGCCCGCAGGCGCGGCGGACGACGGCGACGCGGCCGGGCCGTGCTCGTGAGGGGATCGAAGCGCAAGGGCCTCGGGCCCGTGCCCTGTGGGTCGTTCCGGTGCGCCCGCCTTCCGGTTCCCGGGCAGCAGTGCCGCAGGGAGCAGGCCGAGGGCCGTGATCGCGGCCAGGGCGAGCAGGGCGGCGCCGGGGGAGGCGGCGGCGCCCAGGCTCGTAGCGACGGCGATGCCGAGGGTCGGGCCGATGTTCGTCGCCGTCTGCTTGAGCCCGCCGACGGCTCCGGCGTACTCGGGCGGCGCGTCGCCGACGACGGTCCCGGTGGCGGTGACCATGACGGCGGCGAACCCGGCACCGATCAGGGCGAAGACGGCACCCACCGGCCCCATCGCGCCGCTCGCGGACAGCTGTGCGAGCCCCGCGACGCCGAGCACGACCAGGAGCGTTCCGGTGACGGCGGTCGGTCGCGGACCCCACCGGACCAGGGCGGCGCTCGCCAGGGGCGACCCGAGCACCATCAGCACCGTGAGCGGCAGGACCCGCAGCCCGGTGGCGAGAGCGTCCAGGCGCAGGACGCCCTGGAGGAGGAACGTGGCGGTGAACAGGCTGCCGAACAGACCCGCGGTGGCGAGCAGGAGCAGCACCATCGAGGCCGTCACCGGAACCGACCGCGCCACGGCCGACGGCACGATCGGATGGGCGGCCCGGCGCTGGCTCAAGGCGAGAGCGGCCGCCAGGGCCGCCACGGCGGACAGTTCGAGCAGCGTGGGCGCGGCGGTCCAGCCGTGCGACGGGACGCCCGCCAGGGCGTGGACGAGGAGCGCGAGGGTGCCCGCCAGCAGTACCGCGCCGGTGAGGTCGAGCCGCTGCGGGGCCGGGCGCTCGGGGGCGGGAAGGCGGACCACGAGGGCGAGCAGCACCGCGGCGAGCACGATCGGGACGTTGAGCCAGAACACGGCCCGCCATCCGAAGTGCGCCACGAGGACTCCCCCGAGCACCGGGCCGCTCCCGGCGGCCACCGCGATCGCCCCGGTCCGCACGGCGACGGCCCGGCGGAGCTCCCGTTCCGGGTAGGCGAGCCGCAGCACCGCGAGTGTCGCCGGCTGGAGCAGGGCGCCGAACAGGCCCTGGAGCACGCGCAGGGCGATCACCCAGCCGACCGAGGGCGCGAGCGCGATCCCGGCGGAGGCGGCGCCGAAGCCGAGCAGACCGGTACGCAGCAGCCGCAGGTGCCCGTACCGGTCCCCCAGCCGGCCCGCGAGGACGAGCAGGGCGGCCACCGCGACGAGGTAGCCGGTGCTGGTCCACTGGACCTGTACGGGGCCGGCGGCGAGCGCGCGCTGCAGGCTGGGCTGTGCCACCAGCAGGACGGTGCCGTCCAGCGCGACGATCATCGCCCCGGCCGCGCTGACGAGGAGCGGAGCGGAGCGTCGCAGCCGCCCGGTCATGAGGCGGCCGGGCCGAGATGGGCGTCCAGCGCCGCTTCGACGATCCGGTCGGGGCTGTCGGCGGGCTGCTCGCCCGGACCGCCGCCGAGGGCGAGTTGCAGGCTGCCCCAGGACCACAGTTCGGCGATGCCGTGCAGATTCGACCAGAGGGCGGCCGCGGTGACGGGCGCCGGGACCTCCGTGGCCTTTCCCCGGCACCGGGCGACGAGCGTGACGACCCGCTCGAACATCGGAAGCGTCGCCTCCCGCAGCCGGGGCCCCGCCGGAGCCTCGCTCTGCCCGTCGCTGTCGAGGAGGTCATGACGGAACATCAACTCGAACATGCCACGCCGCTCCCGCGCATAGGCGACGTACACCCGCGCCAGTGCCGCCAACTGCGCACGCGGCGACGCGGATTCGGGCGTGGCCGCGACGGCCCGCGCGCCCAGTTCCTCGAAGCCCCGGCGGGCGATGGCCGACAGCAGTGCCCGGTGCGTCGGAAAGTACCGCCGGGGCGCGCCGTGCGACACACCCGCCCGGCGGGCGATCTCCCGCAGCCCGACCGAGCCGCTGCCCTCGGACAGCACCAGCTCCACCCCGGCATCGACCAGCCGCACCCGCAGCGTCCCCTCGGCGTCCATGTGACAGTGTCTACCAGGAGCCCGTAGACACTGTCTACGCCCTTGATCGTGGCGCTGACCGGGGCCGGTACTCAGCGCTGGTAGCGCGCCAGCACCAGGTTGCCGTCCCGCTCCAGGCGTTCCCGCAGCTCACGGATGCCGATCGCGCCGCTGTAGTACTCCTGGAGGGCCGGGGTCGCCACCTTGTCCTTCCACTCGGGATAGCCCCGTACGGTCTGGGCGGGCGCGGGGCTCAGGTGGGTGGCGAGCGCCGTGCCCGTCGACCAGCCGTGCTCGGCCGTGCGCAGCGCCGGGTCGTTCAGGGCCTGGGTGCCGGTGGGCAGCATCCAGTCGCCGAGGGCGAGACGGACCATGTTCCGCGGCCTCAGCAGGAAGTCGATGAAGGCGGCCGCCTCCTTCTGGTGCGGGCAGTCCTCGGCGATCGAGAGGGTCTGCGGGCTGACACCCTGGGTGAGTCCCCCCGCGCCCGCCGGAGCCGGCAGCACCTGCCACTCGAAGCCCTTCGGGGCCTGCTGCACGATCTGCTGGCGGTAGGAGAAGCCCAGCGGGACCATCGCGTACCGGCCGCCGAAGAAGCCGGGCAGGGTGTCCGAACCGCCGCTGCCCAGAGTGGTGGGCGAGGCACTGCGGTCGGTGCCGACCTGCTCGTGGACGGTGCGCGGCACCACCTGGTCGGCCGCTTCGAACCGGACCGTCACCTTGCCGTCCGGCCCGCGGTGGAAGAGCTGTCCGCCCGCCGACAGGGAGAGGTTGAGCGTGGCGGAGACCGGTTCCTTCAGCGGCCAGGCGACGCCGTACGTGCCCTGGCCGCTGAGGCGTTCGGTGATCCGGCGGAACTCGGCCCAGGTCCAGGGGTGCTCGGGTGTCGGGATCCGGACACCGGACCGCTCGAGCCACTTCGCGTTGGCGATCAGCACGCGGGGTTCCTGGAGGAAGGGCACGCCGTAGACGCCGTCGCCGAAGGTGGTCGTCTGCCAACTGCGCGGCGGGATGTCCGACTTCAGCCGGGCGGGCAGCAGGTCGGTGAGATCGGCGAGGTAGCCGCCGTAGGCGAAGTCCGCGAGGTCGTCGGAGGCGTCGTGGATGATGTCGGGTGCCTCGCCGCCCTCGAAGGCGGTGAGGAGCTGGTCGTGAACGCTGTCCCAGGTGCCTTGCACGTACTCGACCCGGACGTCCGGGTGGGTGGCGTTCCACTCCTCGACCAGTTCCTTGTTGGCCTCGACCGACTCCTGCTGCCAGGCCAGGGACTGGAAGCGCAGGGTGATCCGGCCGTCGTCGCGGGTGCCTCCGGAGGAGCAGCCGGCGAGGAGCAGGAGGAGGACCGGTAGCAGCAGGCGTACGTGTCTCATCAGCTCTTCACCGCCCCGGTGAGCATGCCGCCCGTGATGCGCCGCTGGATGATCGCGAAGACGACCAGCGAGGGCAGCGTCGCGAGGAACGCCGCCGCCGCGAGGGGGCCGAGGTCGGCGACGCCCTCGGCTCCGATGAAGTGGGTGAGCACGACCGGCAGGGTCTGTTTCTCCGGCGTCTTGAGCAGCACGAGCGCGAAGAAGAACTCGTTCCACGCGGTGATGAACGCGAACAGCGCGGTCGCCACGATGCCCGGCGCGAGCAGCGGCGCTGTCACCGACACGAGTGTCCGCAGCCGCCCGGCACCGTCGACCGCGGCGGCCTCCTCCAGTTCGGGCGGTACGGCCCGCACGTACCCGGCGAGCATCCACAGCGCGAACGGCAGCGCCCACACCACGTAGACCAGCACCAGCCCGGGCACGGAGTTGATCAGGTGGAGGTTCTTCAGGACCAGGAACAGCGGGATGATCAACAGGACGAAGGGGAACGCCTGGCTGACCACCACCCAGCCCGTCACCGCCTTGGCGAGCCGGGTGCGGCGCCGGGCGACGACGTACGCCATCGGTGTGGCGATCAGCACCGCGACGACCGCCGCCCCGAGCGCCGCGAGCAGGGAGTTGAGGGCGGCGTGCAGCAGCGGCTGTTCGTCGAAGGCCTGCCGGAAGTTGTCGAGGGTGGGGTCCTTCGGGATCCAGGTCGGGTGCGGACTGCCCAGTTCACGCGGCGGTTTGAACGCGGTGGAGACCAGCCAGAGGAACGGGAAGGCGAGGAAGACGAGGTAGGCGAGGAGCGCCGTGTACTGGCCGACGCGGGCCGGGGTGCTGGTCCTCACGCCTCGTCACCTCCCCGGAGGCGGCCGGCGAGGAAGACGGCCAGCGCGATCGAGATCACGGCCACCATCACGCAGCCCATCGCCGCCGCGTAGCCGAACTGTCCGTAGCGGAAGGCCTCTTCGTAGGCGAAGAGCATCGGCAGGCGGGTCCGGCCGCCGGGGCCGCCGCTGGTGAGGACGTACACCAGGGCGAAGGAGTTGAAGTTCCAGATGAGGTTGAGCGCGGTGATGGCCAGGGCGACGGGTCTGAGGGCGGGCCAGGTGACCGTGCGGAACCGGCGCCAGGCGCTCGCGCCGTCGACCGCCGCGGCCTCGTGGAGTTCGCGCGGGGTGTTCTGCAGACCGGCGAGCAGCGCCACCGTCGTCTGGGGCATGCCCGCCCACACTCCCACGACGATCACGGCGGGCAGCGCGGTGGCGAGCCCGCTGAGCCAGTCGCGGCCACCGCCCAGGCCGAGGTCGCACAGGGTCTCGTTGAGAATGCCCGCGTCGGGGTTGTAGACGAGCCGCCACATGAGGCCGACGACGACCTCGGGCATGGCCCAGGGGATGATCGCCAGGGCACGGGCCAGCCAGCGCAGCCGCAGGTCCTGGTCGAGCAGCAGGGCGAGGCCCAGCGCGAGCAGGAACTGCGGCACGGTCACCCCGACCGCCCACACCAGCCCGATCCGGAACGACTCCCAGAACAGCGTGTCGTGCAGCAGGTCCCGGAAATTGAGTGCGCCGATCCACTGGGTGGGTTCGGTGCGGCCGGACTGGGCGTCGGTGAAGGCGAGCAGGATCCCGTACAGCAGCGGGCCGACGCTGAGGACGAGGATGGGGAGCAGTGCGGGCAGGACGAGGAACCAGGCGCCGTGGTCGACGGCCCGGCGGGGCCGGACCTCGCCGGGCTTGCGGCCGGCCGGTCTCTTCGGCGTCGGCGGCGAGGACTCAGTCACCGATGTCACGGAATCAGCCCCTTTGGCGGCTCGGCCGACCAGGTCATGGTCGTGAAGGCGTTCTGCCTCGTCAAGGCACCGCGCATGCCGCCCCACCTGTGCCGATGCGACACTGACCGGCGGATGGCCGGAACCCGACGGCACAGGACGTGAACGACGGAGGCGGACGATGGACGAGGCACGGGCGCGGGACGTACTGACCGCGGCGGGGGTGCTGCCCGGCGCGGGGACCGGCTCTGCCCGCGGGGCACGGCTGCTCGCGCTGGGTGAGAACGCGGTGTTCGCCGCCGGTGACCTGGTCGTCAAGGTGGGTCGCGACGCGGAGCTCCTCGACCGGGCGCGGCGCGAACTGGACATCGCGCTGTGGCTCGACGAGGCGGGGGTGCCGGCGGTGCGGGCGGCCGCGTCCGAGCCCCTGCTGGTCGACGGGCATCCGGTGACGGTGTGGCATCGGCTGCCGGATGCCGTACGGCCCGCCGAGCCGCGGGATTTGGCCGAACTGTTGCGGGTCGTGCATGCCACGCCTCCTCCTCCTTTCGAGCTTCCCGGCCGTGATCTGCTGGGTGGTGTGGAACGGTGGCTGCGGCTTGCGGGCGATGCGATCGATCCCGCGGACACGGCGTATCTGCGGGCGCGGCGGGACGGATTCGCGGCGGAGGCCGCCGCGTTGACGCCGCACCTGCCGCCGGGCCCGATCCACGGCGACGCGTTGCCGCGCAATGTGCACGTCGGGCCGGACGGTCCGGTGCTGGTCGATCTGGAGACGGTCTCCTCGGACCTGCGCGAGCACGATCTGGTGGTGATGGTGTTGTCGCACGACCGGTACGGGGTGCCGGACCAGGCGTACGAGTCCTTCACCGAGGCCTACGGCTGGGACGTTCGCGCCTGGGAGGGCTGCGGTGTCCTGCGCGGCGCCCGGGAGACGGCCAGTTGCGCGTGGGTCGCCCAGCATGCGCCGAGCAACCCGAAGGCATTGGCCGAGTTCGAGCGGCGGGTGGCGTCTTTGCGGGACGGCGGTGAGACGGTGAGGTGGTTTCCGTTCTGACTGCCCGCAGCCGGGGTCAGGCCGGCTCGTCCGCCAATTCCCGCAAGGGCCATGCCCCGTCGACCAGCGCTGTCGCGTCGCCCTTCTTGCGCAGGAAGGTCTGGAAGTCCGCCGCCCACTCCGCGTACCACTCGATCTGGCGGTGGTGCAGGGTCGCCGGGCCGAGGGCGGCGATCTTGGGGTGGCGGGTGGCTATCGCGCAGGCGAGGCGGGCCGCCGCGAGGGCGTCGGCCAGGGCGTCGTGGGCGGAGTCGAGGACCACGCCGTACTCGGCGCAGACCGCTTCGAGGTTGCGTTTGCCGCGGCGGTAGCGGTCGACCCAGCGGTCGATGGTGTACGGGTCGATGACCGGGGCCGGGTCCACGCCGCCGAGACGGTCGCGCAGGGACGGCAGGCCGTGGCGCCGCAACTCGGCGGAGAGCAGGGTCAGGTCGAAGGCCGCGTTGTAGGCGACGACCGGCACACCGGTCTTCCAGTAGGAGGTGAGGACCTCGGCCATGGCGTCCGCCACCTGGTCGGCCGGTCTGCCCTCGGCCGCCGCCCACTCGCTGCTGATGCCGTGCACCGCCACCGCGTCCTCGGGGATCGGCACCCCCGGGTCGGCCAGCCACTCCCGGCGCCCCGCCGGCTCCCCGCCCCTGACCTCGATCACGGCCCCCGTGACGATGCGCGCCTCGCGCGGATCCGTGCCCGTCGTCTCCAGGTCGAAGCCGATCAGCAGCTCCCGGTGCCAGCCCATGGGCGGTCCCCCTTCTTGTGGTGCGTTCCCCCAGTGGGCTCCACCTTCGCACGCACCACTGACAATCAGAGGATCGCGTTCCGCTTACCCGCCCGGCCGCACACCAGGGCCCCGCTCACGACACCGGTCGCGAATCCGCCCACATCACCTCGAACTCCTCGCGATACGTGGGGAAGAGGCCGCTTTCGTCGATCTCGCCCGACTTGACCACCTTGCCGCCGTTGCGCAGCACGAACACCGGCGCCTCCATCCCCCGCGTCCGGCGCAGGTAGTTCTGCACGACCGCGATGCCGTCCGCACCGTCACCGTCGACCAGGTACGCCGTGAAGCGGGGCGTCTCGTCGAAGACCTGGATCTCGAAGGCGCCCGGGTCGCGTAGCCGGGCACGCACCCGGCGCATGTGCAGGATGTTCATCTCGACGGCCCGGCTGAGCTCACCGCGCTTGAGGCCCAGTTCGCGCTCGCGTCGCTTGACCGCGCTGGAGGCCGGGTTGAGGAACAGCAGCCGCACCCGGCAGCCGGACTCGGCGAGCCGCACCAGACGCCGGCCGGAGAAGTTCTGCACGAGCAGGTTGAGGCCGATGCCGATGGCGTCGAGGCGGCGGGCGCCGCCGAAGATGTCCTCGGCCGGGAACTGCCGCATCAGCCGCACCCGGTCCGAGTGGACGGCGACCACGTCCGCGTACCGGTCACCGACCAGGTCCTCGACCGCGTCGATGGGCAGCCGGCGGGCGGACGGCACGTCACCACCCGCGCCGAGCATCTCCAGCAGCCGGGCCGAGGCGCGCTCGGCCTGGTTCAGGACGGCCTCGGACAGGGCCCGGTTGCGGGAGACGACGTTCCGGGTGACCTCCAGCTCGTCCAGGGCGAGCTCGACGTCCCGGCGGTCGTCGAAGTAGGGCTCGAAGCAGGGCCAGTGCTGCACCATCAGCTCGCGCAGCTGCGGCAGGGTGAGGAAGGACAGGACGTTGTCGTCGGCGGGGTCCAGCAGATAGCCCTTGCGGCGGCTGACCTCGCGCACGGCGACCGCGCGCTGCACCCATTCCTGCCCGGCGGGTCCGGCGGCGGCCACCACCCAGTCCTCGCCGTGGACGGGTTCGTAGACGGGACGCAGCACTGCGGCGACGACCGCGCGCAGCCGCTGTTCGACGAGGTTCAGCCAGATGTAGGCCCGGCCGGCCCGCTGGGCGCGGGTGCGTACCTCGCGCCAGTTCTCGGCGTCCCAGTCCAGTTCCGGACCGATCGAGCCCGACGCGTCCATCGGCCGTGCCAGGGACACGGCTCCGGCCGGGACGTCTGCGGAGTCCCCCTCGTGACCCTCGTCACCAGGGGGCAGCTCCAGCCCTCCCGAGCCCACCCGCGCACCGCCTTCCGCTCCCCCGAGCACCGCCCTTGTCAACGATCAAGGAAGGGTACTCCGGGAGCGGTCGGCGGTGCAGCCGGATGGGCAGGGTGATGCTCAACCGCGCGGCTGCCAGTGCCCGTTCTGCCAGCCGAGCTCGGCCGGAGTGAGCGGATTCATGGCGGTGACGTCGCGCGGGGCGATGGAGAAGCCCTGCCAGTGCACGGGCATGGGCTGCTGGTCCTCGTCCCGGGCGATGTGGTGGAAGCCGATGTTCATCCAGACCACGGGGTGTTTCAGGGCCTGTCCGTTCACCCACTTGTCGACGGCGGTGCCGGCTCCGGGCCCGCAGTTGCCGGGGTTGTTGCTGGCGAACAGTTCGCACTTGTTGTACTGCGTGACGTACAGGTCGTGCTTGGTGAAGCTGCGGCCCGGGTACTTGGTGGTCGGCCCCGGAACGAGCTCGTAGGAGCGGGCATGCCCGTCCTTGTTCTTGCCGGCCGCGCTGACCACGCGCCACCAGCGGTAGTTCTTGCTGTCGGCGGCGAGTTCCTTGGTGATCTTGGTGCGGGTCGTCTTCGTGCTCGGGGCCCGCTGTCCGCTGGTCGGGGCGGAGACGGTGGAGTCGTACTGCTCGACGCTGTTCTTCGTGGAGCCGTCGAGGGCGAAGTCGAGTCGCCAGAAGGCGTTGTGGCTGTGGCTGGTGGCCTTCGCGGCGGCGGCCCCCTTGCCGATCGGCCAGCCGCGGCCGTCACCGGCGTCGTAGTCGTCCCAGGAGAGGCTGCCCGTGGCACCGACGTTCATGGTGATCGCGCCGTCGTCCTGGAAGCGCCACTCGGTCATGTACTCGTACCAGCCGACCTGGTTCACCGTGTAGACGAGGAGGTCCTTGCCCTGGGTCTGGTAGACCTTGTTCGCGGTGTCGCCCTGCATGCGGTAGGCGTGGCCGCGGGAGCGGGTGGTGGTGCACAGGCCCTTGACGTTCGGGTCCTCGTTCCAGGAGTCCGGGACCTTGACCGTCTTGATGGTGCCGCCGGGGCACTCGCCGGGGGCGAGGTTCATCAGGCCCTGGGCGAAGTCGAAGCCGGTCAGGTCGTCGTACTCGACGTTGCCGTCGTCGTAGGGGACGTGGATCTGGCCGAGCCTGGCGCTGTTGAGGACCTTGATCGGCTTGGGTTCGCCCTTGGGCTGGTACGACACGTTCTCCAGGACGAGGCCGGCCTTGCCGTCGTAGCGCCAGCACATCTGCCAGGTGGTGCCGGTGGAGAGCTTCTGTTCGATGCGGTGGGCCGCGCCGCAGTAGGCCGCGGCGGGGGCCGCGGGGGCGGTCTGCGGCCGGGCGGTGGCGGGTCCCGCACCGGTCGTGGCGCCGGCGGCCAGCGCGGCCACGGTGAGCCCCACGGCCGCCCGGGTGCGGGCCCTGCTGATTCTGTTCACGCGCATGACGAGGTGACTCCCTCAGGAGGAGCGAGGTGGACAGGTGGGTGGAGCGGGCCGGGTCAGTGGCCGAGCTCGGCGATCTTGCGGGCGCTCAGGTCGATCACGAGCGACCTCATGTCGACCCACGGCCCGTTCTTGATCTTCGGGAACAGCCGGACGCAGCGGTGCTCGCCGCACTGGTCGAGCACGGCGGGCTGGGCGCCCGGCGCGGCCCGGTAGACGGCGCCGCTGAGCTGGAGCTGGTCCGGCGAGGTGAGGGCCTTGCCGGTGGCGTCCTTGTAGTCGGCCTTGAGGCCGGCGCCCAGCGGGTCGGCGATCAGCAGCCCGGCCGCCTCGGCCTTCTCGGCGCGGCTCAGGGGCGGCTGGACACCGTGCTGGGTGCCGGTCGCGACCACTTTGCCGGTGCCCAGGTCGACGGTCCTGGTGACGAGGGTGTCGTCCCGGTAGTCGTAGAAGGTCACGTCGGCGCGCCGGGGCGCGGCCGGGTTGCCGGCGTCGTCGGCCTCCGGTTCCGCGAGGTCGACGCCGAGGCGCTGCGGTCCGCGCTCCCCGTCGACGCTCTCACTGCTCCGGAACAGCTGCCGGCTGAGGGCGATCTTCTCGGCCCGTTCCGTCTCGTCGTCGGTCAGCGGATCGCGGCCCGTGCCCTTCTCCCCTTCGGCCGGTGCCTCCTCGACGACCCCGGGCGCGACGGCCCGTTCCGCACCGGCCGCCTGCCGGGCGGACTGCCCCGTCGCGCCCCCCGTCTCGTCGGCCCCGGCCGTGCCCGGCAGGGTGACGCCGACCATCACCGCGCTCGCGGCGACCGCTATGGCCGCACCGGCCACGACCTTTCCGAGATGGCGGTGCACTATGTTGCGCACATCTTCCCCCTACTCCCCCAACGGCCCCGGGAGTATGTGTTGGCCCCAATGGTTTCGGCATACCGCGTATGCACTGGTCGCCCGGTAAGAGGGAGACAAGTCACAGGTGGTTCCCTCACTTTTGGGGAGACTCGGAGCCAAGGCGTCCCCACCGGCGCCGCACACCTGAAAGAGTCGTATCCATGCAGGTCTGGCCTGGAGAGGCGTATCCACTCGGTGCCACGTACGACGGCGCCGGTACCAACTTCGCGGTCTTCACGGAGGCCGCGGACCGAGTAGAGCTGTGTCTGCTGCACGACGACGGTTCGGAGACCGCGGTCGAGCTCCGGGAGAGCGACGCCTTCGTGCGGCACGCGTACCTGCCGGGCATCATGCCGGGCCAGCGGTACGGGTTCCGGGTGCACGGCCCGTACGCCCCGGAGCACGGGCTGCGCTGCAACTCCGCGAAGCTGCTGCTCGACCCGTACGCGCGTGCGATCAGCGGTTCGATCAGCTGGGGCGAGGAGGTCTACGGCTACCACTTCGACGATCCCGACCGGCGCAACGACCTGGACTCTGCGCCGCACACCATGACGTCGGTCGTGGTCAACCCGTACTTCGACTGGGGCGACGACCGGCGGCCGCGCACCGAGTACCACCACACGGTGATCTACGAGGCCCACGTCAAGGGCCTCACCATGCGGCATCCGGGGCTGCCGGAGGAGCTGCGCGGCACCTACGCGGCCCTCGCCCACCCGGCGATCATCGAGCACCTCACGGAGCTCGGGGTCACGGCCCTGGAGCTGATGCCCGTACACCAGTTCGTGAACGATCACCGCCTGGTCGACATGGGCCTGAACAACTACTGGGGCTACAACACGATCGGTTTCTTCGCCCCGCACAACGCCTACGCCTCCTGGGGCGACCGGGGCCAGCAGGTGCTGGAGTTCAAGTCGGCGGTGAAGGCGCTGCACGAGGCCGGGATCGAGGTGATCCTCGACGTGGTCTACAACCACACCGCCGAGGGCAACCATCTGGGTCCGACGCTGTCCTTCAAGGGCCTCGACAACTCGCGCTACTACCGGCTGACCGACGACCCCCGCTACTACATGGACACGACAGGGACGGGGAACTCCCTGCTCATGCGGTCCCCGCACGTGCTCCAGCTGATCATGGACTCGCTGCGGTACTGGGTCACGGACATGCACGTCGACGGGTTCCGCTTCGATCTGGCCGCGACCCTCGCCCGGCAGTTCCACGAGGTGGACCGGCTCTCGTCGTTCTTCGACCTGGTCCAGCAGGACCCGGTGGTCTCGCAGGTCAAGCTGATCGCCGAGCCGTGGGACGTGGGCGAGGGCGGTTACCAGGTGGGCAATTTCCCGCCGCTGTGGACCGAGTGGAACGGCAAGTACCGGGACACCGTGCGCGACCTGTGGCGGGGCGAGCAGCGCACGCTCGCCGAGTTCGCCTCCCGGCTGACCGGCTCCTCCGACCTGTACCAGGACGACGGACGGCGCCCACTGGCCTCCATCAACTTCGTGACCTGCCACGACGGCTTCACGATGCACGACCTGGTGGCCTACAACGACAAGCACAACCAGGCCAACGGCGAGGACAACCGGGACGGCGAGAGCCACAACCGGTCCTGGAACTGCGGGGCCGAGGGCGAGACGGACGACCCGGACGTGCTGCGGCTGCGGGCCCGGCAGATGCGGAACTTCATCGCGACGCTGATGCTCTCCCAGGGCGTGCCCATGATCAGCCACGGTGACGAGCTCGCCCGCACCCAGCGCGGCAACAACAACGCCTACTGCCAGGACAACGAGCTGGCCTGGGTGGAGTGGCCGGAGGGCGACGAGGAGGAAGGGGGACTCGCGCGGGAACTGCTGGCCTTCACGCGCGCGATGGTGTGGCTGCGCCGGGACCACCCGGTCTTCCGCCGGAGGCGCTTCTTCCACGGCCGGCCCGTGGAGGGCACGCACGACGACCTGTCCGACATCGCCTGGTTCACTCCGGAGGGCGGCGAGATGACCCAGCGCGACTGGGACTCGGCCCGGGCCTCCGCGCTGACGGTGTTCCTCAACGGCAACGCCATCTCGGAGCCCGGCGCGCGCGGGGAGCGCATCACCGACGACTCGTTCCTGCTGATGTTCAACGCCTCGCCGAAGGCGCTGGACTTCGTGGTCCCGGTCGACCACGGGCGGCAGTGGCAGGTCGTGGTCGACACGGCCCGCCCCGAAGGGGTGCCGCCGGACACCGGCCCGAAGGTGCAGGCCGGGGACCGGCTGACCCTCACGGACCGGAGCATGACCGTGCTGCAGCGCCCCGTGTAGCGCGGGCTCCGGCCGCCCCGCCGCGTCGTCCGGGTGAGGCACCCGTCCGGGCGACGCGCGGCGCACCCGGCGTGCGGGAGGGCACGAACGGCGGCGGGGCGGGTACGTACGTTTCCATGACGCCTGAGCGAACTGACCCGGTGGTGCCCACGGCCACGTACCGGCTGCAGCTGCAGCCCGACTTCCCGTTCGGGGCCGCGGCGGCCGTCGTGCCGTACCTGGCCTCGCTCGGTGTCTCGCACCTGCACCTCTCCCCCGTCCTGGAGGCCGTGCCGGGCTCGGCGCACGGCTACGACGTCGTCGACCACGCGCGCGTGCGCGAGGAACTGGGCGGCGAGGAGGGGCTGCGGGCCCTGGCGCGCACCGCACGGGAGCACGGCCTCGGCCTGGTGGCCGACATCGTCCCGAACCACATGGCCATGTCCCCGCGCCACAACCGCGCCCTGTGGGAGGTGCTGCGCGAGGGCCCGAAGTCGCCGTACGCGCGCTGGTTCGACATCGACTGGGAGGCCCAGGACGGGCAGGTGCTGCTGCCGGTGCTCGGCGGGCCGCTGGGCGAGGTGCTCGGGGAGCTGCGCGTCGACGGGGACGTCCTGCGCTACTACGACCACGCGTTCCCGCTGCGCGAGGGAACCGGGGACCTGCCGCTGCCGCACCTGCTGGACGCGCAGTGGTACCGACCGGTGTGGTGGCGGCTGGCCCGGACCGAGCTGAACTACCGGCGGTTCTTCAGCATCTCGGAGCTCATCGGGGTGCGGGTGGAGGACCCCGAGGTGTTCGAGGCCACCCACGACAAGATCCTCCAGCTGCTCCACGAGGGCGTGATCGACGGATTGCGCGTCGACCACCCCGACGGCCTCGCCGACCCCGACGGCTACCTCCGGCGGCTGCACGAGGCGACGGGCGGCCGGTGGACGGTCGTGGAGAAGATCCTGGCCGACGGCGAGCGGCTGCCTGCCTCCTGGCCCGTCGCCGGGACCACCGGGTACGACGCGCTGCGGCACGTGGACGGGCTCTTCACGGATCCGGCCGGGTTCGGGGACCTCCTGGGGCAGTACCGGCGGTTCGCGGCCCCTCAGACGGACCGCGGCGGGCACTGGGACGCGACGGTGCGGCGGGCGGCCTACAAGGTCCTCACGCACGAGCTGGCCACCGAGACGGACCGGCTCACCCGGGTTGCGGCCCGGATGTGCGCGACCTCGCCTGAGCCGGCCCTGCGCGACCGCGCGCCCTGGGCGCTGCGCACCGCGTTGCAGGAGCTCCTGGTCCGGATGGAGGTCTACCGGCCGTACGAGTCCGCCGACGCCGCCTCCGTGGTCACCGAGGAGGCCGCCGCCGAGGCCCGGCTCGCCTTCGCGGTACCGGAGGAGGCCGGCGCGGTGGACGTCGTACGGGACCTGGTGCTGGGGCGGTACGGCGACGGGCCCGCGCAGGTGGAGTTCCGGACGCGGTTCGCGCAGACCTCCTCGGCGCTGCGGGCGAAGTCCGTGGAGGACACGGCGTTCTACCGCTATGTGCCGTTGCTGTCGGCGACCGAGGTGGGCGGCGATCCGGGCGGTCCGGCACTGTCGCCTGAGGAGTTCCACGCGTACTGCGCGCGCGTGCAGCGCGACTGGCCGCTCACCGGGACGGTCGCCTCGACGCACGACACCAAGCGCAGTGCCGACGTCCGGGCGGCGCTGAACGTGCTGACCGAGTGCCCGGACCGCTGGGCGGACGTCCTCGCCGAGGTGACCCGCACCGGCGAGGGCGTGCCGGACGCACAACTGGCGTGGGCGGCCTGGCAGACGGTGTTCGGGCTGGGCCCGGCGGACCCGGAGCGGGTGCGGGGCGCGCTGCTGAAGCACGTGCGCGAGGCGGGTCTGTACACGAGCTGGACCGAGCAGGAGCCGCCGTACGAGGAGGCGGTGGCACGGTTCGTGACGGCCGGGCCGTGCGGGACACCGGGCGAGCGGGTCGCCGCGTTCCGCGACGCGCTCGACCCGCACGTCCGGGCGAACGTGCTGGGCACGGCCCTGGTCCAGCTGACGATGCCGGGCGTCCCGGACGTCTACCAGGGCACGGAGGCCGAGTACCGGGCTCTGGTCGACCCGGACAACCGGCGGGCGGTGGGCTTCCCGCCCGAGGTGTCCGGCGCGACGTCCGAGGCGAAGCTCGCGGTGACGCGCGCGGCACTCGGCCTGCGGGCGCGACGCCCCGGCGTCTTCGGCGACACGGCGACGTACACGCCCCTGCTCCCCGAGGGCCCGGCGGCACACCACTGCCTGGCGTTCGTCCGCTCCGGCCGCGTGCTGACGGCGGTGACCCGCCTTTCGCTGCGGCTCGAGGAGGCCGGCGGCTGGCACGACACCCGGCTGCCACTGCCCCCGGGGCGCTGGGCGGATGTCCTGGAGCCGGGGCGGGAGTTCACCGGGCACGCGCGCGTCGCGGACCTCCTCGGGCCGTCGCCGGTGGCTCTGCTGGAACGGGTGGGTGAGTGAGCCGGGGCCGGCCGTCAGCCGCGTTCGCGACGGAACCGCTCCCTCCAGAGGGCCGCCTCCTCCATCCGGCGGGCCGTGCTTCCGGGCGCCCCGTGCGGGCTCCCCTGCCGCGCCCTTGACACCGCCCCACGGCCGTGGGGTACTGCGACTGCGAACTCGGGCGGATGTGACGGGGGTGAGTGTCCTGCCGGAGCTGCGCTACCCCACGGTGACCGAACAGGTCTCCGCTGCCCGGGCGTTGACCACCCACCGCCCCGGCGTCTGCACCCTGCGGCAGGTGGGCGCCTCCCGTGCGGGCCGGCCCCTGTATCTGCTGTCGGTGGGCCGGGCCCGCCGCGCGGTGCTGGTGGTCGCCGGCGCCCACGCCAACGAGCCGACGGGCTCCTGCACCCTGCTCGCGGTCGCCCGGAGGGTGCTGGAGCAGCGGCGGTTGCGCGACGGCATCTCCTGGCACTTCCTGCTGTGCGCGGACCCCGACGGGGCGAGCCTGCATGTGACGCCGGCGCCGCGCAGCCTGTTCGACTACCACCTCGGCTTCTTCCGCCCCGCGGGCCCGGAGCAGCCGGAGTGGGCGCCGTCCCTCCTGCCGCCCGACCGGCTGCCGCCCGAGACCAGGGCCCTGACCGGTGTCATCGACGAGCTGCGGCCCTACCTCCAGGTGACGCTGCACGGCACGGACCTGGGCGGCAGCTGGGTGCAGCTGACCAGGGACGTGCCGGGGCTCGCCGAGCCCTTCGCCAAGTCCGCCGCCGAGCTGCACATCCCGGTCGAGACCGGTGCTTCGGACGCCGCGGGCTGGCCCGCCTCCGGACCGGGCGTCCATGTGATGCCCGCGCCGGAGATCGGACCGGCGTACCCGAGCCTGCCGGACGACGCGCGGCACAGCACCTGGTTCCACGCCCACCGGTACGGCGGTCTCACTGCGGTCGTCGAGGTGCCGATGTGGGCGAGCGACCTGGTGGACGACCCGGCTCCGCATCCTGCTCCGGCGGCGGCGATCGGGCGGCTCGCGCGCCGGCTGCAGCGGGACGCGCTGGAGGTGACACGGGTGCTCGACGACGCCCTGCCCCGGCTCACCGGCCCGGACGGGCCGCTGCTGCGGGCCGCCCGGTGGGGGCTGGAACTGGTGCCGGGCCTGGCCTCGGACCTGCTCCACACTCCGCCCGCCGACCTCACCAGGGCGTACGTCGGCAGCGTGGACGCGTTCGCGCGCCGCGTGCCGCTGCGGGCGGCGGCCATGCTGCTGCGGGTGCTGCGCGAGACCGACGACCGGGCGGCGAAGCAACTCGAAGAACTCGTCGCGACCTGGAGCGACGCCTTCGCGGAACGTTTCCGCGCCCGTTGGGTGCCCTTGGAGCACCAGGTCGAGCACCAGTCCCGCACGGTGGTCGCCGCGGCGCTGCACGCGCGCGAGCGGGCGTGGTAGGCCTCCGGGCGGGACCAGGCACCTCACGTGGTGGTGGGACGCCTCAGTCCCGCTGCATCGGTACCGCCGCCCCGGCCTCCAGCCCCGGCTCGCCCGACGGGGCACCCGCGTGCGGGTGCCGCGCGGCCAGTTCGAAAGCAGAGAGCACCACGCGCGCCTGGTACTCCGCCTGGCGTGCCACCGGGATCCAGCGCGCCCCGCAGCCGTCGCGGTAGTCGGCGCACCACGCGTCGATCAGCAGGTCCAGCTCCGGCAGGGCCCCGGCCGGGTCGTGGCCGGCGGCCCGCACGAGCTGGTGCAGCAGGCCCGCTGTGCGCAGCGCCAGGCGTCGCCCGGAGATGCGCAGGGCGGCCAGGTGGGCGGTGCTCAGGGGCGGGAGGGGGTGGGCCGCGGCGTCGCCGGTGTCCGGATCCCAGGCGTCGGCGAGGCCCGGGCAGACGAGTAAGTAGTCGTCGACCGGGGCGAGCAGCCGCGCCGCGTCGGGCACGGCCGCGAGGTGCGGCCGGATCCGGGCCAGCAGGTGGCGCAGGAGGCCCGTGTCGTGGCGCAGGGTGCGGCTGACGGCCCGCAGCACCGCGTCCCGGTCCACGGGCGGGGAGCCGTCCGCCACGGCCGCCACGCCCCACATGGGCGACTCGACGACCGCGGTGACGGTGCCGTGCCGGTACGGGTGGAACCACGTCGACTCGACGGCGGCCTCCGTGATGGCCGCGGCCAGGCCGGCCCGGCGCGGCGGCGGTATCCGGTAGACGGCGGCCCCGAGGCCGGGCCAGTACAGGGCGTCGTAGGCGCCGAGCTCGCGGGGGATGCCGAGCCGGGTGGCGATGGGGGCGAGGCGCTGCGCGAGGCCGGGCAGGTCGTGGGTGAGCTCGACGAATCCGCCGCCGACGTCGACACCGTGCAGGGAGCACTGGAGGAACGGGCGCAGTTCGTCCTGGACGTCGAGGAGTGCGCGGGTCTCGGGCAGCGCGGCGCCCGCCGCGCCGTCGGGCAGCCACTCGGGCTGTTCCAGGAAGCCGGGCCGGAAGAAGTTCCGGAAGTACTGGCCGAGGATGTAGGGGCCGGTCAGCCAGCCCTCGTTGCGGCGCAGCCCGTCCGGGTCGAGGCACAGCAGCAGGTTCCAGGTGGCGTCGGCGCCCTCGGTGAGCCGCGGGTCGGCCAGGGCACGCTCGGCCAGGCGCAGCACGGTGGCGCCGCCCACGGGTTCGTTGGCGTGGGGACCGGCGACGACGAGGGCCTGGCGGGGCCCGTGGCCGACGGAGAGCAGCCACAGGGGCGTGCCCGCACGGGAGGTGCCGACCCGGCGCAGCCGGGCGTCCCGTGGGTGGCGGGCGACGAGGGCGGCGGCCCGGGTGCCCAGTTCGTCGACGGTCGGGTAGCGCGGGAGGGGCGGCAGGGCACACCTCCCCAGTGCGGCGCCGTCGGTTCACCAGGTGTACATGGCGTACGCACAGTCAGTCACGACTTCCGGGGCGCGTCAACACTTCGGGAGGCACAGGGTTTTGGCCACCCCCGGCGGGGCGACAGCCGGTAATCCCCAGGCCAGAGCTGAGGGAGGGCTTGATTTCCGGTCAGTTCGCCGACAGCCGGAACGTCATCCGGCCGAAGCCCACCTGGTCGCCCTCGCGGACGACGGCCGCGCCGACGACCCGCCGTCCGTTGACCGTGGTGCCGTTGGTGGAGCCGAGGTCGCGCAGAACCCACATGCCGCCCTGGTGGCGGAGTTCGGCGTGCACCCGGGAGACCGTCTCGTGGTTGAGGCGCAGTCCGCTGGCGGGGTCGCGCCCTATGCGCAGCGGATGGCCGAGCCCCGGGTGCGGCAGCAGCAGCTTCGGCAGCCGCTCGGCCCGCCACGCCCTGCGCAGCCGTACGGTGAACCCGGAGAGCGCCTCGACGGTGCCGAACACCACGCGGGAGAAGCGGCTCTCCGTGGGCAGGTCCGCGGTGAGCACCGCCAGCTCGTCCGGGCGGCGGGCGGCGAGTGCCAGTTCCATGCGGTGGACGAACGTGTCATGGGACAGGCGGCCCATGGCGACGCCGTCACGGAGCACCTTCAGCACCCTGTCGCGCTCCGCGTCGGAGAGCCGCGCGGGGTACGTGTTGAACTCGAAGGACGACGTCACGCTGGTGATTCTCGGGCAGCACGGCCGGGCTGTCCAGAAAACGGGAAAACGGCCGCCACGCGCGCGTACCCGGCGACACCCGCTGCAAAAGGGTGGATGCACCGGCGGATTGATCTCGTTTGCCGCACCATGGGACGGGCTACATCACGGTGAGCAGACGAAGGGGAACCGTCCGTGCAGTTCGAGGTGTGGGCACCGCAGGCAGACCGCGTGACGCTCCAGTGCGACGGCGTCAGGCACGCGTTGGAGCGCGATCCGGAACGGACGGGATGGTGGTGGGGCGAGGCGGAGGCGCACGACGGGTCACGTTACGGATTCGCGCTGGACGACGGTCCCGTGCTGCCGGATCCGCGGTCGCGCCGGCAGCCGGACGGCCCGGACGGGCTGAGCGCGGTCGTCGACCACCAGCGGTACGCGTGGCGCGCGGGGTGGCGGGGGCGGCCGCTGCCCGGCGCGGTGCTGTACGAACTGCACGTGGGGACGTACACCCGCGAGGGCACGCTGGACGCGGCCGCCGGGCGGCTCGGCCATCTCGCCGAACTGGGCGTCACCCACGTGCAGCTGATGCCGCTGTGCCCCTTCCCGGGCACGCACGGCTGGGGGTACGAGGGCGTCTCCCTGTGGGCGGTGCACGAGCCCTACGGCGGGCCCGACGCGCTGAAACGCTTCGTCGACCGGGCCCACGAACTCGGCCTGGGTGTGGTGCTGGACGTGGTGCACAACCACTTCGGACCGTCGGGCAACTACCTGCCCGTCTTCGGGCCCTACTTGACGGACACGCACCACACGCCCTGGGGCTCCGCGGTCAACCTGGACGCGCCCGGCTCGGACGAGGTGCGCGCCTACCTGATCGAAAGCGCGCTGGCGTGGCTGCGCGACTACCGGATCGACGGGCTGCGCCTGGACGCGGTGCACGCGCTGGTGGACACGCGCGCCCAGCACTTCCTGGAGGAGCTGTCGACGGCCGTGGACGCGCTGGCCGCCGAGGTGGACCGGCCGCTGTTCCTGGTCGCCGAGTCGGACCTGAACGACCCGCGGCTCATCACCTCCCGGAACGAGGGCGGCTTCGGGCTGCACGCGCAGTGGAACGACGACTTCCACCACGCCCTGCACACCACGCTGACCGGTGAAGCGCAGGGCTACTACGCCGACTTCGCGCGTGCTCCGCTCGCCGGGCTCGCCAAGACCCTCACCGGCGGCTGGTTCCACGACGGGACGTACTCGAGCTTCCGCGAGCGGCACCACGGGCGTCCCCTGGACCGGACGCGGGTGGCCGCCCACCGGCTCCTCGGTTACGCCCAGACCCACGACCAGGTCGGCAACCGCGCCCAGGGGGACCGGCTTTCGGCCCTGGTCTCCCCCGGGCTGCTGGCCTGTGCGGCCACGCTGGTCCTGACGGCGCCGTTCACGCCGATGCTCTTCATGGGCGAGGAGTGGGCGGCGGGCACGCCCTGGCAGTTCTTCACCGACCACACCGACCCGGAGCTCGCGGACGCGGTACGACGGGGCAGGCGGCGGGAGTTCGCCGCGCACGGCTGGAAGGAGGAGGAGGTGCCCGACCCGCAGGACCCGGCGACCCGGGACCGCTCCTGCCTCGACTGGTCGGAACCGGAACGCGAGCCCCACGCGCGTGTGCTGGCCTGGTACCGGCAGCTCCTCGCGCTGCGCCGGGAGCAGCCCGACCTGACCGACCCCGACCTCGCCGACACCAAGGTGGCCCACGACGAGGAGCGGCGCTGGATCGCCTTCCGGCGTGGGGACGTCTTCGTGGCGGTGAACCTGGCAGCGGAACCGGCGGAGCTGTCGCTCGGCGTCCCGCACGCACGGGTGCTGGCCGCGTGGGAGCCGGTGGAGACACCCGGCGCGGACGGGGTGCTGCGGGTGCCCGGGGAGTCGGGCGTGGTGCTCGCCCAGGACTGAGTGCGCGGAGATCAGCGGAGCTTCGCGTCCTGCGCCTCGATCACGGGCGTGAGGACCCCGGGGCTCGCGATGCGGGCGCCGCCCACCGCGGTGCAGACGGCGATGACGTCCCCGTGGCGTACGACGGTGGTGCGGATCGGCCGGGGCGTGCCGCCCTCGGGTGTGACGACGCCGCGGTAGGCGAGGGCCTCGTCGCCGGCCTCGGGGGTCTCCTCGGGCTCGAACGGGTAGTACTGCTCGGCGGTGCCCCGCGCCTTGACGGTGAAGCCGAGGGAGCAGCCCCGCACGGCGTCCGTGAGGAGGGTGTCCATCGCCGCCACCGCCATGCCCTTGCCGTAGAGGGCGAGGGTGACGTAGACGCGGGTGCCGGGGGCCTTCCGGGTCTCGACGAGGCGGCTCAGGGAGCCCTGCGGGGTGCCGAGGGGCAGTTGGTGCGTCATGGCCGCCAGCGGGGTGCAGGCGCTGCCGGTGATCTCGCGCGCGGACCGGGCGAAGACGGACTTCCCCTCGGCCGGGTCGAACTTCCGTACGGAGGAGCCGGTACCGAGGTCGGCCGCCGTGACCATGAGCGTGGTGAGCCGCTCCGCCGGGGTCTGCTGCCGTGCCGGGGACGTCCTGGCGCCGGGGGTGGAGGGCGCGTCGGTACCGGAGCAGCCCGCCAGGCACGTGAGGGCGGAGGCGGTCAGCAGGGACACGGCCGCGGCGGTGCGCTTCATGAGCGGAGGATAGCCGCACGGGAGCACGTCGCCCCTCCCGTCACAGGGCGTCGTCCGTGTCCCGCAGGTCCGTCACGCGTTCCAGCAGGATCGGCTCCCAGGCGCGACGCAGCCGGGTCCGCGCCGGGGTGGTCCTGGCGGCGGTGCGGCTGTCGAGGGCCTCGGCGAGGTGGATGACGCTGTCGCACCGGGCGAGCCACAGTCCGCGCAGACAGGGCCGGGCGCCGTAGCCGGCGAGGGTGGCGGCGCGTACGGCGGCGGGCGAACCGACGGCGAGGGCGAGGCCCGCGATGTCCTCGGCGGGATCGCCGGCGACCGCGTCGGCCCAGCCGAGGACACCGCGTACCCGCCCGTCGGCGCTGACCACGAGGTGCCCGCTCGTGAGGGCGTGGTGGGTGAGGACCACCGAGCCGGACTGGGCGGCGAGCTGGGCCGCGGCGGCCGCGGTGAGCTGGTTGAGGCGGGCGGCGTCGAACTCGTCGGCGTCCGCGAGGCGTTCGGCGGAGCGTACGGCGGAGCGGCGCAGGGCCTCCAGGGAGCGCGGAGCGGCCCGTGGCACGCCGAGGGTCTCGGCCTGCCGGACCGGCACCTCGCGCAGGCCCGTGAGCAGTCCGGCCAGGTCGGCCTCGCCGACGGCGGACACGTCGTGCTCCTCCCCCGAGCCGCCCGGCACCTTGGTGTCCAGCGTGTAGGTCAGCCCGGCCGCCCACTCGCCCTGGGCCACGCTGGCCGGCACCGCCACCGGGACGTGCGGGCGGACCAGGTCACGCAGGCGCAGTTCGCGGCGCTGGCGCAGGGTGGCCTCGCGGTCGGGGGCGAGGCGCAGCACGTGGCGGGTGCCGACCCACCAGGTGACGGGGTCGGGGCCGGCGCCGGCGGGCCGGACGTCGGGGCCGGCACCGCCCCTGCCCTGCCCGGTCTCCTTGGCGTCCTTGCCGGTCGTGCGGTCCTTGCTGTCCCTGCTGTCCTTGCTGTCCTTGCTGTCCTTGCTGTCCTTCAGCAGGGAACGGACCAGGTCGCGGACGGTGTCCGCGGTGGGTGTCGGTGCCTGGGTCATGGTCGCGCCGTTGCCGTTCGAGGGGCGTGCGGGGGACATCGGTGGCGTCACTCCACTATGACCAGCTCGCGGGAGGTGGTGTTCAGCCGCCGTCCGCCGTCCTCGGTGACGCTCACGATGTCCTCGATGCGCACACCGAACCGGCCGGGCAGGTAGATGCCGGGTTCCACGGAGAAGCACATGCCGGGCACGAGGGGCTGCTCCTCGCCCTCGATCATGTACGGCGGCTCGTGGGTCGTGACGCCGATGCCGTGTCCGGTGCGGTGGATGAAGTACTCGCCGTATCCGGCGTCGGCGATGACCGCGCGGGCGGCCCGGTCGACGTCCTGGCAGGCGGCGCCCGGCCGCACGGCGTGGAAGCCCGCCTCCTGGGCCGCGCGCACGACGTCGTGCACCCGGCGTTCCTCGTCGGTGGGTTCACCGACGTGGACCGTGCGGGAGGTGTCGGACCCGTAGCCGTCGCGCAGACCGCCGAAGTCGAGGACGACCATGTCGCCGCGTTCGATGACGCGGTCGCCGGCCTCGTGGTGCGGGTTGGCGCCGTTCGGGCCGGAGGCGACGATGGTGAAGTCCACCGTCTCGTGTCCGTGCCGGCGCAGGTGCCGGTCGAGGTCCGCGGCCACCTCGGATTCCCGTCGGCCGGAGAAGCGGACGTTCCGGATCTCCTCGAAGGTCGCGTCCGCGGCGGCTCCCGCGGCTGCCATGAGGTCCAGTTCGGCCGCGTCCTTGACGGCGCGCAGCATCGGCAGGGCCTCGGTGAGCGCGGTGTAGGAGCTGCCGGGCATCGTCTGCCGCAACGCCAGCAGGTGCAGGGCCCAGGCGTTGTCGCTGATGCCGAACCGGCCCGAGGCGTCGAGCAGGGCGGCGGTGGCGGCGTAGGGGTCCTTGCCGTCGGTCCAGTCGCGCAGGGCCAGGGCGGGCGCACCGGCCGCCTTCCGTGCGTCCGGTGCCTCCAGGGCCGGGACGACGAGGACGGGGTCCTGGCCGGGGGCGAGGACCAGCAGGGTGAGCCGTTCGGTGACCGCCGGAGGCGTGTAGCCGGTGAGCCACACCAGGTCCGGTCCCGGGGCCACCAGCAGGCCCGCGAGACCCGCCTCGGCGGCGGTCCGCGCGGCGCGCTCCATGCGGGCCCGGTAGTCGTCGGCGGTGAAGGACGTGGCCGTGCTTCCGGTCATCCGGGCCTCCCAGGACGGGCGAAGGGGCTACGGGCAGCATCCTGCCCGGCCGGAGGTGGCAGCGCGAGCGGTCTGCGCACTTCGCCCGGACACCGCCACCAACGGCGGATGATTGCCCGAGCACTGATTTTAATGCTTTGATGCGCCACAACCATTAGTTGGCTCATCAAGGGGGCGTACGACCGTGCTCGTACTCGCACACATCAGCGATCTGCATCTGGACGGAAGCCCACGGGCGACGGAGCGCGCCGAGCGGGTGCGCGACCGGCTGTGGGAACTGCCGGGCCGGGTGGACGCGGTACTGGTGACCGGTGACATCGCGGACAACGCGACGGAGCCGGAGTACGAGGAGGCCGCCCGCCTCCTGGGACTGCGCGACGGCGACGCCCCCTTCCCCGTACTGACCTGCCCGGGCAACCACGACAACCGCGCGCCCTACCGCAAGGCGCTGCTGGGGCGGCCCGGCGCGGAGGGCCCGGTCAACAGCGCGCACGTCTTCGACGACGGTGCCGTGCTGATGTGCGACTCCAGCATCCCGGGCAGTGACGAGGGAGAGCTGGACGAGGAGACGTACGACTGGATCGAGACGACCCTCGACGAACTCGACGACGGTCTGCCGGCCCTGCTCGCCTTCCACCACCCTCCGGTGCCACTGCACCACCCGCTGCCCGACTCCTACCCGCTGCGTCACCCCGACCGGCTGGCCGGCCTGCTGGAGCGCCGGCCCGGGATCGCCGGTCTGATCACCGGCCATGCCCACACCGCCGCCGCCACCTCGTTCGCAGGGCGCCCGCTGGTCGTCGGCCCCGGCGTGACGTGGACCCTGCGGCTGCCCTGGGAGGGCGAGCGGGCCGCCGACCGCGACGCGCCGCCCGGGCTCGCCTTCCATGTGCTGGACGACGCGGGACGGCTCACGAGCCACTTCCGGGTGGTCAGGTGATGACGGCCGGGACGACCGTCAGCTGCTGGTAGCCGCCGCTGCGGTGCCGGACCGTCAGCCTGACCTCGCGCCCCGGGCGGGCGCGGGCGACGGCCCGGGCCAGGTCGGCGGCCGTGTCGATGCGGGTTCTGCCGAAGACGAGGAGGACGTCGCCGCGCACCAGGCCCGCCGCCTGCCCGGGTCCGGGAACGTGGACCCCGACGACCCGGGCTCCCGGCTTCCCGGCGTCCATGACCTGTACGCCGAGCGTCACGGCGGCGGGCTCGGACACAACGGCGCCCGGCGACACGACGGCGGACGGCGAGGGGCCGCCGGACAGCCATGGCAGGTGCCGCCCCCTCGGGTCGATGACTCCGTCCTCGCCGATCACCGTGGCACCCATCGCCCCCAGCCCCACCCCGGACAGCACCAGGACCGCTCCGGCGAACGCGCCGAACAGCGCGTTGAGGAGCCGTCGGCCACGCCGTCGCGCGGCGTGCGGGCGCGGCCGGGCCGACGGGCCGGCACCGGCCCTCACCGCCAACACCGACCCCGACCAGCACCTCACCGTCTGGACCGCCGAGCCCGGCTCCCCCACCCACGAACGGCTGCGCATCCTGGCCTCC